>NZ_FOER01000001.1:0-312553 GCF_900110805.1 Butyrivibrio sp. TB | reverse complement strand
TATTTCATGATATCTGCCTTAAAACCTCCGCGAAGATTCAGATTCTCAAGCCATACAAGGTCACACTGATCTTTTGTCCTGTCTATGATTGCTTCTATATCCGTAATTCCCGGGAACACGGGTGAAATGAAGCAAATTGTACGAATGCCTGCCGCATATACCTCTTTCATTGCAGCAAGCCTTCTTTCTATGCTTACTGCCGCATCCATATCATCTTTAAACTCTTCATCGAGAGTATTGATTGACCATGATACTGTAAGTCTGCTATTTTCATTGATCTCTTTTAGCAGATCCAGATCTCTTAGAACAAGGTCTGACTTTGTGCAGATAAGTATGTCCGCACCACTGTCCTTTAGTTCTTCCAGAAGTCTTCTTGTATTTTTATATGTTTCCTCTAGCGGATTATAACCATCCGTAACTGTTCCAATGATTACCTTCTGGCCGGCATACTTCTTTGGATTCTTTATTTCAGGCCAGTCTTTCACATCCATGAAAGTTCCCCATTCCTCCGTATGCCCTGTAAAGCGTTTCATAAAAGATGCGTAGCAGTATTTACAGGCATGGGGACACCCCACATAGGGATTCACCGAATATCCTCCAATAGGAGTATTCGATTTTGTCATTACACTTTTTGTTTCTATATGATTTACTTTGATTTCTGGTTGTTCCATATCCTCTGTTCCTCCAGCACTTTGTTAAAAGCATCCGGCATTTCCTGTATCATTTCTTCTCCCATAATCGGAACAAGATCTTCTTTCCAGAATACAGGAATGTTCAGTTCATGAGCCTGTTCTGTCAATGAATAAACCCACCCGGGATCTGTTTTAACAGTCCTGCTCTTTGCACCTGTCATGGTTCCCACCACAATCCAATCAATGCCTGTAAGATCAACCTTACCCGGATCATCGAACAAAGGCTCAAAGGTAACATGATATTTTTTTGCCTTCACATTGCTCCGCAGTGCATCAATACGCCATAACTCAGACTTTCTCGTAACTGTAACGCCAAACCATGCATTATCAAGATCTGTTTCAAAAGACAGAAGATCTGGTCGTTTGGTAAGAAAAAGAAACTGGTGCTGAGGATTCTCTGCTATCTTTTTAAAGACTTCCTCTCTCCATTCCTCATGCCAGCCCGAGAGATCGCTCATGCCGGTCAGCAGAAAATTCTGCGGCTTTTTCTTTTCCATCATACGAAGCTTTCCTTGAAAAAACTGTGGCTTTTCAAAATCATCTATGATGTGATAACGCCTCGTATTGTTTCTGGCATAGCAGTACGGACATCCAACAGTGCACCCTATAACAAGATTCATGTTCTGAATCTGATCTTTAATACAGATACTCATTTGTCACTCCATTCCTCAAGGTTTACCCTGATGCGGTTAAGATACTCTTCAAACTGAAGAATCTCTTTATCCGTAAAATCACGATAATAAATATTCCCCATCTCATTGGATACGGAGTCATAAGCTTCTTTAAGTTCTTTGGCTTTATCTGTGAGGAACAGAAGAGTTTTTCTCTTATCAGCTTCATCAGTTTTGCGGCTTATCAGTCCGTTTTTTTCCATCCGCTCAAGCATGGTCGTAAGTGAAGTAATTGCAAGTCCGCTTTTCTCGGAAATAATTTTAATAGGAACACCATCTTCCTGCCATAAGACATAAAGAATCCTTCCCTGAGCTCCGTTAAATGCATCAATGTTTTTTTCTGCCAGTATCCTTTCAAATATACGATCACCCAGCTGTTTTATTTTTGTAACAAGAAATCCACCATTTGTCTTCATAATTAAATACTCCTATATCGTAGTTTTATACTACCATATAGGAGTATTTTTGTCAAGCACACATATCATAACCTGATAATATAATTCATCAAGCTCCGGATGATTCTCATGAATCCAGTTCATGATCACAACTCTGTAGTCTCCCCTGAGATTAAGATTCTCAAGCCACACAAGATTGCATCTGTCCTTAGCCCTGTCAATAATAGCTTCAACATCTGTAATCCCGGGGAAGATTGGCGAAATAAAGCAAGTAGTCTTTATTCCTGCTTCATAAAGCTGCTTCATTGTATCCAGTCTCTTTTCTATGGTTGCACCACGATCCATCTCTTTTCTAAATTCCTCATCGACTGCCCGAGGGTCTCTTTAGAAGGATGGCATGAACGTCAGGGCAGCGGAGGCGTTGCTGATACGCTGCTCGACGGATCACTTCAAACGGTTATTATCTGTCAAAGCGATATTCAACCCCCGTTATATCGGAGAGAAGCGGTATGATTTCAGCATGCGGATCAGTTGGATCATATCCGGCTTCGAGTTCAAAAGGCATGGCATATGCAAGAGCTGACCATCCCCAGAAAGGATTCAGCCCCTGCCCTACACCGGTTTCGGCATTATAATACTCTCGGGTGGCGTCTTCCGACAAAACCATTTCAAAACTCTTTCTGGCAAGTTCCGCTGCTTCTTCCTGATACCCGTATCTTACCAGCGCATGCATGACTGAGTAATTAACCGGGATCCAACAAGCTCCCATCCAGGTGCATTCAACCCCGCGGCGCTGTTGATAGTATCCTTTTTCATTTTTTGCCCAGGATGCAAGGGGGTATTCCAACCAGAACTCCTCAGGATTTAAAAGATGCTCTTTGATCATGCGGTCTGCCTGCTTTTGGGTCGCAACACCTGCCCATAGAGCCATAAAAGATGAAGCTGACTTGTAACGTACAAGCTCACCCGTCCTTTCATTGCGGTCATAATAGAAGCCGTCTTTTTCGTCCCACATAATATCGTTGATTCTTCCGCGCATGGCAGCAGCCTTCTCTTTCCACTGAGAAGCATCTTCCTCCAGCCCCAGTCCCTCCGCAATGACAGACATTGCATCAAACTCGCGGACCAGATAGCTGTTCAGGTCAACCCCCTCGATCGTCATGCTGTAAATATGTCCTGCCCTAAGATCCTGATTGTCCATCCCGGAATGATCAGCACTGTCCCACACACTTAGTCCATTTTTATCAAAATCGCAGAACCAGCACCAGTAATCCAGATATTTTATCAGCCTTTGATAATAACGGTCCTTCAGCCATTCAAAACGGCCAAACTGACGAGAACCTAAGACGGCGATTTGAGCAAGAAAAGGTTTGAAATGCTGCCTCATTCGCTGTTCCATCATCGTGCGTGCGACAAAACCACATTCGAGCTGCCGGTCCAGGAATGCCTCAAAATTCGTACGGCAGTAACGGGCAATACCAAAATGTGAAAGATACAGATTTTCATAATAAAGATCCCAGTCATAGAACTCGCCGTAGCTATATCCTGTCAAGAGGTCCTGAATCCCTGCAATAGCGGAATGAGAATTGTCGGATCGACTGATGCCGCGTGTCCTGATATCATGATTGACCTCCTCAAGACGACGGATCAGCCTCTTTTGTGTATTATCAGATAACGATTTGAAAAACATATAAAACCTCCGTTCCAAACAAGATTTACGATATTACATAAATCTATTTTATCGTATTTAATTTCATGTAGCCATTCATGTCTTCAAATCCAAGGGATCTGTATAATTCAACGGCCATATCGGAGCTCTCAAGATAGATCTTTTCAGCACCTTTCTCTGCCGCCCTCTCTATAAGATATCTGCATATCTCCTTTGCCAGTCCCTGCCTTCTGTACTTCTGCCTGACATATATATTCATAAGATAGGCACATTTGCCGCTGCGATTGTCCGGAGATGGCATCTCTCTATACAGGCAAACTCCGCCACATCCTGCCAGTTCTCCTGACACATATATTGCACAAGCCACATGACCGCCCTTTTTAAGCTCTTCCTGATAATATTCTTCATTTTCTTTTCTGATATCATTCCACTCAGCATCCGAGAGCTTTTCTTTTTCCTGAAAAAAGACATTTGACAAAACCTCCATTCTAAGTGAAAGCAAAAGTTCCATATCATCTGCCTTAAGCTCTTTTATCGCTATATTATTATCTATCACGCTGCCACCTTCCTTAAAACATTTGGAAGTGCCATTTTATCAACCTTACCGTTTGCATTAAGTGGAAGGCGCTTAAGCTCAACAAAATACTCCGGAATCATAAAATCTGTCAGATAATCCTTCATGTAATCTGTAATATCCGCAAGTTTGACGTTCTCTTTTTCCGGCACTACATAGGCAACCATGTAGGATAGATTATTGTCATCAACTTTTGGTGCAACATATGCCTGTTTGATAAGCTCTGACTTGGTAAGGATATTTTCAACTTCACTTACCTCAACTCTTTTTCCCTTAATCATTATCTGGGTATCTTTTCTGTGAAGAAAAGCAATGTTGCCATCTGGCAGATAGTAACCAAGATCACCGCTTTTATACATTCTTCCGTTTGCAGTATTTACAAATGCTTTATTCTCCTCAAAACGGTTTCCTATATACCCGTTAGAAACGCCGCCTCCGAAAATGCAGATTTCTCCGACTTCTCCATCTGGAAGTTCTTTTCCTTCCTCATCCATGACTTTGATTTCTGTTCCAAGCACAGACTTTCCGACAGGGAATGTGCCATCTTCAAGGACATTATCCTTGGTGCATCTGCAATAAGAAGCGCACACTGTGGTCTCGGAAGGACCATAGGTATTGTAAACTTCCACCTTTCCAAGAAGATTTGTAATATAGGAAGCTCTTATAACATCTCCTCCGCTTATGAGGAGTCTCAAACTCTTAGGTATTTCCGGAAGGTCATTGATTTCCTGTAAAAGATATGGAAAGCCGCTAAGCATAGTCACATTATTTCTTTTGATAAATCCGATAAGCTTCTTAACATCTGCTCTTTCTTCATCCGATGGAATAGCCAAGGCCGCTCCTGATAAAAGAGTTGTAAATACCTCTTCAACAAATATATCAAAAGAACAAACAGAATGCTGAAGCATTATATCGCCACAGGCTGGGTGAAACTCATTGCAAAATGCTCTCACATAATGACATACATTTGCATTCGTTACAGAAACACCCTTGGGCTTCCCTGTAGTTCCTGATGTATAAAGGATATAAGCCAAATCCTTTTCGTCATATTCAGCATCACCTACAGCTGTTTCCTCTATAGCTAATCCTTTGTCTACAATTATATTTGTTAACTTGGGAAATCTGTCTGCATACTCTCTGTTCGTGATAAGCACGCTCACCTCAGCCTCTTCCATCATGTATCTAATTCTTTCCTTTGGAAAAAATGGTTCAACAGGTATATATGCTGCTCCAGCCCTCAATGCTGCAAATATGGATGCTATCATTTCAACTGAATGGTTCATCATTATGCCTACTCTTTTGCATCCTTTGGGAAGTCTTGCAGCTATTGTATCTGCCAATAAAAGCAATTCCTTTCTACTAAGATTTCTTTCATTATCAAAAACTGCTAAAGCATCTTTATTCTCATTTACCTGTGTCATGAATTTTTCAATTATTGTACTCATCTATTAGCACCTCCTATATTTCACACATATCTCTTCGTTACAATGCATATGATATAGGAAATATACAAAGCCCCACAAGTACGCAGTTTTTTGAAACATAGTATCACCGATGCTACTTTTGTGTGACTTTGCGGTGCATCTGGCACAAATTTTTTGTACAAGCGAGTCAAATTTTAAATATATGCTACTGCCTTTATCTGTGCCACCAATATTGCCTTTACCCTATCATCTGTTATCCGCCTCAGTAAATTCTTCATTTCCATATCAAAAGCATCCTCTTCCTTTTCCTCAACCCCAAGCAGATAATTCGGTGTAAAAGAAAAAGACGTATAAACCATATGGTCTATACGCCCTAAGCCTTTATCTCTTCCTAATATGCCTGTACTTTTACTGAATTTTCAAATAGTCCTCATCCGTAACTGACTCGCACCACTCATTACTTGTGTCTTCTCCTTCTATCTCTAATACCGATAATATCTTTCTTTTTCTGAAATCATGCCAGTTTATCCAAAAGCTCATCTATATCACTGTTAATGCATACGCTCCTATCTTCTATCTCTCTGGGACAGTATGCCTCTTTGTAATTCAACTCTTCCTTGGTTTTGTATGGGTAAAACCCGCCTGAATACATGTCTTGAAAACCATATTTTTCTTCAAAATCAGAAAACCACTTTTTAAACCGGTCTCCACTGTACGTAAACCCTGCGGAAGTAGAAAGCCCTGCCCCGGCTCCAATAACAATAGCATCAGCTGTCTTTATTTCTTCTTTTAATCTGTCAAGCTGCTCTGTATCATCATCCTTCCCAAGGGACATACCGCTGTTAAAGCTATGTATGGCACTTAAACCTTTTTTTATTGTTTCCTGATATCCATTTGGCTGAAACGATCTGATCTTAGTCGTTGTCATTATAAAACACTCCTTACAGCTTAACCATTTAACAGTTTTTCATATATTTCAAAATCAAGGTCCTTAAATACATTGAAAACAATCTTCATCTCGCTACCTGTCTCATCAAGCCAGTTTTTAACTGTCTCTACAGCAATCTCAGCAGCTCTCTGATTTGGGAACATAAATACTCCAGTAGAGATACAGCAAAAAGCTATCTCAGTAACTCCATTCTTATCCGCAAGATCAAGGCACGACTTATAGCAAGAAGCAAGCAAATCTTCATGCTTCTTTGTTAATGGTCCCTGAACAATTGGTCCAACTGTATGAAGAATATAATCACATGGTAAGTTGTATGCTGGAGTTATTTTGGCTTGTCCTGTAGGTTCCGGATGTCCCTGCTTTTTCATTATTCTAAAACATTCGCCGCGAAGCTGAATTCCAGATTTTGAGTGAATAATGTTATCCGCGCAGGAATGAAGCGGCTGAAAACATCCACACATACGGTCATTGGCAGGATTCGTGATTGCTGAAATCCTTAATGCAGTTATATCTCCCTGCCAAAGATATAATCTGTCATCGTTTTTGGTAGGAGTTAAATCATTCACATCTGTAATTTTTACAGAATTATTCTCTTCTTTAAGATATTCATCCTGAATATCAAGAAATTCCTGACTAATAGGCTTAGGTTCTCTAACATTCATAAGTGCTCTGAGCATATCTTTCTGCTCATTAGTATCATTAGGAATTGTATAGCCTTTATAATTTAAATCTTCATCCAGCAGTTGCTGAATCATCCATACTCTTTGCTCAGCATGATTCAAGAAAATCAACTCCTTTCTCTTCTGCCAATCTCTTAAATTCTCGGAACCTTTCCTTAGATGGAAACGCTATTTTTCCTCTAACTTTGCCCTCACGTTCCCATCTACTAATCGTCTCAACAGAAACTCCAACGAGCTCTGAAAATGCACGCTGTGACATTCCATATACATTTCTAAGAGACTTTATCTTAGCTCCAAATCCGTTTTGGCAAAAAACTTCATAATCATCAACCTTGGCCAGTTCCTCATCTATTGTGTCTAAATCAATCCCATGTTCTATAGCTACTTGTTTGATTTTTTCAAAATTTTCTCTTCCCGGTCTTCTGATTGTTCCTCTTTGAACTAATTCAGACTCCCAGATAAAAATAGTTTGCCTGCTTACTCCAATAACTTCTGCATACTTTTCTGCCGACATTCCACAGATATTTCTGATATATCTTAATTTCTTTCCACAACCTGTTACACAGAACCTATCGTAATCATCTTTGAATACATCAGGATTGTCATCTAAACTCTCAAGATTGATTTCTTTTGCTTCTGCAAGTTTCTTTAACTCATCGAAATACTGGCGCCCCATGATACATTGACCTCGTTCCCATGTACAAACAGCATTTCCTGAACAACCTAGCATTTTACCAAAGTCATCAGTAAAAGCTCTGTACTGCAACCTAATATATCTAATCTTAGCGCCACTATTCTTCTCTACAAATCTTGAATACTCGTCCTTATAATAATCCGGATTAGCATTTAGCTTGTTAATGTCTATACCCTTTGCTTCTGCCACAAACTTTATCCTATTATAGGCCTTTCGAAGCGGTTTCTCAGTCATGGATTCCCAATTACATGATGATGTCCCACTTGTATATCCAATCATATTACAAAACTCTGTCTGTGTTACACCATAAGCAGAACGGATATATTTTATTTTTTTACCATAGTCTCCTGTTAAGAACAGTTCATAATCATCGATGAAGCTGTCTGGATCACTATTAAGACGGTTAATATCTATATTTTTTTCTTCAGCAATTTCTTTCAGTTTGTAATAGAATACTGAACTTGGATGGTACTCACCAATTTCTGCTTCCCAGCAGGATAAAGTCGATCGGGTAACACCAATCATTTTAGAAAACTCTTCCTGAGTTGCGTCACAAGCTCGTCGAATAATTCTTATCTTCTCTCCATAACCTGAAGCACAAAACCTTGCACTTTCATCAATAAAGATATCTGGTTCAACGTCAAGTGCATTTCCAAGTTTCAATGCATCATCAAAATGGATTGGATTAAATCCATTTTCAAGATTAAACAAAGCCCCTGGAGCAATTTCTAATTTATCAGCAAGTTCTTTTCTACTAATCCCTTTTTGTCTTCTTATAAATTCCAGTTTAATTCCTGGCCTAGCGTCTTCATCCGGCATAAGCATAGGTAATGCAAGGTTTACGAGCACCTTGCCATTCTTTTGTTGTATGCCTGTGTGATTGAGGTAGGTGCCGCTTTATCTATGCAAGTATGCATTGGAACAAAACAACCAAGCATCTGCGAATTAGCCGCATTAACAATAGCATCCACCGAAAGTCTTGTGATATCTCCTTGCCAGATAGAAAGTCCATCCCTGATAACCGGGATGTCTGACAGATTCACCACGCCCTTTTCAGCAGCTCTTTCTGTCAGATATTCATCCTGTACTTTCATTACATCAGAGGACAATTCTTTTGGCATACGGATATTCATAAGTGACCTTAAGATTCGTCTTTTTTCTTCCGTACTGTTTGGAGTCTGTAATTCCTTATATTCAGCAGAATCTGCCTTGAACTCTTCTACAAGATAATCAAGACGTTCTTCCTGTGTTGATTTTTTAGACTTAGTTTCCATATTCCACGCTGCCTTCCCACGAAAAAGCTTGGGGGATGTTGGTCCATCCAAGTTGAATAGTTTTAGTTACTTATTATGTAATCTTCTGTATATTAATCTGACAACCAATAGTATCAGGAAAAGCGTTGCAATAGCAGTAATGATAAGGGTCTGCAACAAAAAATCAAGACCATATCCAAGCCTTTCAAATGCATCACTTGTAAACAGACACATAAACTCTGATATTCCATAACTTATGAAAGTAAAAGAAAAAAGAAAGGTAATCGTCTTTATAAAACCATTCATAATTCTACAAAGGCAAAAGATGATAAGAGAAATAAAAAAATACAAATACAATATAAAATCGCCGTCACTAATATATATATCAAAATAATCGTATATTCCAGCAAAACAACTATAAAAATCGCATCTTATAGCAAGTTCGAAGTATATCCAGGAGAAAATAGCATATATCGCTCCTATTACTGCCGCCTTAAAAACTGTCGGTAACACATTTTTTATTTTGTTTCTCATTATAGCCTCCGTTAATAATACTGTAGTGTCTCAGACATAAAGTATTATAATAAGGCCAACATTAAAAAAACAAAAATATGATAGAAGGTAGATTATATAGGATATACGGCATATATTACAATATTTTATTGACAATGTTTGGTTTTTCTATAAAAATAATATTGGAAGTATGATCTTCCATCTGGCCGACATCCGGCTTTAATCCACATAACACGCAAAACTAAATATTTATTTCGAGGAGGTGTCTATGGAAAAATATGATATCCTAAATAAAGCACGCAAAATGACAGATCCAAGTGCCAGAAAAGTCAGTATGACTATTACAACGTTAGATCCGGATGCACCGTATAAGCTTACATGGGATATTACATTGGATATACCTGATTTTGTAAGCTATTGCAAGAATTCCGGTGAATATGTATTTGACTTTCTGATCAGTTTCAGTAGTCTTATACTGGATGTATGTATTAACTAATATTTTGGGCAATTATTCAAATGCCTACAGCTACAATGATATATAACACATTAGCTGTAGGCAACTTCATAATCTATACAATAGTATTATAGTTATACCTATATAACACTACTATGATCGATTTCTTTATGGCTAATCAATCATAGTAGCCCTTCATCCCATCACTGTGTACATGAACACTTCCTACATAAGCCCAAGGTCAGCAAGTGTTATTTGACCTTCAATTTTATTCTTCTTATTGGGTGTAGTTTTGTTTATAACTTCCTCTTTTTTTAGCGCCTGCTTCTGAGTTTTTTCTTTTTTCAGAGTATTAAATTCTTCTTTCTTTTCAGCAAAGTAAGATTCAACTCTCTTAAGGTCTTTATCTGAGAGCAGCGTTTTCATCTTCTCAAGCCTAAGATCTCCATACCTCATCTTTTGGTAATGTTTTCTGTTTTCATCGCATACCCAACGAGGTTGATTCTTCATATCAAAATGATATGTGGAGCCGCAGTGACACCTTAATATTCCATCAACGGGATACTGCTGATCCATTGACCGGCTATATCCACATGCTGCGCATTTCCAATAAAATCCGCCCTTATCAGCTTCGCCAAGAAACATATTTCCACTGCAAATAGGACACTTTAATTCATACTCGTTATCAATTGCAGTTTGAATCTTGGGAATACCATATAACTGCTCCATCTCCATTGTAAGCTTTGAGCTGCATAATTTAGTCATGGTTTCACTGGTAAATCCTGTAAAACTTAATGTATTAAGTGAACCGTACCAATATGCACTATCATCGATAATGACAATCTTTTCATGCATATTCTTTTTATAGATCACTTTAACACCAATTTTTTCAAGCTCATCAACGCACTTAATGTAACCTGGCAATTCCCTCTTGCCTCTGTCGGATGGCGGCCTTGTTATTACCATTATTTCTTTGCCCATGTTAATAGCATCATGAAATTCTGGTAGTAATTGTGCGAGTCTATTAGCTGTGATAAATGGAGAGAATATTACAAGCCTTGACTTAAAGCTGCGAAGATCCTCCATAAATGCTGGCATATATTCACTTTCTGTACATATAAAGGAACTGCCCTCTTCTAATCCATCAACTTTTTTGCTGCTGGGCATTGTAATAACGAGCTTAGGGAATAGCAGGTTTGCATTTTGCAGAGGCAATTTCTTTTTATCAACTAAACTTTCAAGTAACTCGCTTAAAGCATTGTTTTTGGCTCGCTTCTTACAATATCCAATGTTTCCAACAAGATATAATTTGAACTTAGCTCTCGTAACTGCAACATTGAATAGTTTTCTCATGTTTTCATTAAGATCATTTTCCGCTGAAAAAAGTCCAGCTCTAAAATGAGGCTCATCAATTACAAGATCAAAAATAACAATGTCCGCCTCGTTTCCTTGAAAACTATGTATGGTCCCTGCCTTGATAAGATTTGAATTACTATTAAGCCCATATCGCTTGTATCCAAGCTCAATGAGTTTTGTAACCCTGTCAATATGTGGTTTATATGGAGCAATAATTAAAACTTTGGGTTTATCCCTTTCATTTTTTTCAATAGTGTTACAATTTTCGTATTTCAGCGCATAAGTAAATGCCATCTCCACTGTCAATGCAGCGCTAAAGCAATTGAGACGACTAGCGTTTCTCCCACGTGGAACAGATGTAACCCAAGCATGCATTTCGCTAGTATCTATTATTTCCACGCTATGCTCATCATTCTTTCCTTCAGAGAACCACTCATAGAAAGTATTTCGAATCTTTACTCTATCATCCTTATTATCAGGCGACTTCAATTCTTCATAATCTTTATAGTATAAGTTTGCAATGTCAGCAATTTCGCTTTCCATACGATATTGCTTATCGAGCATTATAAAATTATCTGGACTAACATTACCTTTTTTGGCAGACTCCTGAATACCGCTAGCAGCAAAAACATCCCTTTTAAGCCATTTTTGTGCCATTGGGGTATTTGCCATTACAATAGGCGGAAGCTGAAGAAAATCTCCTACTATAACAATGTTGTTTTTGGCAGCATAACTTGCGCACCATAGGGCTGGAATCTGAGCCATTGACGCTTCATCCAAGATAACCGTATCAAAGCCTCTTTCCTGTAGCACATCATTAAGATAAGCAGTAGTCAATGTAGCACCTACAATTTGGGCTTTCATAATGGCTTCTTTTTCAAGGTTATTTATCAACTCTTGAACTTCGCGAATCTCATTTTCTGTCTTATATATTTCTTTTCTTGTATCTCTGAGCTTTAAAGATATTTCTTCTTTATCCTTACCGGCAACATCATTTGCTATAATATCCATTTGATGCATAATGTCTTTAGCATTTTCCAAAGTGCTTTTTTCATCATTAAATGAAACGATTCCTCTCCCGGCATTTATAAGGATTTCTATTTCTTCTTTGCACTTAAGTGATATCTGTTTATAATTCTTGTTAGCTTTATCAAAATTAGATTTTGTAGCTTTAACTGTATTATTTATCTCTTTGAATTTGTTAACAGATACTAAAAGCTTATCTATATCTGATTTGCATGCAGATAATTCCCTATCAAGCTCATCATAAGCCTTTTGAACTAATTGTAAATTTTCTTCTACTATAGATAGATTTTTACTGTAGTTAATAACAGTATCTTCCCAATACTCCTTAGTATAAGAAGGCGTGATCTGAGCTCTTCTTGCACACAGACTTCTTCTTATTTTCAGTGCAGATGAATAGTCATCTTTTATCTCCTGACAGACAGCAAGTTTGGTCTCGAGTTCTCTCTTTTTGTTTATTTTTTCTTTTCTTTCATTTTCAGATTCTTCAAGTTTATTTCTATAGATAAAAGCTGTCAATGAACGCTTAGAATTTTTTTCTATATAGCCTGTCAGTTCATTTATCTTTGTTTCTGCATCTTTTATATCATTTGTAAGAAGCACAATATCATTTTCACAATCCTTAATGTTGTCAGTCAGAAACTCTTCTGACATTATTAAATCTATTCTTTCAGACAGTGAGATAAACTGCGTATGTTTCAGCAATTCATCTTTTGCATTACCAATTCCTTTTTTGTACTGCGTTATCTTTTCTTTTAATTCTTTGATTTGAGATGAATTAGTTTCAAGATCATTTTTTAACTGCTCTTTTTTATTGCAGCATCTTTCATAATCTAGTATTTCAGGATGGTCTTCTTTGTATTTATCAGCTTCTTTCTGTTGCACCAAATAAACGCCTTCTAATGTCTTTATTTCTTCTGATAACTTTGCAATCGTCTTGATTGTACTATCAAACTTTTGTTCGTCATACAATTCTATAAGGTTAAACTCAGATATAATTGTTTCAAATTTCTGAGCATCACTAAGAAGCTCTTCTCTAAGCTTTTTTAGGTTTTCCTGTCTGCCATAAAGCTCTTTACCAAGATTCTTAACATGGTATTCTAATGACACGCATTCAGGAAGCTCTTTTTGAGACTGTCCTATACGCAATACAGGATTAGATCTATCATCCCTTCCGCATCCCAATACTTTCTCTATAGCGCCATCCACAGCAGTATTAGTATGTGAAACCACAAGAACAGACCGCTTGTTCTTATACAAGTTTTTAATTATTGTGCCAATAACTGTGGTTTTACCGGTTCCGGGAGGCCCCCAGATGAAGGTTATATTATTAGTTATGGCTGAAAGAACCGCTTTCTCTTGTTTTTCATTTAAATTGGCCCCGAATTGATCAACTTTCGCATCGGAAATAGCTTTGAATGGTATTTCCATATCGAGCATTCGCTCTCCAACAGGGTTTTCTCTAGAAGAGCTGTCTTCAATACGTTCTATCATTCTCTCTATCAAAACAGTAGAACCATTTTCAATTCTTGCCAAAGCAATAGCAGGCGGCAGTGGCTCTTTTGCTGAAATAATTATTTCGCTCTCATCCACACTTACAACTGTGACCTTATAGCTATTCTTTTCCACTATGAGATTACAGGGAGTATCTGCTGGAATAGATGGCATGTAATCAATCAAAAAGCGATACCAAAAGTCAGCACCATTATGCTCTACCCTTTGCCCTGAATGTAAAAGAATAGATGATTGCCCGTTTTTTTCTATCGCAGATTGCTCATCCTGTAAAGCTTCAACAAATTCTGCTAATCTTCCTTCTAGCATGATATTTTCGCTTTTGTTGTACTTATTATCCATAGAGGCACCTTTTGTGTAAGGTTATAGGTTCAATTAATATTTTATCATCAATAATCCACTATTTTATGGTTAAAAGCTCACTTTTGTACATTAATTTGATAATTTAAAGTAACATATCAAAAAATCTACTTCCCCTCTAATCCTTAAGTATAGTCTTTATAAGAAGATCTATTCCATAAACAATAATAAGTATTATCAGTACAAGCCCTGCATATCCAATAAGATACCCGGGATTACCCAGTAAAGATGCAAAATAAGATAACGGGCTCCCCGGCACAGGCCAGTTCACAAAGAAGAAATTGCAATTAAAATGCTTATCAAAAGCATATATCAAAGGTGTTGTCACCAACAGAAAAAGTATAGGCTGGTAGATATGCTTAATTGACGGCTTAACAAGACCCGATATTCGTAACAAAAGCGGGTACAGAATCAAAGCCCCGTGCCATGCAAAGCTATATAGATTCATAAAGTTAAGAACAGGATAATAGATAGTCCAGTCTGGAAAAAGAAGTGCCGCTATAGATCCTGGCATGATAAGCACATAAGCCAGTTCTCCAAAGAAATCTTTAGCCCATTTCCATGGCAGATATTCTCTAAGCAAAAATATGAATATCCCTATACTACAGACATGGAACGGTAAGTAGACTACAGAAAATCTGTGAACACTTATCAAAAATGAATCTTTAAACAATTCCATTAAAAGCATGACAACAGGAATAAGCTTTATTATAAACATCCTCTTCCTACTGCAAACTTTCAAAAGATGATTGATCAGTATTAATACTATAAGTATAGTAATTACAGAACTGAAAATATGAATTTCTCCAAAAAGCGGATACCCCATCCCGGATGGAATGTCATCCTGCTGCTTCCAGAAATATTCCATATAATGCCGCGTCACTCCCAGTCGTATTTTATCGTGTCATTTCATATATCATATAATCATCTTAAACAAATCGAATTATCTATATTTAAAGTCGCCACGCAGATATTGCCCTTATATGAATTTCATACAAGTACGGAATAATAAATGTATTCAACTAAGTTTTGACTGATCATAAACAATTACGTGATCTTCCTGCTGATAGTGCTTGCCCGCTTCGACCTTAAAAGGGTGCTGCTTACAAACGCCCATAAACCAGGTATAGTCTGTATCTGCATCATTCTTGCCATCTAATATTTCCTGGATAGCATCTCTTACACAGCGCATAAGTGAGATATCATCGTAGTCTCTGGCATGTCCATGCAAGATTACATCTGCTTCTTTTTCCAGGAAAAGAACTTTATCAATGCCTTCAATACACTGCTCATACGGCACAGTATGAGGGAGCTGAAGCCAAAGGTGGTGATTGATGGCATCTCCTGTAAAGAGGATCCTGTCTTCTTTGAGCAAAAGAAGAATTCCGCCCGGGGTGTGCCCTGGGATATCATAAACTTCAAGAGTCTTGCCTCCAAGATCTACAACATCTCCGCCCTTTATCTCTTTAAAAGGCGGCATTGAAAAGCCTTCTTCCTCGCACACTTCTACAAATTCAGGATCCTTGCAGGTATCAATCGCCAGATCAAGATCATTAGAACTTATATATGCTTCATCAAAGAATACATTACCATAAATATGGTCCGGGTGACCGTGAGTATTTATGACCATAACAGGCTTATCTGTGATCTTCCTGATCTCTTCTTTGTAATTGTGATAACCCATCATGGTATCGATGAGCGCTGCCTTCTTATCCCCAATTACAAGATAACCTGTACATTCATGGTTTTCATCAAAAAGGTATAGATATGGTTTTAACTGCTTAATATATAGAGTTTTATCTTCAAACAAAGCTAACACCTCCCGGATGTTTATGCTACTGATATTCTTGTCGTATATATATTACTATATTTTATTGATAATATCTTTCTTTTCTATAAAAATGATATTGGAAGTATTCTCTTACATCAAGCCGATGTCCGGCTTTAATCCACATAATCCATTAAACTTAATATTTCTTCAAGGAGGTCTATGGAAAAACAAAATGCCTACAGCTACAATTCGAAACATCAAAAATAGAACCTCATGGCTGTTAACCACAAAGTTCCATTATTTTACATTTCGTCCTGATTTTAGTCTTTATATTATTATCAGCCCAATCTATTGGACTGCTATTATTTTCAGTATCAACCCTTTCCAGCTGTGAAAGAGATAGATGTCACAACATCATTCTCGATTGTAAATCCAAGTGTGAATCCCGAGATTATATAGTTGGCTGTTGTATAACCTGCATCGTCTGACTCAAAAGAAGGTGTACCGTAAGCGGCTTTAACATCGTCATAAGAATCACCTACAGAGATTCCCTTGCTGGTCTTTACATTCTTGCTATATGTAAAGATACCGGAGAGTTCCTTGTTGTCACCTTCTCCAAAAAGCTGGATAGTAAAATCATCATATACGAGGTTGCCAAATTCATCCTCTTTATCTGTTTCACCAAGCTTGGCTAATACTTCATCTGTATCGTCATATAATGAGATCTCAATAGTTCCATTTGACAGGGTTGTATCTGCCCTTTCATCTGTAGATTCATATGTTACAGGGGCGCTTGCATTGTCACCAGTCTCATCTTCAACCTGATCATCTGATACTACTTCAGCATTTTCGGCGTCGCTATTTGTATCGCTACCTGTCTTTGAGCATCCAACGATAGAAAAACATACTACTGCTGATAATAAAACTGCCTCTAATTTTTTCTTCATAATTATGTCTCCAATCTCTATTGTCTTTTTTGAAGTATGATGGGTATATCGTCACAAATGATGAGTTTACTCATAATCTTTTTGGTCAAAAGCATCTTGCGAATTACAAGTGCTATAGTCTCTCCCTATACTTGATATATATCATAAACAGATCTGTTAGGGTCAAAACTCATTTGTGCTCACCACATCGTCCATTGTAGAGTTTCAATCATTAAGTTCCAAGTGGCTAAATGTTTAAGATTTGTTTAAGACTTAAAAATATTGTTGAGGGCTACTAAGCGGAATGTGTCCTAGCTTCACCAAGTCCGGACAAAGATATACGCCTTCGATAATTATCAGTACTCAGACTTGTCTTAGTAAGCAAGACCACAGTCTCCACATGCGGTACTACCGCAAACAATTTAAACATACTGCGTAGATCCTGGGCTTTGATATGTTTACCCCTTATTACATAGTTTGGGGTGAAGGGGTTAAGAAATAGCGGACAACTATTTATACATCAACATCGATTTCCATTTATATGGATAATCAATATGTGCCATTACTATGTCTGATTTATACTTTCTCATTAGTTTTGCCAACGGCTTTACAAATTCCTCGTTCCATTTTTTATGATCCGGATACATCAGCTTCAGCATATATAGCTGCGCAAATAATCTCCTAGTAGGAATATACTTCTCACCTTGTGGCATCCTAGGTAACGCTGTGAATATCCAATAGTACAATCTAGAATAATGGGCACATTTATTTCGTAAATCAGTAAGACACCTAAACCAACTATCGAGTACCTGATAATTCACACCATATGTATTTTGTGCAATAGTCGCTTTATCTATATTAGGTAGATCACGATAAAAATATGAAAGCATTCCAATAGAAAAATACTCGATCAATACCCATATAGGAAAATGCCCACCATAATTATTCATATGATGCTTTACAACAAGTGTACGCTGGTTTTCAGCTATACAAGCTGACACACGTTGTAAAAAGGCATTGTGGTTATGTTTGCTATTATAATTTGTACTATCTGTATAGCCTTCTGCATCATACTTCTGAGAATGGTAATATGAAATCTGAGATTTTAAGTATATCTCTATTTCATCTATAGTTCCCATTATCAACTTTCTTAATTCAGAGTCAAAATAGTATATATTCTCTAATTGCTCAAAACTTGTATCTTCATGAAATTTTTTGTCTGTTTTTGAAATAAACGGAAGAAAATATCCCGAAAACCTATAATAGTTTACATGATTGAGAAACGAGATAACATTACCACTGTCGTTAATCTTAAGTCCCTTATTTCTTAATATCTCAACCTGCTCCTTATAAGTCTTAGACTTTTTAAGTTGCATAATAACCCCTAAAATAAAAATGTGCTCCCATTGGACACTTCAAAGAGAGGTGTGGGAGCTCCTGTTAGTTTCATTATAACAAAAGCTACTTTTTTTTCAATAACATTTTTCTGTTAAACTTATTGTTACGATATTTTCAATATTGTCTTTCCTTTCGACCCACCGGATGCCACCTTCTTCAGTGCCCTGTTCACATCACCCAAGTCATACACCTCATCTACGGATGCTTCTATATGGGTATCTTTAAAAATTCAAGCATTACTATCTCCTACTGTTTTAATATATTGGTCTGTCAGCCTTGGCAGTCCTACCAACAAGAACATAGGAAAGCAGGAACATCACAGCCACAAACCCGATGAAATAACCGTTCCCATCCTGCGATTCCATAGTAGCAATATAATCATATGCTCCATGTAAAAGAGCCGGAATTACAACTGCAAATATCCTGCAAAGCTTTGAACCAACATTTTCGTTTCTGTAGTCAAGTCTCTTTGCAATCCCATAAAAGATTCCCATGAAAACACCAAAGCAGGCATGCCCCGGAATTGCTGTGACAGCCCTTACTATGGCAGTTCCAAAGCCATAAATCATAACATAGCTGATGTTCTCCCACAATGCAAATCCAAGGGAAACAAAAACTGCATATACAACTCCATCGTACTGGCAATTAAACTCCCAGCTGCTCCATGTCTGTCTTTTCATGCAAAAATATTTCGAGCTTTCCTCAGCAAATGCAACAATGCCAAAGTAAAGGATTATGTTATATAGTGGCGATTCATACGGAACTACAAGCCCCAATATAGCAGACAATACTCGCTCCTCAACGAGTGCAAGCAGCGATGACAATATACCTGCTTTTATCAAAGTCCATATCATATATGGGCTCTCCCTCTCAAGCTTGTCTGACCTGTATACCTTTACCATCAGAAATATCGCAGGTATAACAGCTGCAGCTATAAGTATTCCGTTATAAACAAGATAAGGTGCAACAAGAAAATAGAACATTGTCATTCCTCCTCTTTACAAAATCACAGTATCCATCCTGCATCAGAAATAAGAATCTAACCGCGCTTCACAGTCCTCAACTTTTCTATCGGCTTCTTCGATGGCTTCAAAGGCATCATCATCTTTCATATTCTTTTCCCTCGTAGAAAAAATGCTACTGTAAAAACAAGGCCGCCCCAAATCGCTTTGGATCAGCCTTGTGATCTATCCTGCCAGTATATTCACTCTATAGTTTATATATAGAAACTATTTATTACTTATTCCTAATCTTCCTGCTCCTTTTTATCCTTCTGCCTCCTACTGTCGATCTTCTCTTTGACTTTACCTTTGATAGTCTCCTTAAGCTTTTTCTTAGCTCTTTTCCTGATAAGTTTCAAAACTATGAGGATGACTATAGGCAATAATAGGATGAGAAGCAAGGCTCCATGCTTTTTGAAGCTTTTACACTTTCTGTTTATGGCTCTTTTGATCTTTCTTTTTAGCAGGTATCTTTTAATCTTTTTAGGCATATAGTACCTCTTTGGCTTATATTGAGATTATCTACTCCGACTTATCTTAAGGATCTCATGGAGTATATCTTCAGTTGCCTTCATATCATCTTCGCAGTTCCGGCTTATCTCTATGCTGGACTGAGCAGACGCAGCGACTTCTTCGGAAGTTGCTGAGAGGTTACTGATGGCGTCCATGACTTTGACATTAGCTTCTACGCATTCTTCTACGTTGTCAGAGATCTTACCGGCTCTTGTGGTAAGTTCTGATACTTTCTCAAGGATTACTTCAAACTTCTCGCCTGTTTCTGTTATGAGCTCACCTTGCTCTGTGGCTGAGTCTACGCTCTTTTGCATATTGGCAGCAGCGGTTCCTACTTTTGCCAGAAGATCATCAATGGTGCTGGAGATCTGCTCTGCAGACTGTTTGGTATTTTCAGATAGTGTTCTTATCTCATCAGCTACTACAGCGAAGCCTTTACCGGCTTCGCCGGCTCTTGCAGCTTCTATAGATGCATTGAGAGCAAGAAGGTTAGTCTGACCGGATATATTTAAGATTGTATCAACGATTTCTTTGACAGTGCCGGCAGATTCCTGGAGATTTGTGGTCATGACTGCGGTTTCTGAATTAATGACAGAAGTCTCCTTGGACTTGGCATTGAGTGTCTTTACAAGTTTATTGCCTTCATTGATGTTGTCTGTGACTTCACCTGCGTTCCTACGCATAGCTCTTGACTGATGTGCTATGTCTTCAAGGGAGGAGGTGATACTGGAGTTCATCTGTGTCTGAGTCTGTATAGCTTCTGCTGTATTGGTTATAGCTGTAGATATCTGGCTTGATGCTTCGGCGCTATCTGTGACCTTCTCAGCGAGAGCTTCCATGGCGGTATTGGCAACTTCGAGCTTCTCGCCTATCTGCGTACTGATATTCCTGATAACTTCTGCATCTTCCTGCTGCTTGGCAGCAACTGCTTCTATCTCGTCTATGTTCTCAGAGTTCTGCCTGCTATTTAACCTTACATAGAATATCGCCATGAATGACAGAAGAAGCGCAAATACCGCGTCAGTTATTACAGCGAAGGTTCTATCTTCAACTTCAACAGAATATGTGAAAAACAGTGGCACGTACAGGATATTGATTGCAAGAACACCTATTGATGTTATGAAAGTAAGTCTTGTATCAGAATACAAAAGAACCAGTATTAGGAGCGCAGGACCAAATGCCCACATGTAGGTTATGTGGACTGATCCTGTCATGACTACAAGGTAGCTTAGTATCATGCATGCCATCATCAGGTACTGGCCTCTTGTTCTCTTCTTATATAAGGCAAAAAATACTATCGAGGCTATCAGTATGATCGCCTGTAAAGTTCCCATGACAGTGGTGTTAATAAAGCCTACTCTGTCAGAAGCATAAAGGAATGTAGCAAGAAGCTCGAAGATCTGGATGATAAGGCCGAATTTGAATGCTAAGATGTTACTTTCATAGATGTGTTTGTCTTTCATATCCATAGTTTTCTCCATTTTTGAAATAAGTTTGAAAATGTTCCTTTTTCAAATTTCATGTGACAATCATAGATATCATCTATATATATCGTCAGTAGTTATAGATTTTATAAGATATAGAAAACGCCAAGGTAACTATTTTTGTTAGAAACAGTTACCTTGGCCATTGTCAAGATTTATAATGATGTAGATAATATAACAAAAATCATACAGACTTATCAGATGAACTTAACCGCTGTTCCATAGGCCATAACTTCTGCAGCGCCCTGCATTACAGATGAAGATGTATATCTTACGCCTACTATTGCATCAGCGCCGAGGCTTTGCGCTTCATCCACCATACGCTTAGTAGCGATCTGCCTTGCTTCTACCAGCATATCCGTATAACCCTTGATCTCGCCGCCTACAAGTGTCTTCATGCCGGCCATAAAGTCCTTACCAAAATTCTTGGACTGCACTATAGTTCCTTTTACTATTCCGAGCACTTCAAAGTTCTGTCCAGGGATGGTTTCAATACTTACGAGCTTCATCGATCTCTCCTCCATCAATTTCATTTAATCTTTGTTTTAAAGCTACAATTGTTCCAACGATCATCGCTACGAATAACAATATTATGATCGCAATAAATCCAAAAGGTGTTTCAGGGTCAGTCATAGATGCCCAGCTTATGATTATGATCATAGCTATGAAAAAAGTAATGCTGACACATGCTGCGATAATAGGCCCCCGTTTAGTTTTCTTAATATCAGTCTTATTAACATCCATAAACCTAACGCCTCCTTTCTCAAGTTTTGTCATATCCTCAAGATAGGAGTCTGCCTTCAGATCATCAAAAGTATCCTGAGCCTCCATAATCTCTTTGCACATCTGTTTCATAGTATCAAGTTCTGTCTGACGATGTGTATAATAGGATATATGCCTGTCCAGGCAGTCTGTCATAGACACTTCTCCTGCTTCAAGCTTCCTGATCTCCTCGATCGGAACCTCTAATTTTCTCAAAAGCTTGATCTTATTAAGGATATCAACATCCTTTAGAGAATAGTCTCTGTAGCCGTTATCTTTGTTTCGCTCCGGACTGATAAGCCCCTGCTCTTCATAGAAGCGAATATTCTTTTTAGTAATTCCTACCAGCTCTTCAACTTGATTGATCTTCATGCGTTCTCCACAGTTTCATTATTTATTTTTAACCTCATGTCGCGAGTGAAACGAGTGACTAATGGTTCAAATTGGTGGAGCTCGCGACACCAATTTGGGTTTGAAAGTGGAACACTTTCAAACTTCTATATCTTCTAAATACTTTTTATATACGATTACAGCAAGAATTGCATTCACGATCACAAGTACCAGCTCGATCATATAATCTGAAAGATATGCTGCCATTATCACTGTGATGCAATCTACCAATGCATGTATCATTATTGAAAGGGCTACAAGATAGATTTTGTGCTCTTTCACAGCTTTATATACTATGTAAGACAAGCATATATGTAGCACTATAGCACATATTCTCTCAACTCCACCTAAGTAGAAGTCTAATGGGTTTGTGGTCCATAAAAGAGATATCTGCGCCATTGTCTGCTCCTTGACCTGCGGATCAAGCCCTGAAAGAGTAGCCTCAAAGGTGCCTTGATTGATCATAATAGAAGTGACCAGATTCGATATGGAAGTAAGACCTACGATGAGTATTGCCTCTATTCCTCCATGACCTACTCCATACATAAATGCATTTTGCTTGTTAAGGGCCTTTTTCTTGAACAGATTCATTGAAACGAATCGTCCAACTTCTTCGAAGATACCTGCAGCAAGTCCTCCATATACTGCCATTAAGATGAGATTGCCGGTCAGCGCCTCTCCAAAACGGTTGACCATCACATAATGAAGGAGCTGTTCTAATATAAGCGCAAACAGCACAAATGTTACTGCTCCTATCACGAACCAGATCAGCTTGGCATTCATCTTCTTAAATGCATAGATCATCAGCCCGATCGGAACTCCGATTGATACTATAAGACTAAAGCACATTCCTATAATTGATAATGTCGATACTGTTCCCATGTCTATCCTCCTATAAGCCTTTCTATTCTTTTAAGAAAAAATGTATTCCAAAATCAGATTTACATTTCTTAATTAGATTTACATTCCTTAATTAGATTTTGCATTTCTTAATTAGATTTTGCATTTCTTAATTAGATTTTGTATTTCTGAATTAGATTTGCATTCCTTATCAGATTACATATTTTTCTTATAAGAACTGCGGCTTTTTCATTAAGACTTGGCCTTGCCTTTACTTGAAATATAAACCTTCCACAAGGTGGAAGGTCAATACATTTTTGGAAAAAATATAAAAAATTTCTGTTTAATAAAAAAACGACTTAATAAAGTATAAATTAAGGGACAGTTCCAATGACTTTGACTTCCTGTCATTTAAACTGTCCCAATAATCTTTTTTGAATATCTTTTTTGAATCAGTCTGATTCGATCAATACAAATTCAGCACTAAACTTTCCGGGTTCTGTTCCACCCCAAGGCGAAAAATCAAACTCTTTATCTGAGATGCCTTCAACAGTTATGATATAGGTCTCATCATCTTTTTTCTTGATAGTGACGTAATAAGTCTCAGGATCTGATTCCCAGCTTTCCTCACATTCCATGGCTTCTTCGCTAACTCCGTCCCATGGTATGCTAAGAGACAAAGCCGCCGGTGAATCATCATCTACATAGAAGCTGAAATGGCTTCCCATATAATAAGCCGGACTAAAACTCACATAAGCATCACCATATTGATATTGGAAATCCTGAGTCCATATGGAGTCATCTTTTATTCCGTTAAAAGCTTCTGCGCCGCCGACATTATAAAGAACATAGTAGTCAACAGGAAGCTTTTCTATACCATCCATCCTTACATCTACCCAAGACAGGCATTCCTCTGTCATGGCAGAAAGTGATGCTCCGGGAAGGTATATAAGGAACTCATCAGCATCATCAAATCCATAAGGCTCGGTATATATATATCTGGTATCATCTTCTATCTCTGTGGTTCCGACTTTGTCAGCGTCTCTAAGGGTGAGTTCTAAGAGCTTTGTAGTATATATATACTCATCATCTGTAGGCTGTGGTACATCGAACTTACCTGTGAAATCACAGACATACATCGTGCCATTAGGATATCCTTCTCCCGTATCGCCCATATCAGAATCATAATAAGATCCGTCAAAAGAGCCGTCTTCAGAGATCGTTATATCTGTGCTCCATCCGCCTGCACCACTGGAGAAATAGAAAAATTCCGGCATTACAGCAAAGATATTTTCGTCTTCCGCAGCGGAACCTGCCTTACTGTCTTTGCTGTCTTTGTTATCTTTACTATCTTTGTTATCTTTACTATCTTTGTTATCTTTACTATCTTTGCTGTTCTTATCTGCTTTGCCTGTACCATCTTCATTATCTGTAGATGATGCAACTAAAGACGTAGATATTAGCGAAGATTTAGAATCATCTGTTTCAATTTCATTATGTTCATCCGCATCTGTTACGGATTCAGTATCTTGAGACTGTTCTTCACTGGATGTATCTACATCCTGACTATTTCCATTATTCCCAAGGGATATGTCAGCACAGCCTGTTATTAGAAGTAAGCATAATATAAGTGATAATAGTTTTTTTCCTAATCTTGTATAATTTGATCTTTTTTCCATAATTATTTAACCTCATACCGCTTGCAAACAGACGTATTATCGATATTTCGTTTACTTCATTAAAAATATTACTACTGTTATCGATACCGTGTCAATTTTAATCCAAAACGGCTTAAGCATCCAGTAAATCACGTACTACTAAGCACTGAGAAGTCCACCCCTTCGTCCGTTGTTACACCTACATACATCTTGTCAGTTGATCGCCCTGTTGAAAAGTAATGATCTACCACAAACTTTGCAGTAAATGGCATAGGCAGATCTGATACTTCATCAATAGGAAACCATTTACTTATTCCTTCGTTAGATTTAAGCTCATCATCGTAATCATCCTTTAACTTGGCAAAAAAGTAATAATTCTGCCTTATCTCGTCCTTGGTATATCTAAGGGTAACATATCTAAGAGTAAGCCCTTCAATATCATCCTCTTTTAGCCCAAGTTCCTCTCCCATCTCTCTTATAATACAAGCCTCAGGATCATTAAGCTCATTCTCCTCAAAGTGGCCACCTGCCGATCCGGTCCACACATCATTAACAACTCTCCCGCCCTGTCTATATAAAAGAAGTACCTTATCGCCTTTCAATAAGTATATAGCTGTCATATTCCTCAATTTGCCGCTCACAACCATGCCTCCATTTATTTAAACTTTTTAATACATTAAATATACTAACACAATATAGATATTATAACTATTACTTATCTGCACTTTAAACGAGTCCACATCTCCAATTGAGTTGTATTAGTCTATTACAAACTTCCCACTTGGACTGTGCAGTATCTACAAATACTTTTGAGAAATGGATAAAAGCTTGTCATGTTAGCTTTTTCTATACAAAAAGTATCCGATAAAGTGATCTCTCACCTTACCGGATACTCTTATTAATGGTCCCTTACCCCGTCCCTAGGGGCATTCTATCAGTTAAGTTCTTCAAGCGCTTCGTTAAGCTCCTGTGTACCTTCAAGTACAAATTTTCCGTCCTTGATGATTGTCTTCTGATATCCGTTCTTACCGTATACTGTGATCTCTCCCAGCTCATTATATGGAACAGTAATATCTGTATGGCAGCCAAAATATGCCTTCTCAGGATCGTCTTTTCTAAGAGAACTTACTTCGTTATCTCTTGCTATTATCTCTTTGCCGTCAGGATTGAATACTGCATGGTCTTCGCTGTGTGAATAGCATGTATCACCAAATGCAAAGTGAGGTCCTGTCTTTTCTGCAATGAGGATTGGAAGCTTAGCCTGGATATCATGCTTAATGCCCATTACATATGCAACAGTGTTAGTTCCGATAGCGAACTCGCCCATGGCAAGACTCTCATGATTTTTCATGATCTCGTCATCTACAAGCTTTTTGCCATCAGCAGGGTTTTCGAAATTACCGCACGAATAGTCTGTAACCATACCATCCTTTACTGTGAATGAAAGGTCAGTATATTTAAGGCCGTTTATGAAGACTTCTTTGACATGAAGAAGACCATTTGTTCCCTTAAGTACAGGAGATGTGAACACTTCACCAAGAGGAATATTCACGTCATCAAGGCAGTTCTCGAAATTGGTCTCCTTCTCAGGATTCTTGAGCTCATGGAATGAAACTGTAAGCTCTGTCTTGTTGCCGTTCATACCCTTGATAACAGCATGATCACCAAGGTCAAGAGCATCGATAATAGCCTGCTGGATCTTCTGATATTTTTCTCTGGGAAGAGTATTGACCTTAACTGTATCTGCAAATATCTGCTCGAACTTATCACCAATCTCAGGAACAGGATAAGCTATTATTGCAAAACTTCTCTCTTCACCTGGAAGGAACTGTGTGCGAAGAAGCGCGGCTTTATTTATAAGTGATGCATAAAGAGGTCTTTGTTTTTCATCAAATGCAGGTGCTTCCTTCTTTCTGACAGGTGCAAAGTCTCTCTCTCCAAAAATTTCGATGGCAGCAGGTCCGCCGTGGGATCTAACCTTGTCTTTGATGCTCTCATAAGCCTTGCGGAAAGCAGAAAGATATGTATCAACGAAAGCTTCATCAAGGTAAAGTGCCATATCCTGTTTATGGTCAAAATCACTCTGCTTGTTCTCAGCTCCGGACGTTACGAGGAATGTGCTTGCAAGTCCCATTTCTTTAAACTGCTCGGCAGCAGTCTTCACCATCTTTTCAAATCCAACGTTATAGTAAATGCAAACTGACTTTTTCTTGTCAAAATCAACTCCCATAACTTCAAAACCCTTGCGATAGCCTTTTGTAAGGGTGCCAGCCATGGCTGTAAGATCAGAATCAGACAGAGAATCGATGAACTTAGCTGTTCTTACCTCATTATCAGAAACAGGAAGGCCGTATAGATACAGGAATCTGTAATCGCCGGGCTTAACCTTATTTAAGATTTCTGTAACCTTATGATTATCAGGATCATACTGTCTATGGATTGCTTCCATAGCGATAAGATCAATGTACTTGGTCTGATGATCTTTAATAGCCTTCTTCCATGCGTCTACATCTGCGCCTTCTTTATAAAGGTTGTAGATCTCAAGGAAAAGCTCTATAGCTATTACATATCTCTCTTTTCTGTTATTAAAAATGTGTGTATTTCCAAATACAAGCTTTTCTGCAAGTAAAGCGATGATCTGACCCTTATCTCCATACACATTTGCTGCCTTAGTAGGATTTACAAAAGAGTCCTCATAGTTTGCCTCAAGCTTCCAGTTATAAAGCTCATCATTATTTGCCTTCATTGCAGCTTCGTCAAGTTCATAAAATGATCCATCTGTAAGCTTATCATATGTTTCAAGCTGAAGAGTTACAAGCTTTGCTGCCTGGGCAAAAAAGCTGTCTTCCTTCTCAGATGTGAGAATTCCGGCTATTTCGTCCTTGACCTTAGTAAAGCGGTCGTTAAGTTCTTTGATATCTGCTTCGTTATTCATTTTCTTTATCCGGCTAATGCCTTGTCCTTTCATTTATTCTTTATATTCATTATGTATATCTAACATTACATTAGACAATGATAACACAATAGTAGTCCCGATAACAGCTAGCATGGTAAAATTTATATAAAAAATATCTTTTGCCAGGATAAATTAAAAAAACTTCAAACCAGCTGCCATAAAAGAACAAATCGGATATTCTTCATAAAGGCCTCCTTTGTGAATAAAAAGCGGCTGTTTACAATAGTTCCTAATACGACAGTATCATATATGAAGCAGTAATAATATAGTACCTTTTTGAGCATCAGTTGTTAGATCATAATTAAACCTTGAACTCATAATCCCTATTATTCGCTACATAGCCACATCGACAGGCTAAACTACAGTCTTGAATTATTATCCTAAAAATGTTATTCTTGTGAAGCTATGATTTTCTTCGTAGCATCTTTTTCCAATCAGGAGAGGCTGTTGCAGTTCTTGCAGATGCCAATTTCAACGATTGAGAGAATTATTTTAATGAAGGAGGCATGTGTACATGCAAGAAGAAAATAAGAAGGATGCATCGATCTATTCAGATTTTGCTTATGACGATGCATTCAGGACTATGGAGACGGAATGCGATGATATTTTGATTCCTTTCGTCAATCATTTTTACAATGAACATTATGATAAGACTGCAAAAATAACACGTCTTAGAAATGAGCACTTTATTGAACATGAAGATCAGTCTGATGAAAAGAGGATCACAGATTCTCATTTTAGGATTACTCAGGGAGAAATCAGTAAAATTTATCATTTTGAGTGTGAAAGCAAGCCTTATGATAATTCCATTCTAGTAAGACTGTTTGAATATGGTTCTCAGATTGCCACTGATGAAAGCAGCAATGATGGTACTGTTCTAAAAGTAAGATTCCCCTATACCGGGCTGTTACTACTTCGCAGGTCTAATAAAGCTCAAGATACTGCTAAGGTCATCATCGAGACACCGGGTGGGGATGTAAGCTATGATATAGCTATTAAGAAGATGTCCAATTACACTATAGAACAGCTCTTTGATAATAGACTGTATTTTATGATTCCCTTCTATATCTTCAATTTTGAGAGGGATTTTAACAAAATAAACAGAGATGAAGATAAAACGGAAGCACTGGCAGAAATTTTCCGCAGCCTCCTGAAAAGACTGGATTATGAGCTTGAAGCTGGCAACTTGTCAGTATTTTCCTATGATGTTATCATTAGGTTAACACACAAGGTAGTTTATAAGCTTACTATGAATCACGCTAAGGTACAGGAGAAGGTAGGTGATATTATGGGTGGAAAGGTATTGGATTTACCTGAGATAAGACTCTTCCACGAAGCTAAGAATCTTGGACTCGCTGAAGGCGAAGAAGAGAGAAAAAAGCTTGCTGATGAAAATGAGAAGCTATCCAATGAGAATGAATTGCTACGAAAAGAGATTGAACGATTGAAGAATAATAACAAATAAATGTCAAAAAACTCCCGGTACAATGTCTATCATTATACTGGGAGCTTTTTGACAATTTGATTCATTATAAATAATTTCTATAACCGGTTCTAACCAAAACGATACCCTCTACCAAGTCCTAAACTATGAATAGCTTTAGCCAGTCACAAATTTACAGATCCGCACTACTTGTTTCTTTGCTCATGTTTTGTGGGTCGTAAATTCATATTCGATTTCGAGCAAGCTCGAATCGAAATGACTTTTGACACTTATGTCATATTATTTTGTACGCACTACTCTCTTACTCTGACTTATCGCTCCTACAGGACACACCAGTGAGCATAGCTGACAGCCAACACACTTACTTCCGTTTAGTCTTACATTACGGCTGTCTTCAGAATAAACAAGTGCCTGATGACCTCCATCACGGCAGCTTATATAGCATCTTCCGCAGCCTATACATTTGTCCTGATCTATTATTGGAAAAACGACTGTGTCTCTTTCCACTTCATCATTTTCTTTGATAGAATCTGTTGCAGCACCTATAAGCTGACTTATTGATGTATAACCGCGCTGAGCCATATAAATTTTTAGCCCCGTTATAAGATCATCAATGATACGATAGCCGTATTCCATTACAGCTGTTGTAACCTGAAGACTACCTGCTCCAAGGAGGATGAACTCAAGTCCGTCGCGCCAGGTCTCTATTCCGCCCATTCCGCTTATATGATGCCCCTTGATCTCAGGACATGTTGCCATTTCTGATATAAATCGAAGTGCTATAGGTTTAACAGCTACTCCTGAATATCCGCCCAGCATGGAACTTCCATGTACTGCCGGCAGAGCTACCAGCGTGTCTATATTTACTCCTGTGATAGATTTTATAGTATTGATAGCAGCGATACCATTGGCGCCGCCTCTTATAGCAGCTATGGCAGGTACTCTCATATCAGTAATATTGGGGGTCATCTTGGCAAGGATGGGTAAGTGTGTTCCTCTTCTTGTAGCTCTTGTATATCTTTCTACAGTATCCGGATCCTGACCTACATCAGAGCCTGTTCCTTTGGCTTCCATATTGGGACATGAGAAGTTGCATTCGATCACATCAGCGCCTGCATCAGTGCACCTTTTGGCAAGATATTCCCATTCCTGTTCATCACGGCCCATTATAGATGCAATAATAACTTTATTGGGAAACTTCTCCTTAAGCTTTTTAAAAACTTCCATGTTCTCTTCTACGCTATGATCAGATAGCTGCTCTATGTTCTTAAATCCATAGAACTTGCCGGTTGCTGTCTTAACAGCAGAAAACCTGGGAGAAGCCTCATGTATGTCCATCATACAGATAGTCTTAAAGGCAGCACCTGCCCATCCCATCTCAAAAGCTCTTTCGCACATTTCATAGTTACTGGCTACTACTGATGATGACAAAAGGAAGGGATTTTCTAGCTTCACGCCACATATATCCGTCGATATGTCTACATTATCAAGGGCTTTGAGCCCTCCAATTTCTGAAAGATTTTCTAATTTCTTCTTTTCATCCTGAAGACCTTTTAGTATAAGTGGGATATCAACCTTTCTGGGACAGGAATAGATAAGCTCGCGAGAGTCTCTTTCGGTATAATCATCCGGAAGAAGGCTTGCTGCAAGAATTGCATTATCAAAATACATTGCTCGTATGATCCTGGCAATGTCTATTTTTTTAGTATAGTCTCTACTATTTTCTCCTATACCACAAGACTTAGAGCAGGGAGCATCATGACACAAACTGCATTTGGCGATTTCACTTTTGATCCTGTAATCCATATACGACCCTCCGTATATAAACATAGACTATTTTGTGACTGGCTTTCTCTGTAGTTTTTATAGTTTCTCTATAATGTCTCCACAATTTTCTGCTATATCTTTCGGCTAAAAACACAACAATCCTCACAATATATCGTAGCATATAATGTGAGGATTATATAGAGAGTTATATTTTCTTGATATGTTTGATAATATGACTAACTCAAACTTCGCACTTGTCAAACATACGCCCCCTCTGAGACAGAGTCGATACGGCCTGTTTAGACATGTAATTTGATTAAATATGAATGAGCCAGCACACTATAACTAACTTCCACTTGGACGAACCGGCATTCCCAAAGCCTAAGTTAGTTACTCTTCTACTACAACGCTTGCGATATAATCTACATCTTCAGGGCATGCAATAGACGGATCATCAAGTACAAGCTTTGAATCCACGCCGTGGTCCTTCAGGCTTGTCATAAAGTGACAGATAGCAATTCCAAGGTCTATCTTCTGAAGGTCTCCTGTACTTGGATTTATATATCCTTTGTCTTTTTTCTCATAGAAATGATATATATTGTCTTGTCTTACTATTCTCCACGGCTGCTTGTTAACAGCTGAGGGAGCCCATCTGACATGTTCAAGTGCAAGTCTTACTTCATCACTTGTATCTCCCATAGCTTTATCGAACTCGTCCTGGAAGAAGAGTTTTGATGCATCCTTTCTGGTGTCTGCCTTGATACCGGTTCTCATGAGATTCTCCTTTATGGATCTCTTATCTGCAGGAATACCGATTGGTGTCACACATGGCATCATCTCACCATCTTTAAGGCCGGCTGCCTGCTCGAATATCTCTCTTTTCATGGTTCCGCCTATCATGACAGTACCTATTCCAAGAGCCTTGGCACACAGCATCATAAGTTCAAATGAATATCCATATGCTTCTTCAGCATGCTCTATCTTTGGAACAGTGGCTATAACATACGCCTCTTCGCCTGCTATTACCGGACTTGAAAGTCCATTAGCATCCTTATCAAATATTTCGAACTTAACAGGAATATCATAAGGATTCTTTATATCCTTGATGAATTCTTTAAAAGTGCTTAGTTTATCAGAATCTATCTTCTGATTTGCATTAAATGTTCTTACACTCTTTCTTTCGAGCATGTACTGGGATAATTTCATAACTTTTGTCGCCTTTCTTTATCATTAGGTATTTTTACTATTTGGAAATCTTTACGTTAATGATCATTCAAAGCCTGTTCTATTCTGGCTTTGGCGCATTACATTTTGCACAATTCATTTTATCATATAAGCCATTATTATTTATATATATATTTGAAAAAATTTAATTAAAAAAGAATAAAACAAAGAGATGATAAAAAATTTACCGAAATGATTTAAATATTGTCTAGCCTTGTAAAGGCTTGAGGGATGTTGATCTGCCCAAGTGGAAATTTTGAATCGTTTTATTAATACTGTTAATATTTTGCGCGTATTAATGTTGGATTCTTGCGGACCGATATAGATAAAGATGATCTCACTTTTTATACATTTTTGAATCACAGATTCAAAAAAGCAGCAATAGAGCAGGTTGAGTTCACCTTCAGTGAAGGTTCTATTGCCAACAGATTCATTGAATCATATTTACGTTCAAGAAGTCATCAAATATTGAAATGCTCTACTAAAAAGGATATATTAAAGACTATGAATATTAATAAAGAAGCTTGTACCTGTAAGAATATTAAATATAAAGATATCATAGATTTGGTATTGTCCGGCGTGACAAATGTAAATGACGTACAGGATAAGCTCCGATACGGAACCGGCTGCGGCAAATGCGTTGAATTCATTGAATTTTTGATAGGTGATGTCGCGGCTCACCCGGACAATTACAAGTAAGCAGATCAAAAAGCTTCGCACTTGCCAAACATACGCCACCCTTTGAGGCAACGCCGATGCGGATAGTTTATAATGCATTTTCATATCTTTTGAAGGTGTTATAAAATTCAGGAGCATGAGAGCTGGATTTTTATATTCTTCTTAGGGTCTGCATTTCTGAGCGAAGCGAGTTTCAGACCCTAGAATATAAAAATCCAGATATCATGCCCTGAATTATAACACCTTCAAGATATGAAAATGCATTATAAACTATCCGCATCGGCGTTGTCTCAAAGGGTGGCGTATGTTTGGCAAGTGCGAAGTTTCAGTTACTTTACTCAAAACTTTTATAAAATACCGTTCAGGAAAATGATTATTATCAGTATAGGAAGTACTATTCTGAAGTAGTGTTTGAGGAATGTCGGCATCTTAATGCCCTCTCCTGTATTAACCTCTTCCTGATACTTTTCAAATCCCCATCCCCACTTAGTAACACAGAATATAAGGAATATAAGCGCTCCTAAAGGAAGGAAGATATTACTAACCATAAAGTCCTCAGAATCAAGGATATCCTTGGTACCTATGATCGTCACATCCTTAAGAAGGTTATATCCAAGAGCACATGGTGTGCAGGTTATAAGAAGAATGATATAGTTTATAAGTGAAGATTTCTTCCTTGACCATCCAAAATTATCAATTCCTACTGCAATAATGTTCTCAAATACAGCGATAACTGTTGAAAAGCTTGCAAATGTCATGAATACAAAGAACAGAGTCCCCCATATCCTTCCCAAATTCATATGAATGAATATCTCTGGAAGTGTTATAAAAATAAGCGAAGGTCCTGCTGTTGTCTCGATACCATATGAGAAGCATGCAGGAAATATGATAAGTCCTGCAAGTATAGCTATAAGTGTATCAAGGGCGCTTATCCTTACTGCTTCTCCCACAAGTCCCTTGTCCTTGTGCATATAGCTTCCGAATATCTCCATGGAAGCTGCTCCCAGCGATAAAGTAAAAAAGCTCTGGTTCATAGCTGCTGTTATAACTTTAGCAAGTCCCACTTCTTCAACAGAAGAAAGAGATGGTAAAAGATAGAACTTGATACCCTCTGAAGCTCCTTCAAGCATAGTACTGTTAACCGCCAGAATGATGATAAGTACTATAAGCGCTATCATCATGAATTTAGTAATATTCTCAATTCCCTTCTGAAGACCTATCGCACAAACCAAAATACCGCATGTAACAGTCAAAAACATAAAGATCATGCTCTGCTTCGGCGATGCCAGCATCTCATCAAATATTGAAGCAACTGAAAGCTCTGTACCTACTCCATCAAAAGTACCTGTAGCGAACTTGATCATATAATTGATCATCCAGCCTGATACCGTTGTGTAATACATCATAAGCATTAGGTTAGCTATAAAGCAGATCCAGCCATGTATATGCCATTTTGATCCTTTAGGTTCCAGCGCTTTATATGCCTGTACAGCACTTTTTCTACTTGCTCTTCCTACTGCAAGCTCCATAGTAAGGATCGGAACACCCATAATAAGAAGGAACAACAGGTAAAAAAGAACAAATATTCCGCCACCATTCTGTCCTGTAATATAAGGGAATTTCCATACATTACCGATTCCAATTGCGCATCCTGCGCTGACAAGGATAAATCCAAGCCTTGATTTAAAATTCTCTCTCTCCATAATAATCCCCGATTTTGCCCTATCTAAAAAATTATTATCTGCTATAAAATTATTTGCGACCTGCGCCATGCGTTTATAACAGACAAAAACTGATAAATAGTAGATTATCAGCTTATCTTTTAACGCTTTGACGCTTTTATGCATTGAATCGTGCAGACATAAATTTGATTATATCATAATATTTTAATTTGTGTATTAATATTTACAAAAAAACTTGATCTTAAATTTGAATTTATGTTCAAAAAAACGTTTTCCACATTTTTTGCTCTAACATATATCATTTATTGCTATTTATGTATTATAATGTTAGAGGATTGTGATCCATGAATTTTATATATAAATCCAGTATGCTTACTCTTATATTCTTGATCAGATTCGCAGAAAAGACATCTGCCAAAATATAATCAGGTAAGCAGACTATCCCAATCAAAGAAAGAGGTAAACCTAATGATCAACTGGAAAAATTCAGACGAACTTAAGTCATTTAACGATCTTTTTGCACTCAAAGATCAGGTGAAACTTGCAGAGGTTATGGAAGGCGCAAATGGCGCAGAAAGAGTTAAAAAATACTCTGTTCCTATGTCATGCGGACTGTCCTACAACTATGCTGCCAAGCAGGTAGATGATACTGTACTTGCTGCTCTTTCAAAATTTGCAGAAGAAGCTCAGCTCACAGAGAAATTTGAAGCTCTCTACAACGGCGAAGTTATCAATACAGGTGAGAAGAGACTTGTCCTCCACCAACTCACACGCGGACAGCTTGGCTCAGACGTTGTTGCAGAAGGTGTTAATAAGAGAGATTTCTATGTAGAACAGCAGAATAAGATCGCTGATTTCGCCAACAAGGTACACAATGGTGAGATCACTAACGAAAAGGGTGAGAAGTTCACAACAGCTGTTCAGATCGGTATCGGTGGAAGTGACCTTGGTCCTCGTGCTATGTACCTTGCTCTCGAGAACTGGGCTAAGTCCAATGGCAAGTTCTTCATGGATGCAAAGTTCATCAGCAATGTTGATCCTGACGATGCTACAGCTGTTCTTAATAGTGTTGATGTATCTCGTTCTATCTTCATCCTTGTGTCCAAGTCAGGTACTACTCTTGAGACACTTACCAACGAAGCTTTCGTTAAGGATGCTCTTAAAAAAGCAGGTCTTGATGCTTCCAAGCACATGATCGCAGTTACCAGCGAGACATCTCCACTTGCAAAGTCCAGTGACTACCTTGCTGCATTCTTCATGGATGATTATATCGGTGGTCGTTACTCTTCTACATCTGCTGTAGGCGGAGCTGTTCTGTCTCTTGCATTTGGTCCTGACGTATTTGCAAGATTCCTTGACGGCGCTGCTGCTGAAGACAAGAACGCTACCAATAAAGAACTCACTAAGAACCCTGCTATGCTTGATGCCCTTATCGGTGTATATGAGCGTAACGTTCTTGGCTACGAGTCAACAGCAGTTCTTCCTTACTCACAGGCTCTCTCTCGCTTCCCTGCTCATCTCCAGCAGCTTGATATGGAGTCCAATGGTAAGAGCGTTAACCGTTTTGGTGACAAGGTTAATTATGTAACAGGACCTGTTATCTTCGGCGAACCTGGAACTAATGGACAGCACTCATTCTATCAGCTCCTTCACCAGGGAACTAATATCATTCCTCTTCAGTTCATAGGCTTCAAGAACAACCAGACAGGCAATGATGTAGATATTCAGGGCAGCACCAGCCAGCAGAAGCTCTGCGCTAATGTAGCTGCACAGATCATGGCATTTGCTTGTGGCAAAAAAGACGAGAATGCCAACAAGAACTTTGAAGGCGGACGTCCTTCAAGCATCATCGTAGGCGACAAGCTCACTCCTGAAGTACTGGGTGCTCTTCTTGCTCACTTTGAAAACAAGGTTATGTTCCAGGGATTTGCATGGAACCTTAACAGCTTCGATCAGGAAGGCGTTCAGCTTGGTAAGACTCTTGCCAAGAAAGTTCTTGCAGGTGATACTCAGGACGCTCTTAAAGCTTACAGCGAACTTCTTGAGATCTGATAATAATCCAGGATTCATTCTTCTATGTACGATTAATGAATATAAGCTGCAGCATAACTTAAATGCTGCAGCTTTTTTGATTAATATCTAAAACTTCCCACTTGGAGATGCTGCACCGTCCAAGTGGGAAGTTTTATCTCATTTCTATTTTATTCGCTTTCAGCCACAAGCCCTAGGAACAGGAATGCATTTCTGCTTCTGTAATTGGCTATGAAGTTGATCTGCAAAGTACATCTAAGACCATTCCTTGAATAATGGCACACTTCAAATCTATCATTATCAAGAGCAGATTTCATATAATCCCTTACACTTACAGAATTCTCAGAATCAGAATTAAGCATATCGTTTGCTTCATTAACTGACGCAAAGCCAAGAAGACTTACATATTCTGTAAAAGATTCATTGTGGGTCAGAATATCCAGATGCCCATTATGTTCCTCTACAAGCGCCATAGGGAACTTGATTTTCTTTGTAGCATCATCTTCTTTGCCAAGAGGATCCTGTGATAGAAGGTTTATAGTTCCTATCTTCTCATGATACTTACGAAGCCCGGTATTTTCCTTTGGAATATCGAGATTATATACTTCATCAAAAGGCCCCGGCTTAGAATACAAAAATCCCTGAATCTGATCGCATCCTACTTGCCTTAGATATTCTGCTTCTTCCTCGGACTCGACGCCTTCTGCTATAGTCCTTATACCAAGCTGCTTGGTCATTCCTATAACACTCTCAATAATGATCTTGGAATTCCTGCTATGACTAAAACCTGCCAGGAACTTCATATCAAGCTTCAGGCAGTCAAAGGTATATTTCTGCATGGAATTAAGAGATGAATAGCCGCTTCCGAAGTCATCCATCCACACTTCGTATCCTTGTAGCCTAAATGCATCAATTATATTAGTGACTCTGTCAGAATCTATAGAAAAGATAGACTCTGTTATCTCTATATTTATATATTCAGGTGGTATACCGCTCTCAAGTACGATCTCATCTATCTCAGATACGATGTCATCATCCATGAAGTCCTGCTGCGATAAATTAATAGATACAGGCATTATCTGACCGCCTGATTCCATGACCTTTTTTTGCACATTGCAAACATATTGAGTTACTGCAAGATCAAGCTTTCTTATAATGTGATATTTTTCCAGAACAGGAACAAAATCAGCGGGTGAGATAAATCCAATATCGGGATCTATCCATCTGGCAAGAGCCTCATAACCGCTTATCTCTCCGGTAAAAGACCTTACAAGTGGTTGGAACCAGGCATATATATAACCATTTTCAATTGCAGCATCAAAATGCTCGATGATATAACGTGTTCTTTGATACTCATCATCAAGCTTCACATCATAATAACCGAACATAGAATCATACTGATGCTTGAGAGAATCACAAGCGATCTTGGCCTTATCCATGCATAGTGTACATTCAAAATCATCAGGATTTGGAAAATAGATCCCTGCATGGAGCTGCATATGTGTCTCCATGCGGAAAGGACGAAGTTCTTCACAAACCTGCTTGATCTTCTCTTCAATTTCATTTCTGTCAGCAACTATGCAGAAATGATCAGTAGCCACACGAGAACAGATCTCCTGTGGAAATATCGCCTGTATCGTCTGTCCGATCAGCCTAAGGCAATCATCTCCGGCAGCAAATCCATATTTTTCATTATAAGATCTGAAATTCTCAACGTTGAAATACACAAAGGCTATATCATTTCTGATCGTCGGGTCATCCAGAATATCCTGAGCCAGAACTCTAAAACTAGTGAATGTAGATAAGCCTGTGAGCTCGTCAATCTGCTCGAAATCTTTTGAATGGTCGCTCATCGCTTAAACTTACCTTTCTCTCCATGAATATAAGGCATTTACTTCTATAGATATCGGTAAAAAAAGGTATTTTCTTTAACGTAAAAAGCTATCTGCTTTTAATACAGATAGCTTTAAGTTGATTATCAACTTTTTATTCAGCTCAACCGCGCTTACTTGCTTCGAATTTATTAACAAAATCCACTATAAAATTAACTGTGTCCTCAATTCCAAGTATTGAAGAATTGATAGTAAGATCATAGCTGTCACAGTGGCCCCATTTCTTGGAACTATAGTAATTGTAATAGCTTCTTCTCTGCTTATCTTTCTTGACCATCATATCTCTTGCCTTCTCATCTGATGTAAGATCTGCAAAACGAGCTCTGATACGGGCTATCTTATCTTTTTCATTGCCTGTTATAAAGAGATTGACAACATTGGGATAATCAGAAAGAGCATAATCTGCGCAGCGACCTACAATTATACATGGACCTTCTTTTGCAAGGTTCTTGATAGCATCAAACTGAGCAAGGAATACTTTATGACTGATAGGCATATCCACAAAGCTGGATGAATTGTATCCAAAAGAATAAGTATCCATTACAAGATTGTACATGAAAGAGTTAGTGGGTCTTTCATCATGTGTCTCTATCATCTCTTCACAGAATCCGCTTTCCTTGGCAGCTCTGGCTATCAGTTCTTTGTCGTAACATTTAATACCAAATCTATCGGCAACCTGTTCTCCTATTTCTCTTCCACCGGAACCAAACTCACGTCCAATAGTAATAATAGTCTCCATAGTACCGCCTCCTTGGATATAAAAGATTAGTAATGCGGCGCATAATAGAAAGTCAGAAACTGCGCCTAAAAAAAGAGTATCTACTGATATTATTATAATTTAAAACCAACCAAAATTCAATGAACATAAGGGATTCGGTATATTAACAAATTGGAACATTTTCAAACTATTTAAGTGTGTTTAAAAGATGCTCAAAATATTCCGGAAGAGGTGCCATAGTCTCGATATACTCACCTGTTGTAGGATGGATAAAACCAAGTATCCTGGCATGGAGACACTGACCATTTAACTTGATATTGGTCTTCCTGCCGCCCTTATAGACTTCATCTCCAAGAAGAGGATGCCCTATAGAGGACATATGAACTCGTATCTGATGAGTACGCCCTGTCTCAAGTCTACACGCAACATAAGTCATCTTGGACTCATAGAAGCGCTTGATGACCTTATAATGAGTGACAGCGCTCTTACCCCCGGGAACATTTATTGCCATCTTCTTACGGTCCGTAGGATGTCTTCCTATCGTACCTTCTACTGTGCCTTCGTCTTCTTCGATTATCCCGTATACTATAGCCACATATTCTCTTTTGATAGAATGCTCTTTGAGCTGTGCTGCTATCTTCCTATGGGCATTATCATTTTTACAGATGATAATAGAACCTGTAGTATCCTTGTCGATCCTGTGAACGATACCGGGACGCATGACCCCATTGATACCGGAGAGATTATCTCCGCAGTGATACATAACTGCATTGACAAGAGTCCCCTCATAGTGACCTGCCGCCGGATGCACTACCATATCCTTAGGTTTATTGACTACCAGAACATCACTATCCTCATAGAGAATATCAAGTGGAATATTCTCAGGCTTAATATCAAGCTCTCTTGGAGGCGGTACTACAAGTTCTATCTTATCGCCAAGACTTACTGCTATAGATGCTTTGGACACCGTCTTATCATTGATCTTAACCTTGCCATCTACAATAATACTCTTAAGATACGATCTTGAATGCTCAGGAAAAAGAAGAGACAGAACCTTATCAATCCTTTTGCCGGAGAGTTTTTCATCTATTATAGCTGTAAAAAGCTTCTCGGGACCAGATTTTTCTACAATGTCAGCATCATCCTGATCATCTAAGATCTCATCCTCCAAAAGCCCCTCATGTAGCGCAGCATCTTCACTACTATCAGTGCTTGTACCAATATTAAATTCTATTGAATCATTTAAAGTGTCATAATTCATAAACGGCTCCGGCCTTTACTTAAACTCCCTGAACTTCTTCTGCTGTTTAAAGCTAAGGAATGCAAAATCATTCTCTTTATAGTAGAACAAAAACAGGAACAATAGTATAAAGGTTGATACAGTAACATAGATATCAGCTACATTGAATATCGGAAAGTTGATCAGTTTAAAATATATAAAGTCTACAACATAGTTGGTTCTGAATCTATCTACCATATTGCCACAGGCACCGCTTCCGATCATTACCAGAAGGATGTGAAGCGCATTGTACTTCATATCATCCGGCACCAGCGCAAGAACATATACGATTATTATGAGTATCAGGATAGCTATCAGTATGAAGAAGGCTTTCTGATTCTGAAGCATTCCAAAGGCTGCGCCCTTGTTCTCAAGATACTGAAGTTCAAGTACATTCCTTATGATAGGAAAAGAAGCCTTGTCCTTCAGATTGGCAACTGCCAGGAATTTAGTAAACTGATCAAGTGCAACCAGCACTATAAATGCAATAATATCCGCTATAAGAAATGTTATCTTCTTTCTGGTTATATGTTTCATAAAAAGATAATCCCCTTGTTTTATTGTTCGAAAACATCTAATCCTTTTTTTAAAATACAAAAGGTATAGACATCATCATTTTTTTATTATACGACTATGTAGATAAATTCATAAACCAAGTATGAAAACAAATCAATACATTAGCCTTAATCTCCGTTTTCGAAGTACAAAATCTCTTTAACAGCTTCTCTTATCTCATCATCTGTAACTGTAGTATCGATGAATGCATCTCCTATGTCTTTAAGAAGGATGAATTTGATACAGTTATTATCCATTTTCTTATCACTCTTTACAAGTTTTACGATTTCTTCAGGATCAACATCCTCTACAGTGATCGGTAGGTTAAAAGGAACAAACATATCTCTTATCTCATAGCAGGTTCCGGTTTCAATGAGACCTTTTTTCATGGAGATATAAGCAGCAGCTATGCAGCCAAGAGCAACACACTCTCCGTGATAGAGTTCAAAGTTTCTTGCCTTTTCTATAGCATGACCGATTGTATGTCCGAAATTAAGGAGAGCTCTCTCTCCCTTCTCTGTAGGGTCTTTTTGTACTACATCCCGTTTAATCTCGCAGGACTTCCTAACCATTTTGGCAAGTACCTTATGGTCTCTTTCATTGATCTCATACAAGTTCTCTATAAGCCAGAAATAGAACTCCTGATCCTTGATAAGTCCGTGCTTCATTACCTCTGCAAAACCTGATGCAAACTGACGTCCGGGAAGAGTATCAAGAACTGCGATATTCATATATACAAGTCTTGGCATATAGAATGCTCCAACCATATTCTTATAACCTTCAAAGTCAACCCCGGTCTTACCACCAACACTGGAATCAGTCTGAGCCAAAAGTGTTGTAGGTATCTGCACGAAGGCAATTCCTCTAAGATAGCTGGATGCAGCAAATCCTGTGATATCTCCCACAACTCCGCCGCCAAGTGCTATAAGGAGGTCATGTCTGTCAAAATGCTTAGAGATAAGGAATCCATATATCCCGTTAACTGTCTCAAGATTTTTGTGATCTTCTCCTGCAGGAATCTCATATACAAAAACCTGACTTCCAACTTTTTTGAGCTCTTTTTCAACATCCTTAGCATAGAGCGGTCCAACATTTGAATCTGTAATGATCGCTACACGTCTTTCTTTAAATCCAAGTCCTTCTACAGCTTTAGAAAGCTTCTTAAAACTGTCCTCGAACATAATGTCATAACAAGGCTTATCATCACGTGTTACATTAATAACTTCTCCCATAGTTCCTCCACAAATAATCCATAATTCAAAAATATCAGCAGGAGCACGAATGCGCCTGCTGATAAAGATTTTACCTTATTTAGCTTTTAATCTCAATAGATTATGATCAAAGACCTGTACCTATTGATCCGCTGATCATCTCCTGAAAATCTCCTGAGATATCTACGCTTGATGGTGTGATTATGAAGATATACTTGGAAATCTTCTGAAGATTACCATTGATAGCAAAACAGGAACCTGATGTAAAATCAATGATTCTCTGCGCAACATCAACATCAAGGCCTTCCAGATTAAGAACCACTGTTCTGTTAGAAAGAAGAGTTTCTGTGATCTCTCTTGCGTCTTCAAATGAAGTTGGTTTAACTACACATACTTCCATTCCTGATGATGTCATAGATTTTTTTCTCGAAGAAATTGATGTGATCGGTTTCGTTGGATTGCTTCTCTTAAGCTTCTCTTCAGGCACTTCGATTGAAGGATCATCCTTGCCGATTGGTGCTGTCTTTAATGCTGCTGTGCCTTTATCATAGTAATCATCTTCGTTGTCATAGTAGTCTTCGTCTTCACCGTCATTAAGCTTGATGGCTTTCAGAAATTTATCCATTGCGCTCATATTATTCTCCTCACTCTGCTGTGTGATAGAACCAGCAGCCACAAATAAAACTCTTAATATATGTCCCTAAGCTATACCTATTATCTAATTTTTACAGCAATGTGTCAACCCTTATAACATTTTAGATTCAGAAGTACCTAGGAAAGCTTAAATACCAATGTTTACGAGTTTATACTTTTTCTTAACATTTATACACAATTACTAAACATGACCTATCAGTCATATATCAGTTCATCGTCTGTTACACTTGTTGCATCAAGCGCTATATAGTCATAAACATTCAGACCGTATTCTGTACCTGATTTGACGATAGAATATTCATCATTGCTGTACAGAACTTCAATCTGCTTGAAATCCGCATATCCCTTATTGATGTTGTAAACACCTGTCAGAGAAGCAACTTCGCTAACTGTAAATTCCTCTCCTGTAGCAGGATACATAAGTATATCTCCACTGGCAATAGCATCCTGATCTATGTAATACTTATCATCGACCTGACTATGTATGCTTACTACTACATCTTCGCTTGACTGCGAACCATCTTCCAGATAAGTTTTGCGCTGTACTACAGTATTGCCCTCTGCTGTCTCCATCACAAGTTCTGAAGGAATGACATAGAAGTTCTTCTCAATTATAGAAGAATTAGGAATCTTAAGCCCTGTCTCGTTTTCGATGATCAGCTCTATTGACAGAAATCTGTCTGTTGCAAATGTGATCATTGAATTGGTAAAAGAGAACTGGACAAATATCTCACCTTTAGAATTGGTATACGTGCTTACCTGTCCCCAAACTGTTACCTGATTCTTAAGAAATTTTATTTTAATATATTCCTGATCCATAAGATAATCAGCAGTTTCCTGATCATCAACCTGAATTACAACAGACCAGTCTTCATTTTTGGCAAGTTTATAAACCGGCGCATCAGCTGTTACAACTTCTGATGAACCAAATGTAGTCTTCTCATAAGTTGTCTGATCAAAAAGATCGGAGTTCATATCCTGAAGTGTAAGTCCTTCATAGCCGTCTTTATAATAAAGAACTATACCACTTGAAGGAGCATTTCTATAAATAAAGTTATGAGTTGATGAACTGAGTTCTCCAATATTATTAAGATATGAAGTATTCACAAGTTTGGAAAGTGTACCATTTATACTATTCTTAAAATCATAAACACTGCTGAAATTGTTCTTATTAAAGGTACTGGTGAAATCTTCGATATCTTCTTTAATTTCTGCATAGTCCTTATCAGTAAGAGATACAGCGGATGCATCTCCGGTAAGAGAGGACATATCAGCCAGAGAATCTGCCTCGTCTACAATATAAACAAGATCACCCTTGGCAACTCTCCTGTCTTCTGTTGCAAAATAGTATACACTTCCTGCTGTATCATTCTCTACTACTTCTTCATCTCTTAGAGCTATTGCAGTATAGGTATTATTCTGCGATAAGGATCCTTCCATGACTTCATAGCCTACTACATGCTTAGCTTTGATATATTGCACGATGCTGATGATCATGTACACCAGAAGTACGGCAAAAATCAAAATACCGATTCTGTCAGGCGTAAAGCCGGAATTTATATTTGTTATTTTGCTGTTTTTCTTCTTTGCGGCCATTTTATTCCAATCTACTTATAAAAAGCCGCGGCACCCTTAAGCCGCGGCTTATTATTTATTTGTATTTCATTTTTCAGATAATTCAATCACAAGTAGTTCATATTTTGTTGTACTTGTATATTTTTTATATATTTTTGTTATTAAAGAGAAATAACAATCTTAGATCGAACAGACTCGGGAAGTTCGTCTTCATCTTTAGAAACGCTAAGTATAAAATCGATTCCAAATTTTTCGCTTAACTTGTCCAGTTTAGAAACTGTCTCAGTTATGTCTTTGTCTTCAAGACCGGAGATTGACAGGAAACTGTCAAGATATACCTGCTGCAGATCTCTGTCCTGTGAAATAATACCACTTATAAAACCAATAAATTCTTCAGGAGTCTCAACCATGAACTCAGGAACTACGATCATACGAACCTTATTATTCAATTCATACATGTGCTTGGTGTTTTTGTCGAGAAATACGACGTTGCCCAGAATGTTCCTAACTTCAGAATTGACCTTGTCTAAAAGACATTTGGTCTTCCCCTTCCCTTTTCTACCTACGATAAGCTGAACCATAAGCGTAACCTCCCTTGTATGTAGTTTGTTGTGGAACTTTCATATAATTATTATAGCTTTATGATAGTCAAATGACAACCTATAAAAAATACCCAAAATAGTTCATGCTTTTAGGATGTTATTTTCTCAAGAAGGGCTGTCATCTCGCTATACAAAGTATCGCCGTCTTCCGCACGCATTATAACTGCAATATAAGGATTACCCGAAGAATCTTTTGCAAGCAGGATAAGGCAGTGTCCTGCCGCATTGGTCGTTCCTGTCTTACCACCTATGACCGTAATAGTTGACGGAGCAGACCTGTCACCACGAAGATATCCGTTGGTAGACTTGATGTTAACTTCAACAGTGCTTGCGTCAGCTCTGGAATACACTGTTGAATAAGTGGACATATTAATGATCTCCTGAAACTCGTCATACTGCATGGCAGCATTGAATATCAGATACATATCATATGCCGTAACATAGTGATCATCAGCCGTAAGTCCATGAGGATTAGTAAAATGGCACTTAGTAGCACCGATTTCTTTTGCTTCTTCATTCATGAGTTCTACAAAAGCATCGACGCTACCTCCAATATTGTCTGCAATAAGCATACCGGCATCATTTGCAGAGTATATCAAAAGTATATGCAGTGCCTGATCAAGTGTCATGGTATCGCCCTCTTTTAAGCCGATAAGCTGTGCACCTGCTTCGTTAATATTAACTGCTTCGGTTGCAGTTAATATCTGATCGAGGCTTCCATATTTGAGAGCTACTAAAGCTGTCATAATTTTGGTAAGGGATGCAGGATCAACCTGCTCATTGACATTGAGAGCGAACAACGTCTCTCTCTTGTTCAGGTCAAAAAGACCTGCACACGAATTCTTAGACATACTAATGCTGCCGTCTGTAATATCGGAACCGACTACACACAGATCAGAAGCAAAGGTATCAACCATATCGGAAGAAATGGATGTGTAAACGCTATCCGGAGAATACGGGATAGCATATGACGATGATCCACAGGCACTAAGTGATACTATGGATAAAAGAGCTGTTACAAAGGTAATAAGTCTTTTATTTATACATTTCACGCCACTCTAAATCTCCTCTGTCAAGTGATTTGATCAACAACTCAGCTGATGCGAGATTAGTGGCTAAAGGGATATTATGAACGTCACAAAGACGCATAACATTGCTTACATCCGGTTCATGTGACTTCTGTGTAAGCGGATCACGCAGGAAAATAACAAGGTCGATCTCATTATGTTCGATCGCTGCTCCTATCTGCTGTTCTCCTCCAAGATGTCCTGCAAGGAACTTGTGTACGCTAAGATTAGTAACTTCTTCTATAAGACGTCCAGTTGTTCCTGTTGCAAAAAGATCATTACGACTTAAAATCCCCCTATATGCTATGCAAAAGTTCTGCATAAGCTTCTTTTTCGCATCATGAGCGATCAGTGCAATATTCATTACTAAAAACCTCCGTTGCCATACATAAATTCATTATAACACAAAAATGTATTGTTACTAATAAATTTGATACAATTATGTCTATTTATGCTATCAACAAAATGTTGATGCAGCTAAACTATATTTTTATTTATAATTATGATCCCGATATTCAAATTGTCTCTTTTGAATATCTGTTATCATATCTTAGTCAGTAAGACTTTCTAAGCTGCTGAAGTCCGACATTAAGAACAAATCCGACTCCTATATACACGGATACAATAGATGTAAGACCAGAGCTTACCAGCGGCAAAGGGATACCAGTATTGGGAAGCGCTCCTGTGGCAACTCCAATATTAAGAAGTCCCTGGAATCCAATCCACACTGCCATTCCTGTAGCAATGACAGAACCAGCAATATCCTTGGCTCTTGCTGCAGTTATAAGACATTTTATAGTGATCGCTACAAGCAAAAAAACTACGATGCAAGATCCTATAAAGCCAAACTCTTCTCCTATAACCGTAAAGATGAAGTCTGTACTTGATTCTGATATATATCCGCTGTTAAGTACAGAGCTTATCTCATTAGTATCATATCCCTTACCCTGAAGCTGGCCTGAACCTATAGCCATCATTGAGTTCATGGTCTGATAAGCTGTTGTATCAGCGAAGTCTTCAGGATGAAGCCATGCCAGAATACGTTCCTGCTGATAAGACTTGAGAATAGGGCTGTCTTCCAAAAGCGCCAGATAGAAAATAAGTGCTGCAGAAGGAATACCCGCCAAAAGAACTCCTGCTACAAGTTTCCAGCTTATTCCACCTACGAAAAGTATCATGACAAAAATAGTACATAGCATGATCGTAGTAGAAAGATCAGGCTCTTTTAATATCAAAAGGATAGGAGGAATAAGAAGACCTATGGCAGAAAATAAAAATCCCATAGTCTTGACCTTCTTCTGATTGACCATAATAAACTTGGCATAGAAAAGTATTATAAGTATCTTGGATATCTCTGATGGCTGGAATGTAATTCCTGCAATCTCAAGCCATCTCTGCGCACCATGCGAATCACTACCAAATACCAGAACTCCCAGAAGCAGTAAGACTGCAAGTATATAATAAGCCCAGTAGAAATTCAGGAGCTTGGAATAATCAAGAAGTGACACTATTATCATCACGATACATCCAAGGACTACACCTGTTATCTGTTTGTTCTGCAATGATACATCCGAAGAACTAACTGCAACCACACCTACAATAGAGAGGGATACAACCAGAAATATCAGGATGAAATCATAGTTTCTTAACTTATAGCGTTTTAAAAATTCTAAGATTTTTTTCATAGCTGTCTTTCTTTACAAGAGACAATCAATCTCCTGTTCCGCCGCCTTCAAGGGACTGAGCAGAACCATCAAGAAGCTCTTCTCTTGCATCTACATTGTAATAATAATCATATACATCACGTGTTATCTGTGCAGCATAACTTGATGTATAACCAAAGGCCACTCGCGTTGTGATAGAAATCTCCGGATTATTGTAAGGAGCATAGCTTACAAACAGAGCGTGGTTAGCTCTATCACTTCTCTCCTGCGCTGTACCTGTCTTACCTGCTACCTGAACGTTAAGATCAGAATAGTCACTTCTTTTCTCAACAACGCCTCTCATACCTGAATGAATTGCATCCCAGTAGCTCGAGGGCAGATCAACTGTATTTCTTACAGTAGCAGAATACTCCTGAAGAAGATTACCGTTAGAATCAGTAGTCTTATCTATAAGAGTCAGGTTGAAGCAAGTTCCGGAATTAGCAACTGTTGTAATATAGCGGGCAAGCTGAACCGTTGTAAATGAGTTTGTACCCTGACCGATAGCAGATCTGACCGCATCCTGGGTAGATACGATAGGAGCACTTTCTTCTATCTCGATTCCGCTCTTTTCTGTAAGACCATACATATCACAGTACTCTTTGAGAATTTCAAGACCCTTATCAGAATTGTAGGTTCCATTCTCACTTCCAAGTCTGTATCCAACTTCATAGAAAAAGCAGTTACACGAATTAGTAATACCACCGGAAACAGTAAGTTCACCATGCGAACTCGGATATATCCAACAGTGAGGACCATTGGTAAATTTATCAAAAGTACCTGTACATCTGATGCTGGAGGTTGTTGTTATAACCCCTTCCATAAGCCCTGCTGTTGCAGAAAGCGGTTTAAATGTTGAACCAGGAGCAGTCCTCTGCTGAGTTGCATAATTATAAAGAGGAGTAGAAAGATCTGCACGAAGCTTTGCATAATACTCAGCATCAACACCATTGGCCATTCTGTTATTGTCATATCCCGGATATGATACAAGGGCAAGCACATCACCTGTATTAACATCAGTAATAACGATGGATCCTGAACATGGATCAAGGTTAAGCTGCGCAGGTGTAAGCTCGAGATTATTTATACGATTAATGATAAAAGTATATGCAGATTCATTACCTGCATTCCAGGATTTTAATTCGTTGTCTTCAAGCTTTACTACGCCCTGCTCCAGAAGTACGTTGCAGCAATCTCTTCCTGAGATAAGATCATCTTCAAGGATGTATCGATAGAGCATCTTACTAAATGTAAGATCATTTCCAAGTTTATCAGTTATATAAGAAACTATGTGTTCGTATATTTCTTCGGAATCCGTATACTGGCTGTCAAGACTAAGCTTGGTGATATCTATCCAGTTCTGGGCTATTGCATAATGCAGATACTCATACAAAGAAATACTCTCATCCTTGGTATAGGTTACATAAGTATCATCTTCAGTGTCTTCATTTACAAGGACGTTATTATCACGAAGTATTGTAGTGATATAGGTCTCATAATTCTTGTATTCAAGCGAAAGCTCATTATATGGTGTCTGTTTCTCCATGAGCTCGCTTCTAAGGCCTTCAAGTACTGCTTCCTGCTTACTGTTAAACACAGAAAGTACTTTAAGTTCTGTTTCCTTTGCATCATCCTCGGTGAAATGAGTTGTATCAATAACAGAGTTTTCAAAGAGTTTGAAATAAACATCATAAATAGCGATCTTAAGATCTGAAGTCTTGACCGTTGTGCTTACAGTCTTGGCATTGACAATCTTATTAACAAGGATACCTGCAAGTCTTGATTCAAGAATGTCATAGCAGGCTTCCTGCAAGTTCTTGTCGATAGTAAGGTATACATCATTACCCGACCTTGGCTCAACATAATTGGTAGTCTCAAGTACCTGACCCACTGTATCAACATATACAGTCTCAGAACCCTTGGTACCCTGAAGCGTTGATTCCATGGCCTGTTCTATACCCGACTTACCTACTGTATCACTGGAATCGTAATCCATATCCGGATAATCAGCCTGAAGCTGAGCAAGTTCCGTAGATGAAACTTTACCAGTGTATCCCAAGATCAGCGCAAAGTACTCCGCATCAACATACTTTCTGGCAGTATTCTCTTCTATACTTACACCAAGAAGTACGTCACTGTTCTCCATGATATCAGAAACAGTCTGATCAGATACAGCTTCTGCAATAGTAGTATCAATATACTTTTGGTAGGAATTAAGACTCATATAATATCTGAGCGTTACAACTTTAAGGAACCTGTCATTGGTATATCCGTATCCTACTTCAAAACTCTTCTTGTCCTCAGGATCAGTAAGCGCTCCTATCTCAAATTTCTTGCCAAGATACTCCATAACTTCATCGGGAGTTGCAGTTCTCTCCTCATAAGCAAGCTGGTCAATAGTAGTATGGCCATAAATATCCGCAAGGAATCTAAGAAGTGTTGTTCCTTCTACAGTATATTCAAAATCACCGTTTTCATCCAGCTGTATACTAAGATCATTGACTACAGTATCACCGTTACTCTCAACTATGTCTATGACCTTGTTGATCGTTTCGTTGATATTCTCATCTCTTAGGGAATCAGATTCATAGACGTCTTCTATTACAACATTGTTAGCAAGTTCGTTATAAGCAAGAAGGTTACCGTTACGATCATAGATATTACCACGGGTTGCCTGAATGTCCTTGGTCTTCTCTATTCGTAATTGGAAAGATTCAAGATATGATTCACCATTAATTATCTGCAGTTCAAAAAGGCGGTACAAAATACCGCTCGCTGCCAGTATCATGACCAGCGCGATAACTGTGAATCTTGAAGTGATAAATTTGAGAACTGCTTCTTTTACATCATCAAACAAACTTAGTAGCACTCCTTTGGATTATGTCATCTAACTTGGTATTTACTTTTAGTATAACCGGATACAGTAACAAAGCTATGATCGCAGTATATACAACTTCCGGAATGATCTGGTGAGCCATATAATAACTGATATCGAACTTCGCACGAAGAAGGAACATCAGCACATAGCACAAAAACTGATACATAAAATCACCCACGATTATAAGTGTGAGCGGCAGTATTATATTCTCCGGAAAAAAGATCTTATGAAACAGGCCGGCAAAGAATCCGGCATACATGTAGAGAATTGCATATAAACCGATAAAATCAGCAAAAAATATGTCCACAAGAAGACCGGCTATAAAACCAGCTAAAAGTCCATGCTTCTCTCCCCTCATGATACCACTTGAACAAGTAATGATCATAAGGCAGTTCGGAACTGTCCCGCCAAAAGCAAAATATCTAAATACAGCTGTCTGCAGAACAAAGCATGTAATTATCATTATCAAAGTAACTAAGAATTTACGCATTATAAACCTCTAGGCTTAGTCGAAAATAAGTGATGAATATCTTATTCTTCAACAGTCTGCTTGAGAGTAGTTATAACAAGCACCTCATCAAGATGCTCGAAGTCAACCGCAGGTGTAAGTGTTCCCGACTTTGTAAGGTTATTGGAATCCGATTCTATAGTAGTTATGTATCCTATGAGTATTTCAGGAAGATATTTATCTGAAATATTGGATGTTACTACCTTATCACCTATTACAACAACATCAGCACTGTCCTGAAGCTTAGAAAAAGAGATAACGCCCTTTTCATAAGATTCAAGATTACCTGTTACTATCAGATTATCTGAGGTCGATAGAACCATTCCACTTACAGAAAAATTATCCGCAATAATGGTTGTAACCTTGGCCCAGTCCGGTCCAATAGATGTGATCCTGCCAACAAGGCCGCCACCGGCTATGATATTCATATCAATAGCAAGTCCATCATCCAGACCTTTATCAATGATAAAGCTATAGAACCAGTTACCTGAATCCTTGGCTATTACATGTGCACCAACCTTCTCATAAGACTCATACTGAGCATCAAGCTCATAAAGCTGCCTTAAAGTATTGAGCTCATACTTGTCCTGAGTCAGCTGCATATTCTCTTCTGTAAGCTGGTCTACACGCGCCTGAAGCTCATCATTCTCAGACTGAAGCCTTTCTATGGTCTCAAGCTTGTCAGCTTCACTTATAAGCCATGTACCTGCAGTTGTTATTCCCCTTTGAAAAGGCACCACAACAAATCCGGCAATCGTATTGGCAATTCCGGAAAAAAGACTTGTTGTAAGTGTTATGACCATCAATGCGACAGCCACTATTGTTAAAATAAAGAGGAGATACTTACCGGGGATGGTAAACTTATCTCCTCCTCTCTTTATCACAGGACTCATTTACTCATTCCTTCAGCGTAGCAAGTGATTTGTACTGATCATCCTTGATTATTTTTGAAAGACCAAGAGTTACGGATTCAACCGGCTCTTCGGATATATTAACATTAAGTCCACAACCGTTACTGATTCTCTGTGCAAGGTGGCAAACCTGTGAAGCTCCGCCTGTAAGATAGAGGCCATGCTTGTAAATATCTGCAGCAAGTTCCGGAGGAGTTCTCTCAAGAGTTGCTTTTACATTATCAAGAATAGTATCGAAGTTCTCAACAAGTGCATTATTTACAATATCAGTAGGAATCTCACGCTCTATAGGAAGACCTGTTACAATATCTCTTCCGTATACAATAGCCGGCTTTCCTTCTTTTTCAAGTTCGCGAAGATCGATCTTAACGCTCTCTGCAGTCTTAGATCCAATGATAAGGCTGTATTCTTTACGTATTGCACTTCTTATGGATTCGTCGAACTTACGTCCGCCAACCTTGATAAGCTTACTAAGAACTATTCCTCCAAGTGACAGAACTGATATCTCAGTTGTATCATAACCTACGTTAACTACAAGAACACCGTTGGAATTCTTAACATCTACGTCCATTCCAAGTCCATCTGCAATAGCCTTGTATACTACATTGACCTTCTTGGACTTAACATTAGAATCTCTGATAAGATCGATAAATGCTCTCTTCTCAACTTCTGTGATGTCATAAGGGATTGCAATATAGTAATCTGCCGGCTTGATACCACCCTTCATATCATCTGTAACAAAGAGCTTGACAAGCATCTCCATATTCTTGATGTCTGCAATAACTCCGTTATTGAGAGGATATGTAACCTTGATATTGCTTGGAGCCTTCTCATACATATCGTAGGCTTCATCACCGTATGCAAGAACTGTTGTCTTGTTCTGAATAGCGATCATGTTCTTCTGAACAAGCGTAGAATCTGTTGATTTGTTATAAATCTTGATAGTGCTAGTACCAAGATCGATACCGAAAGCGTTATTCAATGTGGACCTCCTGAAAATCAATTGTGCTGAGCATTTCTTTAATTCTGTGTCAATTTCTGTTTAAGACTTCATTCAAACTGGAATACTGCCTGTCACCTATTATTATGTGATCATAGACAGGTATCTCCATGATATGTCCCAATTCCAGTATTCTTCTGGTCATCTCAATGTCCGCATCTGACGGAAGCGGATTACCGCTGGGATGATTGTGAACAAGTGCTATCTGCGCTGCCCCTGTCATAAGCGCCTGTCTGAATATATCCCTGGCACTTATCCTACAAGACGATACCGTACCTATGTACAATGTCTTGTCACATATAAGGCGCATCCGCGCATCTAGAGCGATCAGTATCACATGTTCCTGATCTTTGTGCCGAAGCTGCTCCATATAATATCTTGCAATATCTTCAGAGCTTTGAAAAGTAACAACATCACTTTTCCTGCTGCGGATTATTCTTAGTGACAGTTCTGCGATGCACTTGATCTGCACTGCCTTGACCTGTCCAAGACCGTCTATTTTCATAAGCTCATCAACCGATAATTGATAGAGCCCGCCTATTCCTGTTTCGTATTGTCTGCATCTTGTCAGGATCTGCTGCCCTATCTGCATAGGATCATGATCCTTAGTACCACATCTTACTATGATAGCAAGAAGTTCGGAATCAGTAAGTGCCTGCGGACCGTATTTTAGGAATTTCTCAAATGGAAGGTCTTCTTTGACTGCTGTCCCGTCTCGAAGTTTAAGACTAAGGGACCTGCCTTTATTATTCATGCTTCCTCCTGCAAGCAATAGAGCCTCTCCGGGCAGTAGAAAGCATAATAATTTTACTACAAAATAATTTTTATGTATACATTCTTGGGCAAAAAAATCGCAAAAGCAGTAGTCATGCGGTTTTAGAGCCTGTTATAAAAGCTGCTGCTTAGTTATAAGCCCTTTATCAAGCATATACTGAACTGTTTTTAAAATACCAAATCTTGCATGAGGATATGTAAGTCCTCCCTGAAAATATACTGCATAAGGAGGAGCAATAGGTCCGTCAGCTGACAGCTCAATCGATGATCCTGATACAAAAGCTCCTGCTGCCATAATAACCTGGCTGTCATATCCCGGCATATCCCAAGGTTCCGGTGTCACGAAGCTGTCAACAGGTGCTGCGCTCTGAATGCCTTCACAGAAAGCGATAACACCTTCAGGCTTACCAAATGTAATGGACTGTATAATATCAAAACGATCTTCGGAGCTGTTTGGAAGAACGCCAAAACCAAATCTCTCATAGAGGTTAGCTGCAAATATAGCACCCTTTAAAGCACTTGCAGTTACTGTAGGAGCCATAAAAAGTCCCTGATAGAACTGAGTGAGTATTCCAAGAGAAGCGCCAACTTCTTTACCAAGTCCGGGACTTGTAAGTCTGTAAGCAGCATTTTCAACACACTCTTTTTTACCTGCGATATATCCGCCGATTGGAGCAAGTCCGCCGCCGGGGTTCTTGATAAGTGAACCTACAACCATGTCTGCACCTACATCTGAAGGCTCAATAGTCTCTACGAATTCACCGTAGCAGTTGTCAACCATGCAGATGATCGAAGGCTTAATTCCCTTGATAAAAGAGATAAGCTCTCCTATTCTCTCAACAGAAAGAGTAGGTCTTGTCTGATATCCCTTGGATCTTTGGATTGTAACGAGCTTTGTTTTGTCATTGATAGAAGCCCTGATACCGTCATAATCAAATCCGCCATCAGACAAAAGATCCACCTGCTTATATGTTACACCGTACTCTGCAAGTGATCCCTTTGAAGGTCTTATGCCTATAACCTCTTCAAGAGTATCATAAGGCTTACCAACAGGGGATAAAAGCTCATCGCCGGGGCGAAGGTTACTCATAAGAGCCAGAGCAAGGGCATGTGTTCCGCAAGTTATCTGAGGACGTACAAGTGCATCCTCTGTGTGGAAAATATGTGCATATACCTCTTCAAGAGTATCTCTTCCTATATCGTTATATCCATAACCTGTTGTTCCGAGAAGGCATGCTTCCTGAACTTTAGCTTCCTGCATTGCTTTTACAACTTTGAGCTGGTTATATTCAGCTATTTCATCTATTCTGGCAAAACGGGCTTTAAGATCCTGTTCTATAGCTTCACCATATTCATATACTTCTTTAGAGATGCCAAGCTGTGCATACATCTCCTGTCTGTTAAAATCTGCCATTTATATACTTCTTCCTTTCAAATAGCATACCTATGATTACTTTTACTTAACACCCGGGTATTCTTATCAGTCGATAGACCTCACGGGCATATAGATTTTCAGATCCTTGCAAGAATTGCATCAAGTACCTGAGCATCTTCTCTATTATACTCTGACTTGTCAACCCAGATTACATCTTTCTCTCTTCTAAACCATGTAAGCTGCCTCTTGGCAAAATGTCTTGTATTACGCTTAATAAGATATATAGCGCGTTCCAGATCATATTCTCCGTTTATATATCCCATCATCTCGCGATATCCAAGTCCCTGCATGGAAGTCATAGATGGCTCTATTCCCATAGTCATTAACTTTTGGCACTCACCCAAAAGGCCATCTTCTATCATCTTGTCAACACGTTTATCAATTCTTTCATAGAGAACTTCTCTATGGTCTGTCAGGACAAAATATCTAAAGTCATAAGGAGAGGTCTTCTCGTGCTGCTCCTTATTATGATCAGAGATCTTGCGACCAGTCTTTTCATAATATTCAAGCGCTCTTATAACTCTCTTGACATTGCCTGCAGGAATAGCCTTTGCGGACTCGGGATCTACAAGCTCAAGCCTTTGATGAAGAACTTCACCGCCCTTAACCTTAGCTATCTCTTCAAGACCATGTCTGTATGACATATCAGCATCTGTTGATGTGAAGTCGATATCATACAGGATTGCCTGAATATAGAAACCTGTGCCTCCCACAAGAATCGGGATATGGCCTCTGTGATAGATTCCCTCCATGGCTTCTTTAACAAGCTTCTGGAAAAGGACTACATTGAATTCCTGTGTAGGTTCAAGGATATCTATAAGGTGATGTGGCACACCACCCATATTCTCCTTTTTTATCTTGTCGGTTCCGATGTCCATGTATTTGTAAACCTGCATAGAATCAGCGGAGATTATCTCTCCGCCGACTTTTCTGGCTAGTTCTATAGATAGTTTTGATTTGCCTACTGCTGTAGGTCCGGTAAGAATTATTAGTTTGTTCATATACCTTCTTATTAAGTCTTTACTCTATTATTCTCTTAAATCTCTTCTCAATCTCATACCTACTCATAGAGATGATCGTAGGTCTTCCGTGCGGGCAGTTATAAGGATTATCCAGGGTCAGAAGCTCATCGATCAGTTCTTCCATCTCTTCTACAGACATCCTGGTATTGCCCTTGACAGAAGCCTTGCAGGCCATACTGGCAATCTTATAATAGATTACGTCAGGTTCTCTGTGACCTGAATCATGTGTCAGCTCGTCAAGGATCTGCATGAACATCTCCCTTGCGTTGGTACACCCAAACAGATCCTGTGGTACCGCACGCATTGCATACTCCTTGCCTCCAAATTCATCTATCTGAAAGCCAAGATTTTCGAAGTATTCTCTGAAGGACAGGAACATCTCCTCCTCCTGAGAGCTAAAGGTCATGATAACAGGCGGCTCCATAAGCTGTGATGTCATGGTTTTATTCTTAAATCTGGCCATCATGTGCTCGAAATTGACCTTCTCATGAGCTGCATGCTGATCTACCATGTAGATTTTGTCCTTGAACTCAAGGATCCAGTATGTATCAAAGATCTGACCTACTATGTGATACTGACGCCTATTTTCTTTAGTCAGCATCTTGGTATCAAAAAGTTCCATCTGTACAGGCTTTTCGATAATGGTGGTCTCAGACTTTTTGATTATAGGTGATTCATAATCTTCCGGCTTTTTGACAGGGTCTCCTAAGATTTTATGAACCAGATTCTCATTGGACTTGATCTGCTCAGGATTCTCTGTATTATGAGTCGACCAGATAGGATTTTTATCATTATCTGTAACTCTGACAGGAACCTTTGCAACATCACTTATATATACAGGCTTTATATCTTCCTTGTGAAGTTTCTCATACCTTGAAGCTTCAAAAGGCTCTACATGATTTTGACGCGCATCCTTATCTGATGCAGAAGCGCTTTTTTCTTCCAGACTTGCAGATGCATCCTTGTCACCTGATGAAACAGGCGCTACAGCCAAATCCTCATCCGAGTCATCAATAAAAGTCACAAGGTTTTTGGACTTTTTGGGCGTAGATGTCGGATCCTCACGACTCTCATTCATGAAGATATTAGCACCTATCTGTTTGCCGTTTTGTGAAAACTCGCCATGAAAGCTCCCTGTCATAGGGGCGGCCTCTTGTCTCATTGCTTCCAGTCTCTTGGTATTGGCTTTGGCTTCAAGAGCTGCAGCCCTCAGATCTTCCTGCTCATCGCGAAGAGCTTCCGGAATCATCTCGTGGGACTTTAATACCTGCTCTACATTGATCCTTATGAATTCAAAAAGAGTGTGCTGATTCTGGAACTTAACCTCCATCTTGGATGGATGAACATTGACATCGATAAGGTCAGGATCCATCACTATATGAAGTACACAAAAAGGGAACTTGTGCTGCATGAGATACTGCTTGTATCCCTCTTCAATCGCCAGTGATATCATACGATCCTTAATATATCTACCATTAACAAAAAAGTTCTCAAAACCTCTGTTGGATCTGTTAAGAGTCGGCTCTCCAAGATAGCCTTCAAGCTGTATTCCGTCTGTTTCACACTTTATCGGAACAAGAGCCATGGACACATCTCTTCCGTAGATTCTGTAGATAAGCTCCTTAAGATCGCCGTTGCCTGATGTATGGAAACGGTCATCTTTATTATTGATAAAGTGAAAAGATACATCGGGATTGTCCATAGCAAGATGCTCTATAAGATCTGCCACATAGCTTCCTTCTGTTCTTGGGGATTTTAAGAACTTCTTTCTCGCAGGAGTATTATAAAAAAGGTTACGAACTATGATCGTAGTTCCGTTAGGTGCTCCGACTTCTTCAAGTTCGCCTTCCTGTCCTCCATTAATTGTATAACGGATTCCGGTAAGGCTGTTTGCAGTCTTTGTAACCATCTCGACCTGAGCTATGGCAGATATACTTGAAAGTGCTTCACCCCTAAAACCAAGTGTTTTAAGACTAAAAAGATCTCCGATATTTGAAAGCTTACTGGTAGCATGTCTAAGGAAAGCTTTTTTGACTTCGCTTCTTTCTATCCCGCTGCCATTGTCAGTGATCCTGATAAGATCGATGCCTCCGCCCTGAATCTCGACGGTTATAGCTTTTGCGCCAGCGTCCATGGCATTTTCCACGAGCTCTTTAACTACGCTGGAAGGCCTCTCTACAACTTCACCTGCAGCTATCTGATCTATGGTATTTTTATCAAGTATATTAATCTGCGCCATATAGCCCTCCTTTTTTTACACATAAGTCCCCAAACTAGCTTACATTGCCCTTCCAGCGATTCTTGAGATCGCTTTGAAGTTTATAAAGTGTATTAAGTGCATCCATTGGTGTCATGTTGGTGATATCGATCTCCTCAAGTTCCTTTAGGATATCTTCATCACTTACACTTTCAAACAGTGACATCTGGTTGAGATCAACCTGATCGTAATGCTTTGCAGCAGACTTCTTAGAAGGCTTCTCATCTGTAAGAGCTGCTATCTCCTGAACTTTCTCAGTTATATCACTGTTCACAAGCTCAGAACATATCTGCTTGGCTCTGTCAGTTACCATAGCAGGTATTCCTGCAAGTCTTGCAACTTCGATACCATAACTCTTGTCGGCTCCGCCCTTTATTATCTTTCGAAGAAATACTATATCATCACCTTTTTCCTTAACAGCAATGCAGTAGTTCCTCACAGAATCAAGCTTGCCTTCAAGTTCTGTAAGTTCATGATAATGAGTTGCAAACAAAGTCTTGGCTCCAAGATACTTCCTGTTTGCAATGTGCTCTATAACAGCCCATGCAATGGATAGTCCGTCATAAGTTGATGTTCCTCGTCCTATCTCATCCAGAATGAGAAGGCTCTTACTAGTGGCATTTCTAAGGATATTGGCAACCTCATTCATCTCAACCATAAATGTTGACTGGCCGCTTCCAAGATCATCACTTGCTCCTACTCTTGTAAATATCCTGTCAACTATACCTATTTCAGCACTTGTAGCAGGTACAAAACTTCCTATCTGTGCCATCAGTACTATAAGAGCAGTCTGTCTCATATAAGTGGACTTACCTGCCATGTTGGGACCTGTGATGATGGATATAAGATGCTTCTTGTTATCAAGGAATGTATCATTGGATATGAAAAGATCTGTTCGATCCATCATAGCCTCTACAACAGGATGTCTTCCTTCCTTGATACGGATAGTTCCATTTTCAGACAGAAGCGGTTTAACATAATGATTTCTTTCAGCAACATAAGAAAGAGAAGCATATACATCAAGCGCTGCTATAGCCTTGGCTGTACGCTGTATCCTCTGTATCTGTGCGCACACACTGTCTCTTACCTCACAGAAAGCATCGTACTCAAGTCCGTTTAATTTATCTTCTGCATTAAGGATAGTGTCCTCAAGCTCTTTGAGCTCAGGTGTTGTATAACGCTCGCAGTTGGCAAGAGTCTGTTTTCTTGTAAAAGTATCTGGCACCAGATCCTTAAAGGAGTTTGTAACTTCAAAGGCATAGCCGAACACGTTACTGTACTTGATACGAAGGTTCTTGATACCTGTTTCTTCTTTGACCTTGGATTCAAGCTCGGCAAGCCACTGTTTACCATTGGAACGGGCCTGCCTGAAATGATCTATATCACTGTTATATCCGTCTTTGATCATACCGCCTTCTCTAATAGTAAGAGGAGGCTCTTCCACTATAGCTGAGTCTATAAGCTCATATATATCCCTAAGCTCATCGATCTCACTATAGATCCTGTCAAGTTCCTTATTGCCCTTCATATCTTCAAGAGCTATACGTATAGCAGGAAGCATTCTTATAGAATTTCTGAAGGACAGAAGGTCACGAGGATTAGCTGTCTTATAGCTTATACGGCTCATTATCCTTTCAAGGTCATAGACAGGAGACAGATATTCTCTTATTTCATCCCTGGATACAGCATTGCCGCAAAGGGCATCAACAGCATCCTGCCTTGCCTTCATCTCTTCGATATCTATAAGAGGCTGCTCTATGAAGCTTCGAAGCATTCTGGCACCCATAGCAGTCTTAGTCTTATCAAGTACCCAGAGAAGCGTTCCTCTTTTTTGCTTGTCGCGAAGAGTCTCTGTAAGCTCTAAGTTACGTCTTGTGGATGTATCAAGGAGCATATACTTACTTGTAAGGTATGGAGATATATGAGTTATATTGGACAGATCAGACTTGGCCATCTCCAAAAGATACTGGATCATAGCGCCTGCAGCAATTGTTCCAACCTTGAAATCATCTATTCCAAGTCCAATAAGCGAGCTTACGTGGAACTGCTTCATTATAGCTTTATGTCCTGCATCCTCGTCAAAATATCTGGCATCAAGAGGATAAATAGTGATACCCATCCTGCTCTTTAAATCTTCAAGACTGACTCCGCTCATAACAAAAGCTTCGTTACAGATGATCTCCGAAGGTTGATACTTTGCGATCTCATCAAGAACGCTTCTTATCTTACCTGCTTCTGTAAGATAGAAATCACCTGTTGATACGTCGCAGATAGCTATTCCTGTAACATCACAGCCATAGTACAGGCACATTATGTAGTTGTTCTGAGTCTCTTCAAGAGACTGGGCATCTATATTGGTTCCGGGAGTTACAACTCTTATAACATCTCTTTTGACAATGCCTTTGGCCTGTTTAGGGTCTTCTACCTGCTCGCAGATAGCAACTTTGTGTCCGTTCTTAACAAGTCTTGTAAGATAAGAATCAACCGCATGATAAGGTATTCCGCACATGGGAGCTCTTTCAGGAAGACCGCAGGCCTTACCTGTAAGTGTGAGCTCAAGCTCCCTGCTGACTATCTCAGCATCTTCAAAGAACATCTCATAGAAGTCTCCCAGTCTGTAAAAAAGAAGGCATCCGGGATTCTCCTCTTTTGTCTTTAGATAGTGCTGCATCATAGGTGAAACTTTGGTAATATCGGGTTTTGATGCAAATTTCTCGCTTGCCCCCGTTGTTACTACTTTTGTATCCAAAAGTACTCCTCCGTTTATTGTTACTTATTGTATATTTTTAATACTATACAAAATGATCAGATACTCTTTTGTATATAAAGAGAGTCTTTTTATAATAGCCCTCTTTACAGCAATCATTTTAGATCATATGTCCTATGAAATAAAATCCCTTGCATTCATCAAGATGTACGTCAACAAACTGACCGATCAGTTCCTCTCCGCCCTTGAAGTGAACCAGAGTGTTATTGGACATACGGCCCGTTACAAGAGTATCATCCTGCTCATTGAGTGACTCAACAAGGACTCTTTGATCAGTATCATTAAAGCGCGCTGACTGAGCATGCGCTGTTTCCTGTACAACCTTTAAGAGCCTGTCAAAGTTATGCTTTACTTCCTCATCAGAAAGCTTTGTTTCAAATGTAGCCGCAGGAGTACCTGTACGCTTTGAATAGATGAAAGTAAATGCGTTGTCATACTTTACCTGCTTGACAATATCAATTGTATCATCTACATCTTCATTGGTTTCACCAGGGAAGCCTACGATGATATCTGTAGTGATTGCAGCATCAGGGATCTCACGCCTTATTCTTAAAGCAAGTTCAAGATACTGCTCCCTTGTATACTTTCTGTTCATCCTTCTAAGGATCTCTGTACTTCCTGACTGAAGAGGCAGATGGATATGCCTTGCGACTTTAGGATTATTCTTGATCACATCTATAAGATCCTGTGACAGATCCTTGGGATGTGGTGTCATGAACCTGACTCTCTCGATACCCTCAACTTTGCACACTTCTTCAAGAAGCTTGGCAAAAGATATCTTCTTATCTTCAGGAAGTCCTGTTCCGTAAGAATTAACATTCTGACCAAGAAGCATAACCTCCTTAACGCCGTCTGCTGCAAGCCTTTCAACTTCTCTTACGATATCCTTGGGGTCTCTGCTTCTCTCACGTCCTCTTACATAAGGAACTATGCAATAAGTGCAGAAATTGTCGCATCCAAATGTGATATTAACACCTGATTTAAACGGATACTTCCTTGCAACAGGAAGGTCTTCAACTATTTCATTGGTCTCTTTCCAGATATCTATGATCATCCTGTCAGATTCAAACATAGAGCACAAAAGTTCTGCAAACTTAAACAGATTATGTGTACCGAATATAAGATCAACCTGACGATAGCTCTTCCTGATCTTATCAACGGCAACCTGCTCCTGCATCATGCAGCCGCAGACACCTATCCTCATGTGAGGATTCTTTTTCTTAAGACTTCCTGCATATCCAAGACGGCCATATACACGCTGATCAGCATTGTCACGAACTGTACATGTATTGTAGATCACGAATTCGGCCTTCTCAGATTCAGTCTCTTCATAGCCTACAGCCTTCAAAACTCCGAGGATCTTCTCTGAGTCACGGGCATTCATCTGGCATCCAAAAGCAACACTGCAGGCACGTGGCCTTCTGCCAATCTCCTTGGCAAGCTCGTCCACATAACGTCTTGCTTTTTTGATAAAATAGTACTGTCTCTGGGGCTCAGCCTCCGGCACCTTGCCATCAAGATCTGCTGCCTCAATGAGCGCTTCCATCTTGTCATCAACTTCGTATAAATTACTGCCCTCTATTGATACTGCACCCTTTGCATCAGCATCCTTAACAGGTTCAATATTCTGGTTTAGATCATTAACTTTGTTTAAATCTTTATTCATTACTATTATCCTTTATAACTACCATAAATCTGAGCAAGATTCTCAAGGATCTCTACAGTCTTGTACATCTCCTGTACTGAAGCATACTCATACTTGCCATGATAATTGTAACCACCTGTGCACAGATTAGGACATGGCAAACCTTTAAATGACAACATAGCTCCGTCTGTACCACCTCTTATAGGATTCTCAATGCTTGTAACTCCTGCCTGTTCCATTGCTTTACGGGCATTGTCTATAAGATGCATATGCGGTTTCAGCTTCTCGATCATGTTGTAGTAGCTATCTTCCATTGTCAGCTCTACTGTGCCGGCGCCATACTTGTCATTAAGGAATTTTACGATTTTTTCTACAAGCTTTTTGCGCTCAGTAAATTTCTTCTTGTCATGATCACGGATGATGTAATAAGCTACAGCCTTCTCACAGGTTCCCTTCATGAGCGTGAGATGGAAGAAACCTTCTTTTTTCTCAGTATACATAGGATTGTCGAACTGAGGGAGCATTGACTGGAACTCGTAAGCGATAAGTGATGCGTTAAGCATCTTGCCCTTGGCATCGCCAGGGTGTACGCTTCTTCCGTGGATTATAAGCTCAACCTCAGCAGCATTGAAGCACTCATACTCAAGTTCTCCAAGTTTGCCGCCATCTACTGTATATGCAAAGTCTGCACCAAATCTCTTTAAGTCAAAAAACTTAGTACCCTCTCCAATCTCTTCATCAGGAGTAAAACCGATCCTGATCTTGCCATGTTTTATCTCCGGATGGCTAAGAAGATAAGCTGCCATTGTCATGATCTCAGATATTCCGGCCTTATCATCAGCTCCAAGAAGAGTTGTTCCGTCTGTAACGATAAGATCTTCACCCTTATGGTTCAGAAGTTCAGGGAATGTCTTTGGTGACAGAACTATCTTAGCACCGGTCTCAGGATCGCTCTCATTAAGAACTACATCCTTGCCATCATACTTTTCAACTATTCTTGCTTTAACATCCTTGCCACTGCAGGCATCAGATGTATCCATATGACTTATAAAGCCAAGAACAGGTGCTTTTTTCCTGCCAAGTGTAGAAGGAATAGTTGCATATACATAGCAGTGCTCTTTATCATAATACACATCACTTGCGCCTATTGTTTCAAGTTCGCTCACAAGAGCCTTGGCAAGTTCATGCTGAGAAGGCGTAGAAGGTGATGCGCCGCTTCTTTCATCAGACTGAGTATCAAACTTAACATATCTAAGAAATCTGTCAATGACTGTCTCTTCACTGACTTTAACATTTTTAGCTTTAGTAGCTGTTTTTGTAGTAGCCGCCTTTGAAGCAGTCTTCTTGGTAGCTGTTTTTGTTTTCTTTACTGCCATTTCTTTATTCTCCGTTTTATTTTCTTTTTTATTATTATCTTTTTTATTATTATCTTTTTTCATAATAGTCTTTAGGTTACTGCCTTTTGAACTATTAACTTTTGAACTATTAATTTTGGGACTATTATCCTTTTGGCTATTACCTTTCGAGCTATCAACTTTCCTATAAAGATAAGCCCTTTTTCTCATCCCGCACTTTTCGATAAGGCCGAGCTGTTCTAAGACTTTTATAGCTGTGCCAAAATACTTGCCACGGTATCTTACAAGCTTTTGAAACTCCTTGATAGTAAACTCAGCTGTAAGTTCATCCGGAAGGAATCTATTATACCCCTCCTTGCCCTTGATCACAATCTCATCAAGAAGGTTAAGAGGTATCCTATCATAGCGGTGCGAACCTTTCTTGTGGTCTTTGCTCCAACCATCAAGAAGTCTGTACTCTTCCAGTTCAAGGCATGTCAGGATCAGTGTAAGGCCCGGATGATCCAGATATTTCCTGATACTGTACAGATCTCTGAAAACTTTATAAAGATTAAAACATCCTCTGGGAGCATTCCTTTTAGTAATTTCACCCGTTTCAGGATCTATCCAGCACATCCACTTCCTGTAAGGGATGGGATACACCACAGTGACTTTATATTTTGGCAAAAAAGCTTCAAGCTTTGGTACAAGATAAGTAAAATTCCCATTTTGAATCTCGACTATCTTATCTTCATAGCAGATATCCGCAACAAAGTCTCCGACTCTTATCTCCTTAGCATCATCAGATGGAGCATAGAAATCCTTGACGATGCTGTGAAGAGTCTTTTCCTGCAAAATACCAATAGAATTTCTTTCATAACTTCGACCAAGGAACTTATCTATGGACTTTTTAAAAAGATCATTTGTGTCATTACCTGTCATGCCATTCCCTATGGGTCATAAGTTCACATCGGGATATATAGGATCTTATCCATATGCCTTTTGACTCTTACTTCTTTTTATTTTTTAAGAACACATTCTTAATATATGCAAAAGTCTCTTCCTCCCCCTTATCTGCGAGCATGTGAAGGAAGAATTCAAGCTTTTCTATAGTGTAAGGATGCATAGGTGTAGGTGTCTGCTTAACTGTCAGATAATAGTTAAGCGGATCTGCGGATGTATAAGCATCCTTCCTATAGGTACGGCTTGCTGCTACCCTGTCAGCTATCATCTCTGCTATATATCTGTCAGGCATCTTGCCCGGAAGCACCCCAAAAGGAGAACTTGAATCCTTGGAACTAAAATCTATCCAGTATTCATAGTGATGCTTGTTCCTGCCCTTATGATGAAGCCAGGCAAGTGACAAGCCGTTAACTTCCCTTTCACTGGCATTGGGAGATCTGTCTCCCTGATAATACCTGCATCCTTGAAAGAACTCAGTAGGAGAATACTTGGACAGGTCATGAGTAAGCCCCTGCCAGTAAAGTCCCATTTTGAAACAGTTACGGCGAACCATCCATCTATGTTTTGTTATAGTCTTAAAATGTCCGATCGCATTCTTAAGTTCAATCTTTGGCTGTCTGCCTCCCGGGCCGAGCTTAACCTCTCTTCCTACAGGAAAAGTATATGATGATGGCTTTATGTTATCTGCCTGTAAGGATGCATCACTTGTCCCTTGAAGGGGCATCTGCTGATTGTTTGTTTGCTGCATTTGTTGCATAGGATATGTTTCTACCGGTTCTCTCCGGTTCTCCTTTTGAAATAAAAATACTTACGCTTCTGGATAACAGTGTAGCTTTGGACTGGTCCTTTAATGTTCTGCCTCTTTTAGGAGTGCTGTAATCCGACTCCGAATCAGCGGTATCACATAAAAGCTGCCATTCACACCCTTTAGGAAGCTCCGGAAGTGAGAACTCTTTATCTTCCCAGTGCATATTGTAAGCTACATATACAAACGAATGTTCCTGACCTTTGCCGCAGTACAGGCCGCAGTACAGCATACCTATAGTATGACTGTATGCAGAAAGGTCAGGTCTCCAGGCCTGTGTTCCATGATATGAAAAATCAGGATAACCGACAGCCTTATAATCCATAAGTCTGTATGGCACAGCTGATCTGAACACCTCATACTTGTTTCTAAGACCTGTAAGGAATCTGGTGAAATCCACAAGATCCTTGTGCTTTGCAAAGTTCTTCCATTCGATCCAGCCTATATTATTGTCCTGACAGTAAGGATTGTTATTACCTGACTGTGAATTGCAAAATTCATCTCCGCCAAAGAGCATAGGCGTTCCCTGAGACAAAAAGAGCATCACAAGCGCATTTTTGATCTGCCTTGCGCGAAGGAGCATTATATCTTTTCTTCTGCTCCTTCCTTCCACTCCGCAGTTCCAGCTTACATTATCATCTATACCATCAGTATTGTTCTCACCATTGGCTTCGTTGTATTTATGATCATAGGTCACAAGATCTGCAAGTCTTGCTCCGTCGTAGTTACATATATAATGAACCGCGCCGCCTGCTGTTCCGGTCTCCTGTGACAGGTTAAGGAACGACTGAATGATATTATCATCACCTTTAAGGAAATGACGAGCTGTAAATTCAAAATCATCCTTGTACGAAGCAAGATTCCTCTTAGACGGCTCACGACTTGCACCTCCGTACAGATACCAGTAATCAAAACCATAATCAAATATCTTGATATCTGATAAAAGAGGGTCCTGGGACAGCATGGTTGAACTTACATTTTTGCCCTTAATATGGACGCCGTCAATATGGTACTCGCTAACCCAGTACCTCAGAATCTCCTGCATATTCTGATGAGTAAGACCTTCTGCAAAATAGGTCTGAACGATAACTTCGATGCCGGCTCTGTGGAATTCTCTTACCATGTCTTTGAATTCTTCAGAAGGATCATTGCCTTTGACAGCATACGCACTTCTGACTGCATAAGGGAACCCCGGTTCAAATCCCCAGAGATTGACCAGTCTGTCTGAATCAGAAGCTTCCTTAAGGAACCCGGCCTCACTTACCATGGCTCTATCCTTGGTCATATCACGATGAACAGGGGCATGCATAAACTCAAGACTTTTTCTTGATAAAACACTTGGCTGCTCATATACCGGCATAAGCTCTATAGCTGTAACTCCAAGAGACTTGAGATACTCAATCTTTCGCGCAAGTCCGAGAAATGTTCCTCTGTGCCTTACAGGAACACCGGTGTCCAGCATTGTATAACCACGCACATTTACAAGATATATAAAACTCTTGTCAAAAGGGGTATGAGGCCTTTTGTCATTGCCCCAGTCATAATCATCATCTGATATTATGCTGAAGATCTCGTCCTCTTTTTTGTAAACGCCAAACTCTTCAAGCCCTTGGATCCTGGTGCTTAAAGGATCTGCATATCTGTTGCCGCCGCTCATAAGCTGGTAAGCCCCAAATGCCAAGGCGCCACCGACAATTCTCACACTATACAAGGATCCGTGCCTGTACTGGTCTGTAAGTGGAACTATCTGCGGCTTTGCAGTATCTATTACTCCATCAGTACAAGGATATAAAATGATTCCGCAGCCTGTTTCATTAATAAAAGTACCACTGAAAATAAGATCCTGCCCCTTTATATACATTCCAAGGGGGTAAGGTTTTGCTTTCAGCAGTTTAAGTGATTGTGTCATAATCCTCCTAAGTGTCTGATGGATCGCAGGACTAACCTGATCTTAATTCATCTCATTTCAGCTTATCTTAATCTAGCTCATAATTATTCCAACATAGTATACCACAAAAATCCCGTCAGGTATGCTTCATATAAAAGCTAAGTTCAAAAAAGCCGCCCGGATAACCCGGACGGCCAATATTACCGCATTTATGATCTTATAGCTTTGCCATTGTCATCAAGATCGACAAGCTCATCAAATTCCGCTTCATCAAGATACTCATCAAAAGCTTCGGACACTTTCTCGTACTCTGCATCATCGCTGATGTATCCAAGCTCAGCGTCGTCTGATCCATTGTTTATGTATCTGTAGAACCACACATTACCGTCTGTATTCTGACCATTCTTATCAAGCGGAAGGAGTACAATGTAATCCTTTTCATTAACTGTAAGGATGATCATCGTAGCGCATGTAACTTTTCTGCCATCATCAAGATCCAGATCTACTGTGATTTCTTCACCATTCTCTATTCTCTGATTAATTTTCATGGCTATGTCTGAAAACAGCATAAATGCACCTCCTTATCCCTATTTATACCAAAACCAATATCCTAAAAAATTCAAGACTATTGACCATGATGGTCACGCAAAATAACCCCGTAAGTCACTGCGGATGTATATTCATCATATCATACATAGAGAAAAAAAGACATAGAATTATTAATATTATTTGTATAGAAAGCTATCAAAAATTTCATTTCAAGATCGTCATATACCCTGATCTTTCGGCATTTGTGGCGATATAGACAGCCGGCTGCTGCGTCTGTGGATCCTCAATTCCCAAAAAGATCTGATAGGTCGAAAGAGAATCAAAACTGACCGGTACGGTCGTCATAACATAAGTTGACTCACCGCCATAGAGTTTTGTAAGGTCTATATCAACTTTATATTTTTCTATATTACCCATCTCATCCTTTAGATATAGATACACAGGATAGTCCCAATAAATAGGAGCCAGCGCTTCATTAGAGATTCTAAGTCCTATAACACTCTGCGTATTATCACCGCCATATTCCATAGTAGTAACGGCATATCTGTAACCCAGCATCTTCATGATATCATCGCACCTAAACCATGCAGCGCCGGATAGATCTTCTCTTTCAGGGACTTTAGGTCCTATAAATGTCATATGGCTATCACTTATAAGGGAGCTTGTAGTCGCATACTGACTTATCAGCATATCTTCCATAGGGATAGAGCTTGTAAATTCACCTCCTACAGGGGCAGTTTTCCAAATATCAGGTATAGCGATAAGAGCGTCTTCTTCTCCTGTCTGTTCATATACGCCGCCTTCGTTTATCCAGGTAAGCCACTCGGTGGTATCTTTGTAAGATCCTGTCATATCATTAAAAACGCCTCCGCCTTCAGGAAGCTCTTCAAAAGGTCTTCTCATAAGGAGCTTAGCATCAGGGAATGCGTCTTCATAAGCCTTGACATATATGGTTCTTGTATCCGCATCAGGCATCACAGGAAGACCATCATCTTCATCAATGTTAATATGCCATTCTCCCCAATGTCCCAGACTTCCAAGCTCCACATATCTTACGAATGAATCCTTGGAAAAATACTCTCCAAGTGCCTTTAACGCTTCGTTATGGGCAGCTATAAAGTCTTCATTGCTATAATCGGGACAATATCCCTTACCATAGGACATATCATACTTTTTACCATCCTTGGTCATCTTATAGACCCAGTCCGGTATATCCATGTGATCTTCATCAGAAGGGACATCACAAACAAAACGGAGAACTGCATTCTTACCTGCATTTCTCCATTCCTGAAGATGATTGTCCGTTTCAATTTTTTCAAAGTCATATACACCTTGTTCCGGTTCAAACTCGGCCCAGGTGACTTCGATATAGACAAGCCTTACCTTGTCCATGTTAACATCAGTGCCTTCATCACTGTCTGCATTAGGGGCAAAGCCCATCAGCGGATTGTATAGCACTTCATCAGACAATTCATACTCTATAGTAATTGTATTGTCATACATAGAAGCAACAGTTACTGTCTCTTCCTCAGAACTGTCGGAAGCCGCTGTATCCGCAACATTCGCCTCTTCAGGCTCCTCTTCTTCTTTTTCAAACAACTGAGTAATGGATCCCTTGATAGCATCTATGTCTATAACGATGCCCAGATCCTTGCCAAATAGCATGATAAAAACAAAAATAGTCAGAATAATCAACACGATAAGAATAATATTTGTAATTATATCTTTGATCATAGTTGCACCCTTGCCACGGCTTCCTGCCTAAGGCCCAATCAACATCCTTGTATCCTGCGGCGAAAGAAGCTCCGGTGCATCAGCTCATTTGTAATAAAAGCATGATGAACAGGTGACAACTGCAACTTCCGCTAAGTAGTATATCGGTGTTATCGCCAATATTCTGAAGTAAATATTTTAATTTTGTAAGTCTTTACAGGAAATGACACTATACAAATCAGTAGCTCTACTTAAATAAGTCCATAATAGGTCTTAGAAACCTGGACGGCATTCGGGGATTGTCTTCATCGCCTTTTATATAGCTTAGGTACAGGCGCTTTTTGGCTCTAGTCATGCCTACATAGAGCATACGGCGCTCCTCCTCGATCTGATGCGGCATGACAGACTTCCTGTTAGGTATGGATCCTTCACACAAGCTCGGAAGATACACCGTATCGAACTCAAGTCCTTTAGATGCATGCATCGTCATTATCTTTACACCCTTATTACTTTTTCCTTTTCTATTTTGTCTCTCCTTCTGTGCCCTTACTATATCTTCATCTGCTTTTTGCAGAAACTCACTGGCATCCGGATAAGCGAAGGCATCCTGCATGAGCTTATCAAAGATATCATTCAATCTGTCTGTATCGCTTTTGGACTTATCCTTTAGAAGAAATTTCAATACTCCCATCTCATTCATGATATATTTAAGCGAAAGCGCTGATCTCATACGTTCTACAAGAGCAAGTTGTCTGAAGAGCTTAGACACTGTCTCCCTCATAGAAGGATTGGATCTGTAGTAGTCAAGAAGGTCTCTTTCTATAACATTTTCATGTCTGACCGCATCTCTTTTGATATATCTAAGAGGACAATTCATTATGGCAAAAAAATCTGCGCGCTTATGCCCATTAACCGCATATTTAAGATAAGAAAGAATAGTCTTTACACAAGGATCCTCATAGATACTAATAGCAGCCGATGAGGATACATATGGAATCCCCCTTGATGATAGTTCCAGCGCTATCATCTCGCTTTCAAGATTGGTCCTATATAATACGGCAGTGTTATCATAATCGCCATCAGCTTCTATATTGTCTGCTATAGCCTTGGTCTCACTTTTGGCATTATCATATACAAAGCCCTTGCAAAGGCCATGATTGTCATCACTTGCGCTCTCCTGGGACTTATCAAAACGAACCTTGTTCTGACTTATGATAAGTCCTGAATTTTTGATTATTTCGCTTCCAGATCTGTAGTTAATCCCAAGAGTTATAAGCTTTGTATCTTCATAGACTTCTCTAAACTCCTGCATTATCTCAGGCCTTGACCCCCTAAATCCGTATATAGACTGGTCATCATCGCCTACCACGAATATGTTCCGGTGCTGCCTTACAAGAAGCCTTATGACACTTTCCTGAAGCCTGTTGATATCCTGATACTCGTCGATAAGAACATATCTAAAGCTCTTTTGCCATTTGGCAAGGATATCAGGGTTACCAACAAGCATCCTATAGCACTCCAGGATCATATCCTCAAAGTCGATAAAGCCAAGATCACTGCAGCTTTGTATATAGCTATTGTATATTTCTTCAAAAAAGTCGCAGTAAGGAACGTCCCTATTACATTCCGAAGGACTACAGTTATCATTCTTGATTCTTGCTATTTCCGACAGGATGCCGGCATAATCATCTGCTGATAAAGCTGCATAATCCTCTTTTTGTCTTATTTCATCCTTATGACTTTTTATTATCTTTAAAAGGCACTCTTTTATTATTTTGTTCTTATCTCTTGAAGTGAGTAAATTCGGGTGATATCCCGGTTTGGACAGGCATAACATATGATAGAAAAGAGAATGAAATGTTCCAAAATGAACTTCAGGATATTGTCTGGATGTTTCTTTAAAGAAGCGATGCTGCATCTCAAGTGCAGCTGCCTTAGTAAATGTGATGACTAAAATAGAATCTGGACTGACGCCTGCCTGCTCTATCAGGAACTTGATACGTCCTGATATAACAAAGGTTTTACCGCTTCCAGGACCTGCCAGGACCATGGCTGGACCGTTTATATGCGTTATCGCGTCGATCTGAGCGGGATTGCCGGTCACCACAGTTTGACCTGCAAATGACATTATTTTCCTCCATAAAACTTTTTTACTTGTTTTAATTTCTTGATGAACTTAGAACATATAATTTCTTGAATCCTGATGGGATATTATTAACTGGTCAGATTTATACTAATCATGATTTATAACTAATTATGATTTTAGTAAACAGAATAATACAGATTAAATTTGAATTTTCAAGATATCCGTAGACGCCGACTTGAAAATGAACCATCTTCACGCCGACATCTACGAGATAATATGATCTTATAATAACAAGAATATGTGATAATTATGCTTCAAGCTTAGCTATAGCAGCTTTGATACGTGCTATGGACTCTTCCTTGCCAAGAACTTCCATGATCTCAGTTCCGCCGCAAGGTGTCTGCTCCTTACCGGAAAGTGCGATTCTAAGAGGCCATAATACATAACCATTCTTATAACCCTTCTCTCCTACGAACTCTTTGATCTTAGCAAAGAGATTGTCGTTAGAATAGTCATCAATGCTCTCGATAAGAGGAAGGAGCTCTTTGAGTACAGGAAGAGATGTCTGCGCATCAGTCTTCATCTTCTTGTTGTAGTAGATTGCATTATCATATTCAGGAACCTTCTCAAAGAAGTCAATCATTCCTGCAATATCAGGCCAGATCTCGATACGAGTCTTGATCATAGCTGCGATCTTGTGGAAATCAACGTCCTTTGTGATAACTTCCTTCATGTAAGGAAGTGCAAGCTCATAGAACTTGTCATCATCCATACGCTTTAAATACTCACCGTTCATCCACTTAAGCTTAGTATAGTCAAATACTGAAGGGGACTTATTAATGCGGTGGTAATCAAACTTCTCAATAAGCTCATCAAGACTAAGAATCTCTTCATTGTCTTCAGGAGACCATCCAAGAAGTGCGATGAAGTTAACTACAGCCTCTACAAGGAAGCCCTGCTCAAGAAGATCTTCAAATGAGCTGTGTCCTGAACGTTTGGAAAGCTTGTGGTGATCTTCATCTGTAATAAGCGGGCAGTGGATATACTTCGGAATCTCCCATCCAAATGCCTCATAGAGACGGTTGTACTTAGGAGTGGAAGAAATATACTCATTACCACGAACAACGTGTGTGATGCCCATAAGGTGGTCATCTACAACGTTAGCAAAATTGTATGTCGGGAACCCGTCTGATTTGATAAGGATCATATCATCAAGTTCTTTGTTGTCAACTGTGATATCGCCGTAAAGCTCGTCATGGAAGGTTGTAGTACCTTCTGTAGGATTGTTCTGACGGATTACGTAGGGCTTTCCCTCTGCAAGGTTCTTCTCTATCTCCTCTTTGGAAAGGTGGAGACAGTGCTTGTCATAAACTGTAACTTCCTTGCCATCGATAACCTGCTTAAGTGACGCAAGTCTTTCTGGTGTGCAGAAGCAATAATATGCCTCACCCTTGTCTATAAGCTGTTTAGCATAATCAAGATAGATTCCTGATGCCTGACGCTCAGATTGAACATAAGGGCCTACAGGACCGCCGATATCCGGACCTTCATCATGCTTAAGTCCTGTCTTTCTAAGTGCATCATAAATAAGTTCTGTAGCACCTTCAACAAAACGTTCCTGATCTGTATCTTCAATTCGGAGGATATAATCTCCGCCTTCGTGTTTTGTGATTAAATACTCATAAAGAGCAGTTCTTAAATTGCCGACATGCATACGTCCTGTTGGGCTCGGTGCATATCTTGTTCTGATCTTAGCAGCCATTACTAATACGTCCTTTCATATAATGATGTAGGTGGTCAAAAAAACTTATGACACCTAGTGACGACCGGATTACTCTACATCTATAGCTGATGCGAAATTCTTGCACAAAGCTATCTGCCTTCCGCAGGATTCTATAATAAGAGATCCTTGTTTCTTCCTACTGATAACTTTGACTTCGGTGCCCTGCTTAAGGCCAAGGTTTTTAAGCCTCTCCCCGTTAGCATCCTCAAGGTTCATCCTAGTGATGCGATAAGTACCATTATTCTCAACCTCGCATAAACTCATGCGAAATCCTCCGTATTGCGTTTTTATGTTTTGCGCAAAAAGCGCAAGCATTTTTGATTATAACGCTTCCCCCGAAAAAATCAACACATTCATTATAAATAAATAGGTACATTGTTGCAATAGGAGCTATATTCTTAAAAAATAAGGATATAAGTAAAACAGCCATCGCAGAATTATTACTAATTCCCGATGGCTGTTTATTTATGTTTTTGAACGCGTGATCTCTGTTATATAGTTGTGTTTTAGCGTTATTACGGCTTTTTTAATGATGTTTCTGACAGCCGGTAATATTTCTATATTTCTATAAAAAAGATCACTCTGCTACTACAGCTGACTCTGTAGTAGTGTCAGTAGATGCGGATGTTGAATCGCCTTCAGTAGCCTTAGTTGATGCATTCTGAGAAGACTGTGCTGCAGCTGCTGATGATGCTGCACTTGCATCTATATCTACTCCTGTGATCCCTGCACTTGTCTCTACTGTGCTTGCAGATGAGTCAACTTTTTCAAAAGATGATCCTTCTACGCCAAATGATGTACTAAGAGTTGCAGTGATCATATATACATTAGCAGAATCGCCTATCCTAGCATAATAGAGGCTTGATACTGAGTTATAATCGCCCACATAGATATTAGTCTTGGTTCCATCATTTAATGTTATTTCAATAGATAGAGATGGATGATCAAGTCCGTACTGGGCGAAATCTGTTACTCCTGCTATCTCTTTGTTGGATGTTACAGTAGCTACTTTTGAGATAAGAGAAGCTACGCTGTCTTGATCTACCTCCAGCGACTTATCTGAAGCAAGATACCATGCTCCATTCTCAAGCACAAGGTCATATGCAACTTCTGATGAGTATTCATATACAGGCTCTGCAGCAGAAGTATCTTCTGCGGAAGTTTCCTCTGCGGAAGTCCCTTCTGCAACTGCATCTGTAGTTGCAGCTGCATCAGCAGTAAGTGCTTCTGACGCTGTAGTATCTGCTCCATCTCCTGCAGCAGCGCTTGATGAAGTATCTTCTGTGTTAGAAGCTTCTGCACCTGCATCATTGGCAGATGTTCCATCTGCTGCAGAATCCGCTTCATTTGTAACTTCTGTTTTGGTTGTCTTTGTAACTTTTATTTCTGATATCTTAGTTGTATCCAATGTAAGTAATGTGTAATCGTCTGTTGCTTCATCTTCTACAACTTTCTTATTATGAGCAGAAAGCGCGAAGTAAGAAGCAACCATTACAGCCAGTACCACAAGGATTATTATAAGCTGTGTCTTTTGTTTTTTCATAACGTGCCTCGTTCCATATATTAGATCATACAGATGTGATCAACAAAATCCGAAGTATACAGATCACATATGTCTTCTCTTAGCAAATACTACTATTCCGCTTGCAAGTATAGCTATGATGATGATCCACCATACGATCTTGATAGTAGACATTGCCTTGGTTGAGTAGCTGATGCTTGTGTTCATATACTCGGCAGGTATAGATACAAATGTAGAATCAAGAGCGATCATAGATGTAAATGTATTACTAAAAAGTGCAAGGTTCGCTCCGCCTGTCCATGTATCTACTGTCTCATTAAAGATATTGCAGCTTGAATATACGATACAGGTTGATGTTGTTCCATCAGCAAGTGTCTTATCGGCTTCAAGTCCTACTACCTGAGTACCTTTATCACTGAACTGATAACTTCCGTCAGCCGCAAAAGATAAAAGTGATGCCTGATCAGATGTTGTAAGTATCTCGGTATATGTTGTATCTGTAGCATCAGCATTGTATGAAAGCCCTGTTGCATAAACTGCAAGTATAGGAGCATTGATAGAACCAACACCCTTAGTTATCTCACTTGAAGAGTTAACTACAGGAAGAAGCTGTCCGTTAGCAAGACCGCCATTGGTAAGAGGATATGCATAATAGTGCTCTGCGTCTTCCTCATATACAAGCTGTGCACTGTTAGTGATGCCGTAGTATGCAAGTACTGTGTTAAAGTTGGTCATATCTGCATCACCGACATAACCGAAGATTGCAAGGATATTGCCGCCCTTGTCGATATAAGACTTGATCTTGTCAACTTCGTCAGCCTTAAGGTCTGTCTGAGGGTAGTTGATGATAAGAAGGCTGCAGTCATCCGGAACTGCATCTGCTGTATAAAGTGTAAGATCCTCTGTAGATACGTTAGCTTTGGCGATAACATCTGTAAATGATGTTTCGAATGCTGTCTCATTGTGACCTGTAAGTGTATAAGCCTTTACAAGCTTGTCTTCTGTAAGCTGTACGTACTGGATAGCCTGAGCAAGCTCACCCTCAACGTCATATCCTGTGATATTCTGCTGATATGTCTGATAATCAGTTTCAAGTACCAGGAAGTCTTCAAGTGCTATAACCTTGGTTCTGTTAGTAGACTTATCATAAACAATAGCATCGTAAGTAGAAACTGTATCTGTTGTATAGTCCTGAGCAAAGTTAGGTTTTGTCTCAAGGTCTATGAATTCATAAGAGATCTTGCCTGAGTAGCGCTGGAACATCTTGATATTATCAACGATTGTCTGAGTGTATGTATATGCCTCATACTGTTCCTGTGTACCCATAAGGTAGATAGAGATCTCATCAGATGTAGATGATGCAACTTCTTTGGCAGCATCTGTAAGTGAGTATGCACCATTATTAGTAACATCGATGATACGATACTTCTCCGGAATCTGGCTTGCTGCAAGGTTTACAAATACTACAACCACTACCATGACTACAGTCATGACCGCAGAATACATACCAACAGAAGCATTTTCCTTAGAAACAGTATATCTTCTTTTCTGGATAGACTGAGTTGTAAGGAAGAGGAAAAGAGCTGTAACAGTCAGCATATATGCTACTGCAGTAATATCAAAGGATCCGTTCAATAAAGTTATGAGTCTTGAACCAAAGTCATATACTGCAGAAAGAACTGTTGCAACCTTCTCATTACCAATATTGCTATAGAAGCTTCCAAGTACCATTCCAAGGAAAGTTACAAGGATTGAGAATACAGCAGCGATCGTAGCAGACTCAGTCAGTGAAGACATGAACATACTGATCGCGATGATCATAAGTGCATACAAAAGTACGCCAAGGATCATAACATAGTCCCACTTGTAAGGAACTGTTCCGAAGATTCCCATGATAGGAGGAAGTACACAAAGCAGTGCAACAGGTATTGCAACTACTGCTGCAAGTGCAAGGAACTTACCTATAACGATCTGTCCTATTGAAACGGGTGCTGTAAAAAGAAGCTGGTCTGACTTATTTCTCTTCTCATCAGCAAAACATCTCATTGAAAGAACAGGTATAGCAAAAGTAAATCCATACATACACATGCTATACAATGTATTGGCAAGATCTGAATAACCGTTCATAAGGTTATAGATCCAGAAGAACAAAAGGCCAAATACAAGGATAATATCAATTGCGATAGGACCTACAAGGGTCTGAAAATAGGATTTGAACTCTCTTTTAAATATTGCAAGCATTACTCATTCGCCTCCTCATCTTCAGAATCAACTTTTTCGTCTGTACTTTCTTCTGAAATAACATCATCGATATCCTCGATATCAAGTTCTCCCATAGCTGCCTTTTCAAGCTCTTCATCGGTAAGAACCTCTTCTTCACTTTCAGGCATGATAGGATCAAGGCCAGCTGCTCTTGCTGCTTCCTTGACAGCTTTCTTAGCTTCCTTACGCTTTTCTGAAAGCTCTTTTTCTTCCTTCTTCTCTTTTCTCACCTTGGCATGATCGATATAGCCGGGAGTCTGAGTTGTAGCTGTAAGGAAGATATCTTCAAGAGTGATCCTCTTCTCAGTAAGCTCGATAACAGGGATTGAAGCCTTTGCAAATGCAAGACCTACATTCTTCCTGATATCTACTGTGCTGTCAGTTGTGATAACAGCTTCATATGCGCCGTCAGCATCCTTAGAATCACCAATCTCAATACTCTTAATATGAGCGATGCCCTTAAGAGCCTCTTTGATCTGGGAAGGCTCTGCAAGAAGGCGAACCTTAAGTACCTGAGACTTGTTCTCACCAGCTTCAAGCTCTTCTTCTGAACCCTGCTGTACAAGCTCGCCGTGAGACATTATAAGGATATAATCACAAACTGCACTTACCTGTGAAAGGATATGTGAGCTTAAGATCACGATATGGTCATCCTTAAGGGACCTCATGAAATCCTGCATCTGGTTGATCTGCTGAGGATCAAGTCCAACTGTAGGCTCATCAAGGATTATAACTTCAGGATCACCTACAAGTGCCTGCGCAAGGCCGACTCTCTGCTTATAACCTTTGGAAAGGTTGCGGATCATACGATGCTCGTAATCTCCAAGCATAGTATCCGCAAGAATCTTAACGATGTGCTCTCTCACTTCTTTCTTAGGAACTTTCTTGAGTTCGCATACAAAGCGAAGATACTCACCAACTGTCATATCCATGTAAAGAGGTGGAATCTCCGGAAGATAGCCAACGCACGCTTTAGCTTCTTCGGGCTCCTTAAGGATATCATGACCGTTGATAGTAACAGTTCCGCTGTCTGCTGCTATATATCCTGTCATTATGTTCATAGTCGTGGATTTACCGGCACCATTAGGGCCAAGGAAACCATAGATTTTGCCTTTTTCAAGTTTGAAAGACAAATGATTGACGGCCTGGTAGTCGCCATAGGTTTTGACAATATTATCTACCTCAATCAACTTTTGTAGACCTCCCTGAAATTATTGTGTCGTGCCTGTTCTTATGCGCAGAGCCTATTGCCTAAATCCCTGCAGCAATCGAACAGAAACATTCTCTCATATATTTGTGAAAAAAATATGTTCGATAAGAATTAAAACTTTTTTCATAATAAAGAATTATAAACTTAAGCTTCTCGCTAGGGGCTGTGCAGCATCCTTGAAGGGTTGGCATAGGGACACAGCGCTGTGGATTCAGAATATAAATCTTAGCCACGCTGTTAATCGTTTTATATTTCATGGCATGATATCTGTATATTTTTATTCTGGGGTCCAAACTCGCTTCGCTCAAACAGGTGGACCCCTAGCAGAATAAAAATCTACAGCTATCACGCTCATGAAATATATAAAACGATTAAAAGCGTGGCTAAGATTTATATTCTGCATCCCAAGCGCTGTGTCCCTATGCCAACCCTTCAAGGATACTGCACAGCCCAAGTGGAAAGTTTAAGTTATATTTTTTGCACAACATTTTGATTATACAACATTTTTTTAATGAGTCCAATAAAGAATGAAATCGTAAAACTTTTGTAAATTTCCTTTGGGCTCGCCGGTACTTTCCATTTGCAAAACAGACTCCATCCCTTGGAGATGCGCTGGCATGGATGATTTATTAAGTATTGTTGTGTCTTTTGAAATTGTTATAAAATTCAAGAGCTTGATAGATGGGTATTTATATTCTTCTCAGGGTCCGCATGTCTGAGCGTCAGCGAGTTTCGGACCCTAGAATATAAATATCCAGATATCATGCCTTGAATTTATAACAATTTCAAGACACTACAAGACTTAATAAACCACCCATGCCAGCACAGCTCCATGGGATGGAGTCTGTTTTGTAAGTGTAAAGTACCGGTGAGCCCAAAGGGGCTACGACCTACCTGTTTTACTGGTTATCTTTAACGATCTTATCGATGTAAGGAGCGAACTGGCTCAATACGTTGTTCATGTCTTCGAACATAAGACCCTTCTTGGTGATCTTGTTCTTGAGTTCAACTATACTATCAGTAACATTGCCAAAGTAGCGATTGGATTCTTCGATACTTCCGGATATTGCTTCAATTGACTCATCGCACTTAGCAAATACTCCGGTCATCTCCTGACTCTGATCTCCGACTTCATCCGCAACAGTCTTAATGTTACCAATAATCTCCTGAGTTGCTACAATCTCCGTATGAGACTGTTCTATAGCTTCTTTGGTCTTATTAAGAGAGTCCTTAAGAGACTGGTTGTTGGCATTAAGATTGGCCATACCTGTATCAATTGATGCAACAAGGTTCTTGATCTCAATAGAGAGCTTATTGACCTGAGTTGCAACGACCGCAAATCCCTTGCCTGCTTCGCCTGCTCTTGCAGCTTCGATAGAAGCATTAAGGGCAAGGAGGTTAGTCTGGTTGGCAAAAGCGTTGATCTGGTTGACCTGATCCTGAATCTCATCAAAGCTTTCCTGGAACTTATCAAATACTTCCTGCATCGCATCGATAGTATCTGATACAGAATTAGAACTATCATCCACTCTGTTCATTCCTTCATGAGAATCATCCGCTGTCTTGACCATTTTCTCAACGATATTCTCGAATGTATCAGAGATAGATCTTACATTTTCAAACTGCTCTTTAAAAGCATCTACGGAATTTATGATATTATCATATTTGTCTTTAACCTGTTCGAAGTGGTCACCGATCTCCTCGATACCTTCAATGGTTACCGCTTCCTCGTTTTGAAGCTTATCTTTCTGCTCAACAGCAAATCTGCCTGCTTCTGCAAGAGGTGCAAGCTGCTCTGCTATGCTTCTGGCCTGCACACCCTGGACTGCATTCTGATCCACATTCTCTTTTGTTTTTTTGAAGAAAGCCATATCATACCTCCATCAATCAAATACTGCGCAGACCATTGTCTGATTAACGTGCTGTGTATTGTACTGCTCTCCACCACCTACAACTCCGACATGCTTGCCAAGGCTACCCATGTCATTCATGAAATCCTGCAGATGATTCTTGTTAGTAAAGAGCAAATGCCTGTATATACAGTTAACACTAAAAACAAAGGATATCTTTGGATTCTCTGCTTTGATCTTGCTTCTGGTATCAGCATTTATAGCTTCATAGTCTTCCAGATGCAGGATCGCAACAGTATCATTTTCATTGAACTTCTTATAATTGATAAGAGATCCGCCTTCTCCTATTCCATACTGAGAACAGATATAGACTTCGTCTCCCAGAATACGTCCGAGAGGATTCTCAAGCACGTTATCAACAATCTGGCTCTTAGGGATACCCAGCTCATTGGCATATACTTCTGATGCCGGCTTATAATCCATCTGAACCAGCTCCTTGGTCTTAAGATTGACCTTAGTAGCTATATGTTTCTTGGCATCCGGGTTTAATTTATAGATATTCTCAGAATACGTTCTTATCTTGCCGGAGGTATTCTTTATAACTGCATAGCAGCATGCATCTTCATAGATCTCGCCATTAACTGCAACGCAGCCTTTTTTACCATCAGGAACTCCAAATACAGTTCCGCCTACAAGTCTTACCTTCTTTTGACCCAGAACTACGTTCATAGTTGTAACAAGAATCTCTTCGTCATTGGTACAGAATTCCAGGCAGATAGTATCTTCATCTCCGGGGCCAACTTCCTTGACTGCATTTTTGAGATCCATTATGTCATATAAAGGAGTCGTGGAGAGATATCTAAGAACGCCAACCTTGACCTTAGCATCAGAACCAAATCCTATTACTATGAGTTTATTATCACTTGCATCCTTCTCAAAATATGAGATCGCGCATGTTCCTATAGTAGGCACATCAGGATAACTTTCTTTGAGCTTTTTTGCTACAGCTTCAACCATATTGAAGTTAGCAAAAAAGAGGATCATATGCGGATTGCTAAGCCCTTTTGTGGCTTCTGCAACCGCTGCTTTGGCATCTTTGTTGAAACTGTTGCCGATAAATGTCTGCATTTTAGACCTCCTTTTATACAACAATTTTCAGTGTGTTGATTCCATACTTATAACTGTGTTCTCTTACTCTGGCTACTTTTTTTAATATAGTAAGTCCTATATGTATACCATCTGTATCTTCATCGAGAATATCAAAGATATCCCTATTGATTCCCGAATAGACAACATCTATATTAAAATCCTTAGTACCCTCAGAAAGTGATATTCTAAGGCTTATCTCCGGATACTTGGCATCCTGCTGGTTTATAGCCTCTTCTATAAGTTCTTCGGCATACAACTGAAGTCTTATTATATATTTACCTTCTATGCCGTACCTTTCGCCGAACTTCTGCAGATCACCGTGCATCTTCATAAGATCATAGTGTCTTGCATACACATCGTAGGTGAAGTGCTTTAATTTGAATATAAAATCTCTTGTAAGAAGCTTTGAAGGGCTATCAAATATCTCCGAGGGAGTGCCCTGCTCATATATTCCATGTTCTGCAAGGAATATGATCCTGCTTCCTATCTCTCTGGCAAAAGACATCTCGTGAGTCACGATGACCATCGTCATGCCCTGCTTGGCAAGAAGCCTTATAGTTGCAAGTACTTCGCCTATCATCGTAGGATCAAGTGCTGATGTAGGTTCATCAAAAAGCATCACTTCAGGATCCATTGCAAGACTTCTGCATATGGCAATTCTCTGCTTCTGTCCGCCTGATAGCTGATCCGGCATCATGTGTGCCTTATTTGTAAGTCCAACTGCTTTTAACAATTCCATTGCCTTGTTATCTGCAGCTTCTTTTGTCATATGTTTCAGTTTTACAGGTGCAAGTGTTATATTCTTAAGAACATCCATATGACTGAACAGATGAAAGCCCTGATATACCATTCCGAGCCTTGTTCTAAGTCTGTCAATGTTTTTGCCCTTGGCGGCCGTTATGTCACTATCTCCTATGTAGATATGTCCGCTGTCAGGTTTTTCAAGCATCTCTATAAGCCTTAGGAGTGTGCTCTTGCCACATCCGGAGCCTCCGATAATTACAACTATCTCTCCCTTTTTAATGGTGAGATTTATATTTTTTAACACACAGACGCCGTTATAGCTCTTGGATACACTCTCCATCCGGATCATGTCCATCAGCCATCACCTCCTCTGCGGGCGGCTCTTACCTGTTCTATTAGATAAAAGAGCCCATACACAAGATATGCGATAGCCAGATACAACAGCACTCCTGTGATAAGCAATATCACCGGCTGCATGGTTCTTATCGTTATATTATTGATGACTTTAGTAAGGTCTGTTATGGTTACATATCCTACAACACTGGTCCATTGAAGGAGCGTCACAACTGCTGACTGATACACAGGAAGAGCTATATCAACTGCCTGAGGAAAAGATATCAGGTAGAAAGACTGCCATCTGCTAAATCCAAGAGTCCTGGCTGCTTCACGCTGCATCTTGTCTGTTGCCTGATAAGAAGTCCTCATAATCTCAGCTACGTGAGCTGCAAAGTTGGCCGAAAAAGCAAATACCGCGATCATCGGAGCAGATAAAGGACTTGTAGCAAATATCACGTAGTAAAATATCATCAAAACAAGAAGAACAGGACTTCCTCTAAGGACCGCTATATACAGCCTTGCTATGGTACTCAATATGATATTGTGGCTAAGTCTAAGCCTGCATACCACAAAAGCAAACAAGGTCCCGAATAATACCGATAGTATAGTAATCTCAAGTGTGACTCCTATACCTTTCAGGATCGTAAGATATGCGCCGCCTCTTATGAAGATGTCATATAACTGCTCAGGCAAAGAATTCATATACACCCGCCACGTCAATAAAACCAGATACTATCTATAGGTGCAAAAAAAGCATCGCAAATGTTCTATTCTACAAAGCTATATCGGCTGTTTACTTTAATTTACTTAGCATTTTTTAATACTTCAAACTAATTGCAGCAAAACAGCCCCTAGTGGAACAAAATCAGTGGCTCTTTTGGGGTAGCTGACGGAGGTGTTTTACAGGCAGAGCAGATATGTAGTATGATGGTATTCTATGAAAAACAATTATATGGAGGCCTCATTAATGGAAAAAATAATCATCAAATATTTTGATAAAGATGTTGAAAGACTTACTCTTGTAGAAGGCAAATCTGACTGGTATGATCTTCGCGCAAGTGAAGATGTAACTATGAAAGCCGGAGATTTTAAGCTTGTACCTCTTGGAGTTGCAATGAGACTTCCTGATGGATATGAAGCTCATCTTGCACCTAGAAGTTCAACATTCAAGAACTTTGGTGTGATCCAGACCAATAGTGTAGGAGTAATCGATAATTCTTATTCAGGTGACCAGGATATGTGGCGTATGCCATGTCTTGCAATGAGAGATACACAGATTCACAAGGGCGACCGTATCTGCCAGTTCAGGATCATGAAGCAGCAGCCTGCAATTGAGTTCGAAGAAGTAGAACATCTTGAAGGACCTGATCGCGGAGGCTTTGGCTCCACAGGTATTTCATAACATTTGGCTTTGCTAAAATGCCCCCTTAGGGCATTTTTTTGCATTGTATGTCTTAGTTTTTCAAACTTCGCACTTGCCAAAAATACGCCACCCTTTGAGGCAGCGCCGATGCGGATAGTTTATAATGCATTTTCATATCTTTTGAAGGTGTTATAAAATTCAGGAGCATGAGAGATGGATTTTTATATTCTTCTTAGGGTCTGCATGTCTGAGCGAAGCGAGTTTCAGACCCTAGAATATAAAAATTCAGATATCATGCCCTGAATTATAACACCTTCAAGATATGAAAATGCATTATAAACTATCCGCATCGGCGCTGCCTCAAAGGGTGGCGTATTTTTGGCAAGTGCGAAGTTTCAGTTATTTTCTTGTTACATTATCGCCATATATCGTAGTCCAGTCATTCTTCATAGAAATCGGTACAAAATCACACTCATCACATAGAGCATACATCTTATCAGCTTTTTCTACATTGCCGTTTTCTCTTACTGTATCATCGCAGCACAGCATAAATGCCATAGACTTGTACTTATTGTTACTAACTACATATTCGCACATACTAAGATCACCTGTACTGTTGCCAAAAGAAAGCACCGGCTGCTGTCCTATCTCCTGAGCTATTACGGATACTTTATTCATCTTAAGATTCTTAACAATAAACTCTCCGCCAAGGATAAGGACATCATCATCCTCAAATACATAATTAAGACCATCTTCATCGCCCTGGTCATTACTCTTTATAGTCTCATCAGAACCTATTATCTGTCTGGGAGGAATGTCCAGTATAGAATTATCTATAATACCTCTGACTATAAATCTATCTGTACCACTGACAATATAAACAGTGAAGTCATAAGCCTGAAGGAAGTTAACTACCTGTACCATCGGAAGATAGAAAGACTGTCCTCTTGTCATGTTATTATATCCCGGCATGGGCTGAGCCTTAAAAGCCTGTATATACTGATTGAATTCTTCTATTGTCATTCCTGCAAAAGCTGATGCAACAGCCTTACCATGATCAACTTCTAATCCTTTATAAGAAGTATGGTTTTGATTTTGATCTCTTATCTTAAGTGCAACCTCTTTTTCAAAATCAGAGGCCTTGTCCTTGTACGTAGGATCATCCAGAACGCGGTACTCTAAAAGGCAATAATCAAAATAATTGGGATCTGTCTCACAAAAAAGAGTTCCGTCAAGATCAAATACTGCGATCCTGTCCCTAACAGGGATAAAATCAGGACTGTTTTCATCAGTAACTGATGCTACATATGAAACAAGCGATGTTCTGGCCGCACTTTCTGTAGTCCAGTATGAAAGAGGATCAAGGACGCCCTCATCAGACTGTTCCTTAACATTATTATTGTTTTGATCTTCTATGTCACTAGCATTAGTTAATAGCGAGCTTCTACTAACAGGGAAGTCAAAATAGGTATCCGGATATGGCTCATCGACAAGTGTAAAATGCCACCACTCTTCCGGAAGAGGCTTAAAACCATGTTTTACCATAACGCTTTGAAGAAGCATACGGTTTGCATATTGCTGCTCAGTAATACCTGTATAATCCGGGTGTGAAAGCTCTCCAAAATAGTCAAAAGTTCCGCCCATATCAACTTCTTTTTCTGTATTCATATCAAAAAGAGTCAGATCAAGCGTACTTCCTCTGCTATGCCCCGAATGTGCATCTATATATCCCTGCTCAAACAAAACGCTTTTATCAAGTTCAGGATAAAAGAAAGCCTTCATCCTTGTATCATTTACATCCAAAGCCCAGTTTGCAAAGTGAGTTACAGCCATCTGAGGTCTGTATGCATCATATATTTTAAGTCTGTAGCCAAGGGAGTTGAACTCATCACTTGCCTGTTTAAGTGCAGCTGCTGCCTCTTTTGTAAGAAGTGCTATAGGTTCTTCATATCCTGTGATGCGATCACCAACAAAATTGTAAGTAGAATAATAGCGAATTTCTAAAATCGCATCCGGAATGACATCTGTTAGAAGGACGAAGTCCGAGGAATCAACAGAATACTTATAGTCGCCACTTGCATAAACGTTATTACCTATTAAATTAAAACTATCATAAACCGAAGACAGCTTACCTGATGAACAAAAGATAGTTACAGTGAGCATTACTACAACGATAGTGCATGTTTGAAGCTTCTTTAGAAATTTCATTACATATCCTCCGTGTATTTTTTAGTATAAATATATCGTTATATCGTTTATATTATAACTCTATGTCGTTACTTGTGTAACATATCTTTTTACAACTCATAAAAATCCAATGTTCCAACGTAGAAGCTTCCAGGCCGTAACCTTTTCTGTGCATCAGTCCCTAGGGGGCATTTGTAGGCGAAATGACATTGCCTCCGTCCCAAGGGGGGTCATTGCGGCTTTAGTATGTAGGCTGTGTATGGCGGGATTTCAAGGCCGCCGCCAAAATCTATCATCTCGCTGGTTATAAGATCCACGGCTTGTCCTGCTCTTGCATCGAAATGGGCAGTAAATGGTGCACCATCTATATTACATGCTACCAGTACTCTGTCATCATCAGTCTCACGTTCCCATACGCAGGCCTTGTTCTGAAGGACAAGTGATTTAAAGGCTCCGTACTGAAGGGCCTTGGATGACTGGAACGCACTAACGCATCCCTTTATATAATCTGTAAGCTCGTTCCATAAAGGCTTATCAAACATAGGTCTAAGCGCAGGATCGCCCTGAGATTTATCTGCTTTAAATCCCCATTCACTACCATAGTATATAGATGGTATACCCGGCATCCCGAACATAAGAGCATAGATAGGCTTTATATGTTCAGGATTAGCAAGGATACTTGATACTCTGGTAACATCATGATTGTCTACAAAAGACCACAGATGCATGCCCCTGTACAAGGTCCAGTTCTCAGGGCCAAACTGACGCAGAAGTGAATGCGTTATCTCAAACAGGTTATAAGAATTCATTGAAGAAAAAAGCCCTTTGTAGCATTCATAGTTGGTAGCACTATCGCACAGGCCCTCTCCGCAGATATTCCTGTAATCTCCGCCTATCATCTCTCCCATCAGGAAGAAATCTTCCTTCATCTGCGAAGATTCATAGCGAAGCCTTCTTATAAAGTTCTGATCGAGGCAGTATGCAACATCAAGCCTAAGACCATCTATATCAAAAGTATCAATCCAGTATCTAACAGTATCTATAAGATAATCTGTAACTGCCGGATTCTGCAGATTGAGCTTAACAAGGTCGAAGTTACCTTCCCAGCCTTCGTACCAGAGTCCGTCATTATAGCCATTATTGCCGCCAAAATTTATATGAAACCAGTCTTTATACTCTGATCCTTCCCTTTTTTCAAGGACATCAGTAAAGCCCCAAAATCCTCTGCCTACATGATTAAATACAGCATCAAGTATGACCTTGATACCTGCTTTATGAAGCTTATCAACAAGCTTTTTAAAATCTGCGTTATCTCCAAGTCTTACATCAACCTTGCGATAATCTCTTGTATTATAACCATGGGTATCAGAATCAAATAAAGGGTTGAACAGGACGCCCTTTACTCCCAATTTCTTCAGATGAGGAACATAAGTATCAAGTTTTTTGAGTCTCTTTTCAGGTTTACCATCATTTTCAAAAGGTGCGCCACAGGCGCCAAGTGGATATATCTGATAAAAAACACTTTCATAAGCCCACATAGATTAAGCCTCCCTACAAATTCTTATACTCAACTTTTTTATAATTATCTTACTAAACTTCCCACTTGGACGGGCCGGCATCCCCAAAGTCTTTGCAGGGGCAGGCAGTATATATATCATTGCCATGCTTTTAATAGTTTTATTAAATTCATGAGCGTGATAGATGGAGATTTTCATTCTGCCCGGGGTCCACATGTCTGAGCGAAGCGAGTTTGGACCCCAGAATGAAAAGCTCCAGATATCATGCCATGAATTATAAAACTATTAACAGCATGGCAATGATATATATACTGCCTGCCCCTGCAAAGACTTTGGGGATGCCGGCCCGTCCAAGTGGAATCAGCTTTTCTTCTTAGCAGCTACCTTTTTCATCTGACGTTTCTTTTCATACATAGCTTCATCGCCATCTTTTTCTACTTTGCTAATATCGCGATGATCTCCCGGAGTCCACACACTATAGCCATAAGCTATATGCATCTGCATATCCCTGCCTGACTTTTCATTATAATCCCGAATCATCTCACACATCTTGTCAATGCACTCTAAATACCTGTCCACTGCATTATCACAAACGATAAAAGATGCAAATTCATCACCGCCAACCCTGTACACATAACCATAATCTGAAAATGCCTGCATCAATATCCCTGAAGCAGCAACTATATAATCATCACCTGTTGCATGTCCCAAAGTATCATTTACTATCTTAAGACCGTTAAGATCAAGTGCTACATATACTATCTGGAAGTTTACATCTTTTTTCCTCTTGGAAACCTCCCTCATCCTGTCAGAGATCTCACTCTCTTTTAGGAGAAAAGCTCCGCGGTTAGGGATACCTGTAAGAGCATCTGTAAATGCCATCTCCATATAGGCTCCGGCCTTATCCGCCTGCCTGTTCCTATTCATAGTATCTATGAACAGATTGATGAACATACCGATTGTAAATACAAGGACACCTATTCTTGTGAAGAAACCACTATCAAATATCTTCTTGATATGCAAAATGTTTATGTACCTAAGTAGATCTATAAGACCCATAAAAGTTATAAATGCAAGAGAGAGATCTATCCAGTTGGTATTGACATGAAGATCATTATCTTTCCTGAATTTCTGATCCATGATGATCCTGATTATAACGAAAAAGCCCGTTACCATTATAAGCAGATCTGAAAGATATACTGTTTCATGGAAATCGAATATCTCATTATAGTTGGTAAACGTACAATAATCGATCAGGATTACAGTTGCCCAGAATACAATTCCGGCAATCCTCTTATGCGGTTTAAGCGTCACCATATCACTAAATACCGCTATAGGATAAGCCATCGACATAAGGAGAAAATATGAAATCGTATGCAGGTATTCGGATGTACCAAGGACATAGTCAAGAAGATGAGTTTCTATCATCGACCATAACCCTACAAGGATGATCAGAGCAGCAAGTGACTCATATATTCTTCCTGATCTTTGGTCAGAGATAAGCTTAGTGGCAATTATGATAGCAACTCCTATTAAAATAATAACTATACAGACAATAAAACTTGGAAGAGCAGCCATGATCCTGGATCTTATGTAAGCGCTCGCCGGTTCGATTGCCATGTTACAAATCTTGGAATTACTATAGACAGGGAACAGTTCGAGATATATAGTATCTCCAACATCAGAAGTATATAGCTGCATAGTCCTAAGATAAGTACCCGCCCCGCGGCTTCCAAGGCCTGATCCTAACCCATCAGCCATATACGCAATATAATCAACACCATACAATTTATAATAGTCCGTATAGTGCTGCATTATCATCTTTTCAAAATCTGTAGTTACATATCTTGCATCAAGATCATTCGTTACAAAGTCCAGACTATCCGGAGTCTCTCCATAATCGTATCCATCATATTCCCTGTCATCAAAATATATGCAAAATCCCATATGCTTAACTTCAAAGCTAAGAGACTCTTCACCTGTAAGACCTTCCGGAATAGTTCTGTAAAAAAGGTAACTCTCTCTGTCTTTATGCCCGTGATAAGTTAGATCAGCAATATTGACAGTATTGCCATCTTCATCGATCCAACCTTCATCAAAGTCGATATATACACCGTCTTCTATACTGAAAAAAAGCTCATTTGTATCTTTGGTATTATAACTAAAAATAGCCGTAGTTATAAAAAAACCAAGCGCAAGAAATCCAAGAATGTAATATCTGTATCGTTCGCCTGAAAATTTTATTTTCATTCGGATCCTCCGAAAAAGCTCAAATCATAAAATGCAGTAATACATACCCATATAGTTTTTCGGAAAAAATCCTTTGAAAAATTAGTTAAAAATATTGGACAAAAAGCAGGTTATAAAGCTCTCTGAATCTAGTGTGCTGACTCATTCATATTTGATCAAATTGCGAAGGAAATGGATTTATATACAAGGAATAAAATCGAAGGCAATGTAATCATTGGCGAGATTTTATGACGATGTAGATAAATTCATAGCCAAGTAATTTGATTAAATATGAACGAGTCAGTACACTAGTAATGATCAGCCTTTGTCATTTTTATCAAGGTACATACTGCCATCTGCAGCCGAAATATAATCAGCCAAGGTCAGAGTCATATTCATATTGGTAAGACAGCTTCCCATGCTGATAGCAGTATCATTTTGCTCAAGCTCGCTTACAACCTTCTCTCTGTAACTTTTCAAAACGCCTCTGGATGCATTTGGAAAAAGAGCTACGAACTCATCTCCTCCAAATCTGAATACATCGCCGCCTTCAGGCACATGCTTCTTCATAGTCTTAGCGATGATCTTAAGCACCTTATCACCATACTCATGACCGTATCTGTCATTAAGAGTCTTAAAATTATCAGCATCAACAAATACAACTCCCCAGATGATTCCCCTGGCTCTTTCTCTATTGAATCTGGACTCAACAATATCAGTAAGAGCTATCCTGTTGAAAACCCCGGTCAGCTGGTCCTTATTGTAGACATCCTCAAGCTGCTTCATGGCATTGGTGAGCTGTTTCTTGTGGAAAAGATTCTTAAAGCCCTCTATGATTCCTTCCTGCATATCGAGAAGATTGGACCATTCATAGAGAAATACCGGATTCTTATGAAGCGTATAACCAACCGCTTCATTGCCAAAATGTATAGGATTAAAAAGGTAATGAACTCCCTTAAGATTATGATCTATATATCCTATAAGGTCCTCCACCGATTCAAAAGACGTTCTCTTGCCATTACATACTGCAAGCTGTACTTTAAGATCAGGACGAGAATACCCCTCCGTAGGAAAATGAGTACTCATGTAAGGCTCAAATATCCTCTCATCTACTACTGCAAAGAAACCTTCAACATTTTTACTGCACATATATTTCTCTATAGTGTCAAACATATCATGCATAGTAGGCTCTTTAAGTACATCTCTTTCAAGACATGCTATCTCATTATCAAAAACCTCTTTGGCACAGTTAGAGTCAATTACACTCTTAAGATAATTCCTATAATCTACCATTCCGCTGTTGGGACAACCACAGCTTTCGGCAAAGATAACATTGGCATCTGTATATGTGTGAGAGGATACTTCTCTTCCTTCCCACAGATCGATAAGTATTTCAAGCGCTCTTTCTCCGATAAGCTCTCTATCCATATTAACAGTAGTTATCTGAGGAAGATAGTTCCTTGCCTTCTCAAGATTGTCAAAACCTGTGACAAGAAAGTCTCCGGGGACATGATAACCATTAAGCTCAGCTGTCCTGCAGATTCCTGTAGCTATATTGTCATTAGAACATACAAAAACATCAGGGAAGGGCTTATGGTTCTTAATATAATCATTCATATAACGAACGCCTGTGGCAAATTCGTAGTCACCGTACAATACCGGATTATTAAGTTCTGTAAGCTGATATTTCTGGAGACAGTCCAGATAAGATTCGGCCCTCTGTCTGTTCTCAAAATTGTCTCCGGGACCTCCTGCGAAGACAAAGCTTCTGCAATTATGGACATTATAAAGATGATCCATGATCTCTTCTATAGGCTTTCTATTATCAATACCCACATAATACAGACCAGGGAACTCATGACCTATGCTGACAGCAGGTTTTCCGCTTTCTCTTACCATCCTGATGAGCTTCTGAAGCACCTCATAATCTGTTATATTATTGGCATCTATGACAATACCATCATATGCTGTAAGATCAGGAAGGTTGAAGATATTGTACTCCCCCTGATTGTTCTCTCTATCACTACTCCAGTTACCAAAGCAGTTGAACTGGAACAAGACCATGTCCAGATTCTCTTTACGTATCTTTCTCATTATGCCTTCTGCCCAGGCATAAACTATAAACTTGCGCCATCCATCTGTTAATAAAGCAATCTTCTTCATATAAGTCAAAATCCGCTATTAAGATACGGATGATCAGAAAATAGATGATCAGAATATTCTATATTTCATATTCTATCTACATTGTCCATATCAGATCATTATCTTTTGATCATTCCTAATCTTCGGATTCGCCCCCATTCGTATATCTGTCCTTAACCCTTTTTATAAAGGCCATTACATCTGTTCCTATGTCATGCATCCTGCATCCAACCGCCTCATAGTCATCAAGAGAGAACTTTCTGACTATCTGAGCCTGTATCACCAAGTGCCTGCTGCGTTCTTTCTCCTGAAACGTTATAGTCACATCATCGCCAATACGGAATACAGCTTCTCTCTCCATAGCAAAAGATATACCTCTCATGGATATATCATATATGACCACCTGTGCGTCTCTACCCTTGCCGGCATAGGCAGTCCCCAGAATACCTACAGGATATCTCTTTGCTTTGCGATAATTCTTGGTGTCTATACCCTGAAGTCCTTCCATATAGTAGAACCTGTTATTAAGCTGAGCTATAGGCTGTATAAGGCTACACTTGAAATTATATCTGTTAAAATCCTTATCATGGATGCTGAAGGAGAAATCATGCATTTCATTAAGTGGTACCCCTTTATATCTTGGCTGAGTTACCATTATCCCTTCGCCTCTTGGCCCGACGACGCTACATACTGCCGGAATCATCTTGTCCATTATAGGGATATAAATTGTAATCTCTGTACCCGTAGAAAAATCAGTTATATCCATATTCACCCCATTATCAGCATATCCAAGCTATGTACTACTTGATCACAGGATACTGAACTTAGAAAATGTAAGAATTTCGTCCACTTTATTATGACGCAAATCAAAACTCATCGCAACCGGTTTTCCGATATGGAAAAAGCCATTCTAAAATGAGAATCCACATCATCATTTATTAGAATGGCTTTATATACTGATTCAGATCGGCTTTAGTATATCAAATAAATACTAAAGTCCGTGAAATCATACGGTATCTAAAAGGCTTTTTTAAATCTTTTTATACGGAAAAAGATTCTGCGCTTGTAGCAGCTATATCACTTTTACGGTTTAAGATGTTCATAAACTCTTCACCTGTGATAGTCTCTTTTTCATACAGATACTTGGCAATCTCGTCAAGCTTTGACTTATTATCTTTAAGGATCTTGATAGCCTTTTCATGCTGTTTTTTAACAAGCTCTACTACCTTCTGATCGATCCTTGCCTGAGTCTGGGCAGAGCATGCAAGTGAAGCATCGCCGCCAAGATACTGATTATTAACTGTTTCAAGAGCAACCATGTCAAAATCATCTGACATACCATATCTGGTGATCATAGCTCTGGCAAGCTTAGTTGCACGCTCTATATCATTGGAAGCACCTGTTGTAACAGATCCAAACTCAACCTCTTCTGCTGCACGGCCTCCTGTTAATGTTGCTATCTCATTCTCAAGCTCAGTCTTGCTCATAAGATAGTGATTACCCTCTTCTTCTACCTGCATGGTATAACCAAGAGCTCCGCTTGTACGAGGAACTATAGTTATCTTCTGAACAGGAGCTGTTCCCTTCTGCATTGCAGCTACAAGAGCATGTCCTACCTCGTGATAGGATACGATGAGCCTTTCTTTATCAGACATGATTGAATTTTTCTTTTGATAACCGGCTATTACAACTTCTATACTCTCTTCAAGATCAGCCTGATTAGCAAATCTTCTGCCGTCTCTTACTGCTCGAAGGGCTCCTTCATTGATGATATTGGCAAGTTCAGCACCGGAAGTACCTGTAGCCATTCTGGCTATCTTGTTAAAATCAACATCATCTGAGATTCTTATCTTCTTGGCATGAACCTTGAGGATATCTTCTCGGCCTTTAAGATCAGGAAGCTCTACAGGAACTCTTCTGTCAAAACGTCCGGGTCTTGTAAGAGCAGGATCAAGAGATTCCGGTCTGTTGGTAGCAGCAAGAATCATAACACCGTTGTTACCTTCAAATCCGTCCATCTCTGTAAGGAGCTGATTAAGAGTCTGCTCTCTTTCATCATTGCCATTTAACTGGCCATCACGCTTCTTACCAATAGCATCGATCTCATCTATGAATACAATACAAGGTGCCTTGTCCTTGGCCTGTTTGAAAAGGTCTCTGACCTTGGAAGCACCCATACCTACAAACATCTCTACGAACTCAGATCCGCTCATTGAAAAGAAAGGAACATTAGCTTCTCCGGCAACAGCCTTGGCAAGCATTGTCTTACCTGTTCCGGGAGGGCCTACAAGTAATATGCCCTTGGGCATAGAAGCGCCGATCTCTTTGTATTTGCCAGGATTATGAAGATAGTCGACTATCTCCTTTAAATTGTCCTTGGCTTCCTCTTCACCGGCAACATCAGCAAATTTGATGCCCTCAGTTGACTGTACATATACTCTTGCATTGGACTTGCCAAGGCCTCCGAACATCATGGACTGACCTGATGCACCGCCGCCCATTCTGTCCATCATCCTGTTGGACAGCCATCTTCCAAGCAGTATAAAGATGATGATAGGAAGTACAAATGTCAGAATGAACTCCATAAACGGTGAAACCTGAGTTTCTAACTCGCTGGAAAAAACCACTTCGTACTCTGTAAGCCTGCTGACAAGCTCCGGATCATCTATAGTAGCAGTGTAGTAGATCTTACCATCATTGTTCTGATATACTATTTCATTTGAATAGATTTTGACATTATTGATATTGCCCTGTGTTGTATCGGTTATGAACTGGCTATAGGATACTTCAGTTCTGTTAGCTCCGATTATAAGAGGCATAACCACAAGATTTATGATCACCATCAAAACAAGTACTGCCAGATAGTAAAAAATAAGTGGTTTTTTTGGTTGTTTAACTTCGTTCATAGATTCCTTTCTATTTTGGCTATAAGGTCCGAACCTGATACTAATCCCTTTTAAATACTGATTTGTTCAAAGGCTCTGCCTATATCGTATTTTAAGCTATATACGATTTCCTTATAATAATTATATTGACTGTATTCTAACATCTTTTTGCTACAAATAATCTAAATATAATATAAAGTATTCTGAAAAATATCTATAGTCAGTAGCTTTATAAGACACCGGATATTATTCAGCACACTCCCTTAAGATCGCCACCATCATCATGAAGCAGCATATCAGGATTCTCATCAGCAGCTGTAGTTGCAAGCTCGTCGCAGCGTTCATTCTCAGGATGCCCTGCATGACCTTTGACCCAGTGCCAGGTTATATTATGAGGCTCTGCGGCTTTTAAAAGTCTCTCCCATAAAGCTCTGTTTTTGACAGGCTTTTTAGAAGCATTGACCCAGCCTTTTTTAAGCCACCCTTCTATCCAGTGTTCATTAAATGCGCTTATAACATATTTGGAATCAGAATACAGATCGATGCTGCAAGGATGATTCAAAGCTTCAAGAGCCTTAATAACGCCAAGAAGCTCCATGCGGTTGTTGGTCGTCTTATCAAAGCCGTCCGACAGCTCCTTAACATGAAGCTCTCCACTTTTGTCTGTGAACTTAAGTACAGCGCCGTATCCTCCGGGTCCATCCGGGTTCCCCCTGGCTGCACCATCCGTATATACTTCAATATGTGTCATAATATTCCTTTCAAATGCTATATACGTTCTAGGTCGGTGCCATATCTAAGGCCCCTCACACGGGCAAACAGAATATAAATCTTTGCCACGTTTTTTAATTGTTTTATAGTTGATTGTTTTTTATGCCCAGATGCCGGTTCTTGTAAAATCGTCTGCCATCTTCTGAGCATCTTCTACGATAGTCGTATCGTAGCCTATCATAGATAAGAGCTTGATCGCATTTCTTGTGGTAGCGGGTCCTTTTTGGATCCTGTAGCTGAAGTGAACATCGTTGTCTGTAACTTCGCCTTCGAAGTGATAGTTATCATAATAATCTTTCAAAAGGTCTGTAAGTTCTATATCATGTGTTGCTGCAAAGCACTGTATATTCTTCTTATCAAGGCTCTTTAAGATCTGTGTGGATGCGGCTATACGTTCTATGGTATTGGTACCTCTAAGTACTTCATCTATAAGGCAGAATATCCTGCTACCTTTACTTGCTGCAGCGTCTAATATTCTCTTAAGGGACTTGATCTCTACAATGTAGTAACTGTCTCCGCCTGCAAGATCGTCTCTAAGCGCCATTGAAGAATAGATCCTATATATAGGCGCCTTGTATGAAGATCCTGTTACTGTATGTATAGTCTGTGCCATAACTGTAGCGATAGCGCTTGTCTTAAGGAATGTTGACTTACCTGATGCGTTGGAGCCTGTGATGAGGACTCCTTTATCTGCTGTGATACTGTTTACTACAGGGTTTTTCATGCAGGGATGATAGAGATCTGCTGCATTATAAGAAAGGTCTACACTACTGTCTTTATCATTATCTTTTTCGCCTTTTAAGGTCTCAAACTCCGGCAGGCAGTACTTGCCGTCAAGAGAAGCCCTGTAGCAGGCAACTGATATCTCTGTCTCGATACGTCCGAGAGTTGTAACTATACTATCAAGAAGCTGTCCATGAGTTTTTACAAACTTGTACATGCTCTTGAATTTAAAAAGATCTATATGAGTGAACATGCAGATGTAATCCAACAGCATATTCATTGGATCACCGCTGTTGGAAAGCCTTGCGGGGTCCAGTATTATCCATGAACCTCTTCTGAAAGTATCGGTTTCTTTTTCGTATTCAAAAAGCTCCCTTGTCTCTTTGGCAAGAACTTCATCCTTAACAGACTTGAACATATCTATGCCGCCAAGCATTCTGTTGATATATCCAAAGATATAAAGGTAAGGAGAGATATCTCCTTTGATGATAAAATATGTAACTGCATTATATAAAAGGCATGCAATTATGATAATTAAGAATACTTCGAATTTAAAAAAGCATCCCGCAATAGATATGAGCATCAAAAGATCAGCGATCATATGAGGAAGTCTTGATGACATTTTAAGATCATCAAGTGATCCTATATAGTCATATAGCGAATGCTTGCCAAAATTGGACATTCTTGCAAAGATAAGCTGGGTATCAACCCTAAGATCTTCTTTGGCAGTAAAGTTATCAACCTGCTGTTCAAAGGATTCAAATTCGTCAGTCTGCATGGGAGTTCTAAGTCTGTAATACAGATACTCCTGTCCTGCACCTGAATTGCAATAATTGATCCTGTCATATACGGCATCAAGGCCCAGATCATTCCAAGTGATATCATCAAGCGCTGTATCTTCTTTGTGATTTTCAAAATATTTGGGGATAGCCTGTCTTCGGCTATCCCTTATATCAATAGTGGGTTCCTTGCCCCAGTTTTTGATAAACTTATTTCTATAAAATCTTTCTGCTCTTTTTTCGTTTCTTTTTCCAAGTATTGCGGCTATCACAAGGATTGCTACAATTATTCCAAGTACTGTTACATAAACCTGCATATTATATTCCGTTTCTTTTTCAAGTAATTATAATTCCGCTTTGCATCTTTTTTTATAGCTCATCTTCCAAGTTCGTGCCTGATCCTGGCCTTGATATTCTCTGCTTCAAGGTACAGATCATGAGGATCTACGCCTATATTGAACCTGCCGTCTTCATATCTTATAACTCCGGCGATCATGGTCATCTTAATATTCTGCTTGCTGCCGCTATATATGATATTCTTGCAGATATTGTTAATAGGCTGCATGTTGGGCTGATCAAGATCTATCATGATGATATCTGCCTGCTTACCAAGTGTAAGTGTATCGCAGTCATTAAGTCCCATAGCATGAGCCCCGTTAACTGTAGCCATCTTGAGAACTTCATTTGCATCTATTGCAGAAGCATCATTGCAGCGAAGCTTGGCAAGACCTGTAACAAGGAACATCTCTCTGAAAAAGTCCAGACAGTTGTTAGAAGCTGGGCCATCTGTTCCAAGAGCAACAGGTATTCCATGTCTTAGATAATCAGATATCGGTGCGATACCTGAAGCAAGCTTGACATTAGATCCAGGATTAGTAACAACATACATATTCCTGGACTTAAGGATCTGCATATCTTCTTCATTGACATGAACAAGATGGTAACCGCCACCTCCAAAATCAAAAAGTCCCATTGATGAAAGGTACTTGACAGGACTCATGCCATAGCGCTCTATGCAGCCATCTGTCTCTGCCTTGGTCTCAGCTATATGGGTAAAAACAGGTGCCTTGTACTTATGAACAAGATCTGAGAATTTTGTCAGAAGCTCAGGTGAACAGGTATATTCTGCATGGATTCCCATAAAATATGAATTAAGAGGATCATCTTCTGTATTAAGCTCATTGTACATCCTCTCTACAAGCTCTAAAGACTGTGAGAAATTGTTAACACAGCCAACCTGTACACACCTCATACCGGCTTCTCTGCAGGCTCTTGCTATTGTATCCGGTGTCAGATACATGTCAAAAATAGATGTGATGCCGCTTGTAAGATATTCAAGTATTGCAAGCTTGGTAAGAGAATATATATCTTCTCCCGTCATATGAGCCTCAACAGGGAATATCTGATCATTAAGCCATTTCTGTGTTGGAAGGTCATCAGCAAGCGATCTCATAAGTGTCATAGCACTATGAGTATGTGCATTCTTAAATCCCGGCATGAGAAGATTCTTCTTGCAGTCTATCTCACGATCAAAATGCTTATAGATATTGGCTTTTGCAGCTTCATTATCAGTTCCGACAAAAGATATCTTGTCTGCGTTAACCCATACTTCACCTTCAAATACAGGCTTATCCTCCTCCATAGTGAGGATCCTGGCATTGTAAAACCTGATGTTCACTTTATGTTCCTCCCGAAAGCGTCATTTTTAACCTCATGTCGCGAGCAAAGCGAGTGACTAATGGTTCAAATTGGTGGAGCTCGCGACACCAATTTGGGTTTGAAAGTGAAACACTTTCAAACTTAAAAAACCTCTGATCAAAGATCTCCAAACTGCTTAACAGCCTCTGTTACAAGCTTTGCAAATCTTGGAGCTGCCATATCTGCTGCCTCCTGAACCTCTTCATGATTAAGAGGATTCTGGCTCATACCTGCTGCAAGATTACTGATGCAGGATACGCCGCAGATCTTCATGCCCATGTGATTAGCTGCGATTGCTTCTACAACTGTGCTCATACCAACAGCATCAACTCCAAGAGTTCTGAGCATGCGAATCTCAGCAGGTGATTCAAATGAAGGACCTGTAAGCTGGCAATAGATACCTTCCTTGAGATCGATCTTGTTCTCGATAGCAGTCTTTTTGAGAATATCCTGAAGATCCTTGTCATATACACTGCTCATATCAGGGAACCTTAATCCAAGTCTGTCATCGTTTGGTCCCATAAGAGGATTGGGAGCAAAACAGCTGATATGATCTGTAATGAGCATCAGATCTCCTGCGCTGAAATGGTAGTTAACACCGCCGCTTGCATTAGTAAGGAATAGGATCTGTGCTCCAAGCTGCTTCATGACTCTTGCAGGAAGAACTACATCAGAAATAGGATATCCTTCGTAATAGTGTACTCTTCCTTTCATACATACAACAGGAGTCTTACCAACGTATCCAAATATGAACTTGCCGTCATGTCCCGGAACCGTCGATACAGGGAATCCTTCAATCTCTGAGTATGATACTTCCGCTATTATATCTATATTTTTGGCATAGTCGCCAAGACCTGATCCAAGTGTAAGAGCTACCTTAGGAACGAAATCTGTCTTTGCCCTGACTGCCTGTGTACATTTTTCAACCTTTTCAAAAATCTGAGTATTTGTCATAATCCACCTCTTTCTGAATCAGTTTGATTGATTCTATATCTATTATCATATATATCTGATCACAATTTATTATATACCCTAAGCTCCCACTTGGACTGACCGGCATATCCAGCCTCTTTACAGTGGCAGGCAGTATATAAATCATTTACTCCTTGTTCTGCTTAGCGATCTCTTCAGCTTTTTCTTCAAGATAGACATATCTTTCCATAAGCTCTTCCAGTCTTTTTTCCTCTGCTTCTTTTTTCTCACCAAGTTCTCTGAGCTTACCAAAGTCAGTTGCATTTGCAAGTATATCTTCTTCAAACCCAGCAATTTTTTCTTCAGACTTTGCTATGTCATCTTCTATTGTCTCATATTCCTTTTGTTCTTTATAGCTGAATTTCAATTTATGACTGCCTCTGCCATCATTTGATGAAGGCTGGGATCCTCCACAAGGAATGTCTTGACCGTTATTTAGTGATGCTCCTGAAGCTGCAGTTGAATTAGAACCTGATGAGCTCTTGTTTTTGCCGGAAGCGCCTGTAGTATCGTCTGCAAAATCCCAGGACAAGCTTCCGTCAACACCTTCCTTATGAGTTTCGAAGAACTCTGTATAGGATCCGTTGTACAAATGAATGCCGCCATATGAATCAAATGTCAGCATGCGTCTTCCGACTCTGTCCAGAAAGTATCTGTCATGAGATACTGCAATTACTATTCCGGGAAAAGAATCAAGATAGTCTTCAAGTATCTGCAATGTCTTGATATCAAGATCATTGGTAGGCTCATCCAGTATCAGAACATTAGGTGCCTCCATAAGAACTTTACAAAGATACAGTCTTCTTTTCTCTCCTCCTGAGAGCTTACCTATCGGCTGATACTGAAGGCTACCTTCGAACAGGAACTTCTCACACATCTGGGATGCTGAGATATAGCCATCATCAGTCTTTATATACTCTGCAGTATCCTTGACATAGTCTATAACTCTCTGATTATCGTCCATGGTATCGGCTTCCTGAGCGTAGTAGCCAATCTTGACAGTCTCTCCGATCTCGATATGACCGCTATCAGGAGGGATGCTGCCTACTATCATCTTCATAAGAGTTGTCTTACCGCAGCCATTTGGACCCAGGATACCTATACGGTCATCTCTTATAAATGTAAAGGTGAAGTCTTTGATCAAAGTCCTGCCACCATAGCTCTTACCTATGTTATAGAGTTCAATAGTCTTTTTTCCAAGTCTTGAAGAGATTGCAGATATCTCAACATCACCATCAAATTTGAGCTTTTCTTCATCGCGAAGAGCCTCATAACGCTTTATATGGGCTTTTTGTTTGGTGGAACGGGCACGGGCGCCTCGCCTCATCCACGCAATTTCTTTTCTCAGAATATTGGCATGCTTGTCCTGAGTCGAAAGCGCAGATTCTATGCGCTGAGCACGAAGCTCAAGGTAACCTTCATAGTTGGTATCATAGGTATATAGTCTTCCCTGATCGACTTCTACTATCTTGTTGCAGACAAGATCAAGGAAATACCTATCGTGAGTTACCATAACAAGAGCACCCCTGTAATTCTCAAGATAGGTCTGTAGCCACTCGTTCATGGCGTTGTCCAGATGGTTTGTAGGCTCGTCCAGAAGAAGAATGTCGCTGTTTTCAAGAAGACGTGCGCAAAGCGCAGCCTTTTTCCTCTGGCCACCGGATAGTTTGGAGACTTTTTGACCTATATCATTAAATCCAAGGATGTTGAGGATCTTCTTGGCTTCGCCTTCTATCTGAGCTTCAAATTCCTTGGCTTCAAATGGGTCTTGAGGATGCCTTCTTGCAACGTTCTGGGACACAACATATTCATAAAGGGTATAGTCCATATCAAATTCAGGATTCTGAGGAAGATAGGAAATGACTACGTTGTTACCCTTAACGATTTCTCCGGAGTCCTCTTCCACCTGTCCGGCTATAAGACGAAGGAGCGTGGACTTACCGGTTCCATTGATACCGATGATACCGATTCGGTCACCCTCGTCAATTCCAAATGATGCCCCGTCAAGCAGCACTTTATCTGTAAATGCCTTAGAGACATCTTTCATGGATAATAAATTCATCTAAAAATACACTCCTAAAAAACTTTCAAAACCAGCTCAAACTTCGCTCCAAGTGGTTGGTTTTAATCACTTATTCAAACATCTTTTTATTTTACTATAGATAACAATTCTGCGCATCTTGCAATCTGGCAAATCGTTATAACGCTTATTTGCAGACGCATATGCGCCATCTTCTGCACTTTGGGTTATTACAACTTATATTTTGTCTTCAGCGTCTTTATATTAAGAGTCTTTGTTTGTAGTATTTTTATCTGCAATGTCCTTATCTGCGGTATCCTTAACTACAATACCCTTAACTCCACTACTCTTATCTGAATCACCTACATTTATATTAATATTTACGATTTCTTCATTATCCTTTTTAATATCATCCTCGTTATCACCACTTCCCACTACGCCATTGTCCTCTTCTTTTATAAGAAATCCGTGGACTCTGGGATTGATCGTATAATGTATTGTCTTTCCTACAAGGAATGACGCACCAAACTCGTCAAGCTTGTTCATGATCATGCCTTGAATTCCCTTGCTGCTGGTGATCGTAGACAGAGCCCCTGACAAGAGGTTATTGCCGGGATATTCATTAAAATGGACATCGATTCCATCAGGTATATTGCTGCCTCTAAATCCTCTTGTGTCCTCCTGATCATACTTACTTCCAAGGTAAATGTTAATACGCCTTTCACTGGTCTCTTCTAAGAAAAAGATCCTTAGCATTATCGCCATTCTGTTGTATTCATCAGTCGAAAGCCTTGTCTTAACTACCGCATCATACACTTCACCGTGTATATTAAAAGAAACCTTGTTCTCATACATGTCAGCGCCGCATAAAAGTGTATAGATCTGATCACCTTCATAGATCTGAACGCCGAACCTCTTTCTGTCTACAGGTACAAATCCAATCTTTGTAATACCATCTGTAAAATTGTTGTGTGTTATCTGCATCATAAGTGGGAAGATACCTATTCCGCTATCGCCAAGATCATAATAACTTCCATAAAGGGTTCTGATTCTCATGATCTTGTCCTGTTGATTATCATAGGCATCGGACCTTCTGTTCCACCCACCTCGGAGTATGAGCTTACCCGGAACCTCTTTTTCCATAATGCGGTCTATAGTCTTATCAAGGAATCTGGTAGTCATGGGATCTTCTGATAAAGGCTCATCTGAAACCTCAATATCTCTCATCTTCTCATAGAGGATATCTGTCATAGCACCAGTCTGGAACACTTCGTTATTGCCTGCATTAACAGCAAGGACCATGTCGATATCCGGGAATATATAGACATTTTGTCCCAGCATTCCGTTGAAGATATACGAACCTTCCCTGCTGTTTAAAAGCCACAAGTGATAGCCATAGCCGGGTGCATCAGGGATGTCAGTTGTGGCATGCTTGGTAGTAGATGCCACAACCCAGCCTTCAGGAACCAGCTGTTTACCTTCCCACATGCCTTTTTGGAGGTAGAGCTGGCCTAATTTGCACATATCTTCTATTCGAAGGAATAGGCCCCAGCCGCCTTTGGTGATGCCTTTGGGACATGCTTCCCAGAATACTCGCTTAATGCCCATGGGATCAAAGATTCTTTCTTTGACAAAATCAAAAAGGCTCTGACCTGTTATGGCAGTAACTACCGCTGAGAGCATGTATGAGTTCATGGAATTGTAGCTAAACTCCTTGCCCGGAGCAAAAGATGTGCCAGAGTCCATAAATCCCTTGACCCAGTCATTACCTGAGATAGCGCCCGCTTCATTGAACTGAACGCCGCTGGTCATGGACAGTAGATGTTCTATAGTCACATCACGAAGACGCAGCATGGAATTAAGAGTTTTTTTGTCAGGAATAAGGTCTATAAGTTTATCTGTGATGTTTAACTTGCCTTCGCCTATGAGGATACCTATAGCCATGCCTGTTACAGACTTGGACAGGGAGTGGACGATATGCCAGTAATCAAGATCATATGGAGCAAATGCAGTCTCGCCTATAACCTTGCCATGTCGCATCACCATTATCTTGTGCATATTGGCCTTGGGGCATTCATGAAGTGCTTCAAAAAGGTCCTTGACCCACCTTGATGAAACGCCCTGAGACTCAGGTGTTGCTCTTTCAAGGAATGTCTCGCCTTCTTGAGGCTCTTTATAAAAAGCCGGTTTTTGCGGTTTATAATCAACTTTGCTGATCTCGCCTGTCTGATGACCGACAAGGCGCATAAGAAGTTCTCCAACATAAAGATCCGATGAAAGTGCCATGATGTGTACCTCCGCTTTAGTTGTTTCGATAACTTAAGGTAGAAGCTGTTTATATAATCCTCAGGCTACCTTGTCTCTCGTCGTAGGGGCTGCGCCCCTGGGCACTCCTCGTACGGATTACGCCTGAGGATTATATAAACAGCTTCTACCTGATTGTCGCTATAATATCTATAGTATAATGTCCAAAAGTTTCTCATTTCATGATAACACAATTTACAATTTTTATACGAACATGGCTTTGTATAAGTACTAAAACTTCCAACTTGGACGGGCCGGCATCCCCAAAGTCTTTGCAGGGGCAGGCAGTATATAAATCATTTCCACGCTTTTTAATTGTTTTATAGAATTCATGAGCGTGATAGCTGTGGTTTTTTATTCTGCCAGGGGTCCACCTGTCTGAGCGAAGCGAGTTTGGACCCCAGAATAAAAAGCTACAGATATCATGCCATGAATTCATAAAATGATTAACAGCGTGGAAATGATTTATATACTGCCTGCCCATACAAAGACTTTGGGGATGCCGGCCCGTCTAAGCGGGAAGTTCAGTTATATACTTTAGCAGAATGCTTTATCCTACATACACGATTCCTGAAAAGTATTCTGTTACTTCTTTATTGTTTATATAGCCAGGATACTCAAGTGATGAAAAATAGATTCTGTATATAGTACCGTCATCTGCTTCTACATCTATATAAGAGTTATCATCGCATCTTATAGGTACTACTACGGTACCTACAGGGATAGTGGTTTCTTTTCCTGTATCCTCGCCATTTTCAACTATATTGGCTGGAACTGCCATAGTAACTGTTATCTCATCTGATACAACATCATCTATCTCATATGCTTCATCATCCGTAACAGGCATTCCATCATCGCCTACATGACATATGGTCAGATAGGTGAAAGTTCCAAGTCCAACTCCGCATTGCGTAAGGAGAATTTTCTCAGGATTGTTCCAGATAGCGGAGCCTTCATAGTCGCCGTCTATATCAATCCATACTCCGTCACGATAAAAGCAGTCTACAGCCTTGACCTTACCACCTGTAATATCAAAGACTGCAAAAACTTCCAGATCGTTTACATCATCACACATTGCATAGATATACTCTCTGCCATCACCTGTATACACATGATATACTCCATGTTCCAGAATAGTTGGATCTACATCTACATCCAAAGTATCCCTACTATCGCCGTTTACCAGAGTAAGTGATGATGAATAGGTACCGCCTTCGTCTTCATATTCAAAATGCATCTCATCTGCACCCTTATAAGTAGCATCCTTATAGCTTGCAATATCATCCGGTTCCATATAACCTGTACCATCAACAAGCTTATAATCATCATTTATAAGGCTCTCATCATAAGAAAAGCACACATCAAAAGAGCCTTCAGCATAGCTGGCTATATCATATGCATTAAAGAATACATGAACACCATCATAGGCAAAATAAAAATTAAAGTCTGTTTCATAGTCTTCGCCTGTATAGTCATCCATCTTGTCAGGATCCGGGCTGAATTTGTAATGACTTAAATAATCATCCGGATTTACAAAAGTCGATTCTCTTTCTTCAAACTGCTGTTCAAGCCTTCCTTTAAGCTCTTTTTTGAACTCATCCTCTGATACTGTCAGCACATCAGAAAGTGCGATAGTCTCACCGGTTGCCACAATGAAGCTCACACCTACCATATAATGATAAGGGTGCGCACCGCCTGCATATGAATCATTTTCACTAACAATACTTAATATCCTGGAGTCAGATCTTGTTACTTTATCGCAGGCATCGTTATAATATGAAGGGAATTCATCCTCATTATAAGGTGATTCGCTATCTTTTATGCTTTCATAGTGCTCTGTAGCCTCGCTATACATGGATTCACTATCAGATGTGTATGTCTCAAGCCCCTCATCAGCCCTCTGCCTTAAGACTTCGTAAAGCTTTGGATACTCGTCTTTATAATCATCAATTATCATGACTGAGCTAAAGCTGGTTGTCAGAAGAAGTGTCTTATTGTCATCATCTGAGCGTCTTGTGTCATATCGGCCTATGACCTTATATATAGGAATATCAGCTATATCTGTGACTGGCACTTTGTTATCATCTGTATCACTATCTTCATCTGCCACAGTGCTGGCATCTGCAGAAGAATCTGAAGATGTACCCTTATCTTCTTTTGTGGCATCTATATTCTCATCAGCTGACAGGCTCTCTCCGGCATCTCCTATCATTTCTTCAGAATCACCTTCAAAAAAGTCTTTAGTCAAAGACATGTCTGGCATAGAGCAGCCTGCCAGAAGCGCCGCTGCAAAAACAGGTGCTACGATCTTTTTTATATGTTTATTAAGTCTTTTTCTCATCCTAAGTAGTCCCTCATAATAAAGTTCCGTTTTCATCTGCTATGCCAGCTCGCTCGTTTGTAATAAACGAATGAGATATTCTGGCATGATATGCTTTTGCATCATGATATTACCTTCAAAGAAAAAAGCAGCACTAAAAATGTACTGCTTTTTCTTTGTCTTTTTCTTTGTCTTTTACTTGGTCTTTTACTTTTTTCCTTATATCAGGTTCAAAGTGTAACCTTCTTGAATGCCTTCTTACCACGACGAACCATTACACCGTCTCCAGCAAAGAACTCTTTGTCATATGTAGTAGCAACGTCAGTTACCTTCTCATCTGCTACAGTTACGCCGCCCTGCTGAACATTACGTCTTGCTTCTGATCTTGTAGCGCAAAGACCTGCAGATACGAGTACCTGAAGGATATCAACCTTGCCATCTCTGAAATCTTCTTCCTTAAGAGCTACAGAAGGAACATTTGCAGAGTCACCGCCGCCTGCAAAGAGTGCTTTGGAAGCTTCCTGAGCCTTTTTAGCTTCTTCCTCGCCATGAACCATGTTTGTAAGCTCATATGCAAGGATCTCTTTGGCTTCATTGAGCTTAGCATCCTTCCATGTAGCCATCTCATCGATCTGCTCAAGAGGAAGGAATGTAAGCATTCTGATGCACTTGATAACATCAGCATCGCCAACATTTCTCCAGTACTGGTAGAAATCGTATGGTGATGTCTTCTTAGGATCAAGCCATACAGCGTTTCCTGCTGTCTTACCCATTTTCTTGCCCTGAGAGTCAGTAAGAAGTGTGATAGTCATAGCATGAGCATCCTTACCAAGCTTACGACGGATAAGCTCTGTACCACCAAGCATATTAGACCACTGATCGTCTCCACCAAACTCAAGGTTACAATCGTACTCCTGGAACATGTGATAGAAGTCGTAAGACTGCATGATCATGTAGTTGAATTCAAGGAATGACAGACCCTTCTCCATACGCTGCTTGTAGCACTCTGCTCTGAGCATGTTGTTAACTGAGAAGCATGCACCAACCTCACGAAGAAGATCTACGTAGTTGAGCTTTAAGAGCCAGTCAGCGTTGTTGACCATAAGTGCCTTGCCATCAGAGAAATCGATGAACTTCTCCATCTGCTTCTTGAAGCACTCTGCGTTGTGGTCGATGTCTTCTCTTGTAAGCATCTTACGCATATCTGTACGTCCTGATGGATCACCGATCATTGTTGTACCGCCGCCGATAAGCGCGATCGGCTTGTTACCTGCCATCTGAAGTCTCTTCATAAGTGTAAGTGCCATAAAGTGACCAGCTGTAAGTGAATCTGCTGTACAGTCAAAGCCAATGTAGAATGTAGCCTTACCACTGTTGATAAGCTCTCTTATCTTCTCTCCATCTGTTACCTGGGCAAGAAGGCCTCTTGCCTCGAGTTCTTCATAAACTCCCATTTCTCAACCTTTCTGCACATATTGTGCCATATCAATTTATTCGCGCTTTAGGGCTTATTATTAATATAAATGGCATAAAAAAAGCCCCTTGCGCTGTTATCAGCTACAAAGGACGGATATATTCTTCCGTGTTACCACCTTTATTCACATAAGACTCACGCCTTATGCCTCAGCAGGTACTCATCCTTACAGATGAAATCTCTACGGATTCATCTAAAAATGAAGACCCTTCCACTGTAACGGTTGGATTTCCGTCTTCCCCTACTTTCAATCAAAAAATGTTCACAAATCATCTGATTGTTTCCGGGAAGCTGCTCACGGAGGTATTCATCAAATGCCAGTTGCTGCGCCTCTCACCAAACGGCCACTCTCTGTAGCTTGTACATTCAACTACTTATTCCGATCAATGCATTTACTTTTACATATTTTAAGAAATAGATCAAATAAAGTCAAGTCCAAAAAGCTTCTCATGTCGTCACAATTTATCATAAAAATGTTTTTAGGTATTTCAACAATTCATTATAGGAAAAAACATATGATCATAACTGTAAAAAACAGTATTTTCTTCTTGTCAGACGATCATCATGACCAATGCGGCATTTTGGTTATGGTTATATAATTATCGGTATTTCGTGTACATATATTGTTCAAACAATCGCAAAAATTGCTTTATTTTAGGTTTACGTTATAAAGATAAAATTAATTCAAGGATGATTATTAAAAGTTACAAAAACAAGCAAAAAGCGTGTTACAGGTAACAAAAATTCCTTCGTAAAAAGGGGTAACTGACTATGAAGAATAACACGGGTAGAAGTATTGATTTATCTTTTTTGGTATTATCTTTTCTTTCCGCTACAGTAATAGCAATTATCATACACCTTACAAGGCAAAGTGGAGCTGATACGTTAAGCACACAAAAGCTGGTCGTATCTCTTTTTCCTGAGCTATTTCCAAAGCACTATCACAATGTCGTATGGCTGTCTCTTGGGCTTAACAGTGCAAGGAAAATGGCACACGTCTATGAGTTCGGTGCTCTTGGTCTTGTAATGACGCTTATGATCATTACCTCTCCTGTTGGTAAGAAACTCAGAAACAGCAACTCGTCTACCAAAATTATATTTTTATATTCTATTGGTATATGTGCATTTGCAAGTTTCTGCGATCAGGTTCATAAAACCTTCATAGTATTCCGTCACTTTGATGTGCATGATCTGGTGCTTGACGCTGTTGGTTATGTTACTGCCGCAACTCTTATCTGTACATTTTATTATATTAAAAAGCACCCGATAATCCATAAACCCAAATATAAGATTACGCCAGACCAGGCTTTATAAAATCGTTATTTAAAAAAGAAGTCATCCAAATGGATGGCTTCTTTTCGTTCGAGATTATTGTTAATTCCTTCGATTCAATTATTGAAGATCAGAAACTGTGGCATTGATCTCTTTTACTACTTTTTTTCTTTCATTATAGCACTAGCGCGTTCTATGTACTCTTTTGCCTTGTCACTTGAAAGATCATATCTCTTATTTAGCTTATTCTCGATAATTTCTACAGAGATGTTATCTTCCAGCTTATCTTCTATAAAAATGAGGATAGCCTGATCACGTTCTTCTTCGCGTCCTTGTTCATATGACGATTCTTTAACATGATTGATATGTGCTTCTTCGTTATATTCAGTAAACAGCATTTCCTTCGCCTCCATTCTATGAGCTTCCAGAATTTCCTTCATAATGCCTTCTTTGATGCAATCATCTATTGCCTTATCAATCGCATCTCCAAGTACCATACCATTTTGACAGTTACTTCTGATTCTTGATATCAATATAGCATAATCCCTAAGCTCAGTGCACTTCTCCATAAGTTCTGACAGTCTTCTCCCCATGCTCTTTCGCAAAAAGGAGTCAGGTCTTCTTCAAAAAGTCTGAACGTCTCAAATTTATCTGATTGCGTTTTCTTGTTTTTCCTGGTACATGAGAAGATCTTCCGTCATATCTTTAGCGGTCTTTAAGTCAAACCACCAGATTATGAGATTAACCAGTACAAATATTATTACTATACTTATTGCAACTCCCACTGCTGCCGCGATCAGCTCTGATGTAATCTCTCTTCCTCCAAACATAAACGCAAGCATAAGCACAATGATAAGAAGCATATTCATCACTTTGCGTATCAGCTCCTGCTTAACCGATAACTCTTTCTTATCTCTTATCACAATACTTGGAATCGTCCCAATAAGCCCATAGATAAGCGGATACATAAACGCTTCATACCCAAAGACTTGCTCCGGCTCAAGGAGTTTTCCCAATATAAGCATTGCTAAGTTAATTAAAGTCACCGTTATAAAAAAACTATTCAATATATCTCTTATTCGTTCCTTCATAAACAATCCTCGAATTAATTCCCTATACCTATAATATCTTTATGATTGCCATCCTCAGGAATCCGCAAGAACCTAAATTCATGTCATCCTCGGAGCCTTTCTTTAATCTCCGCCACATATTTTCTTGAAATGATAACGTTTTCATTATTCTTAAGCTGACATAAGAACCTGCCATTAAGTGCCGGTTTTATCGATGTTATTTTCATAAGATTCACAACAACCGACTTAGAGATCCTGGCAAAGCTTCTATCTGCAAGAAGCTCTTCGAATTCATACAAGCGCTTATGAGATTCATAACAGCTCTTAGACAGATAAATGAAAGTCTTGTCATCCACAGCTTCGATATAATAGATTTCAGAAAGCGGAATCTGATACTGTTTTTCCTGCTTTGTGGCTTCAATAGTGCCTTGATGGAGCTTAACAAAACGGATGATCTCTTCTACCCTGGAATCGCGCTTGTGGCATCCGATCTCGATATATTCAGTTTCCTGGCTCAGTATCTCTTTTACTTTAATCTCCACTACATTCAGTAACTCTCTTCAACAGAGAATTCTCCTTCGTTTTTTAGATAGCAGTCATAGAATCTTAAGATGATGCTGTTCATGGTATCAATACACTCTCCCGCATCCACACTTCCTGTACCAAGCATATCTGCAAGGAATGGAGATATAAGCGGAAGATCTGTAAAATTCATATGTCCTGCGTTCTTAAAGTACGTTTCATATCCGCAGGTCGCGTTTTGCAAAACAACATTATTGGCATATGCATACGAGTTCTTTACTGCCTCGATTTCGCTCTTATGATGCTCCTCATTATCTATTGCAAGAAGAGGTGTCCGATAAGGCTCATCATTTATCGTAACTACTCCGTTTTCTACGCCTGTTTCTTCGCCAAGCATCGTTCCGTCAATATCTATAACTGCAGATATATCATCTCTTCTTCCCACCGTAACAGCAGTTGCACCACCAAGTGAATGTCCCATCAGACCTATTTTATCAAAGCCAGTTGCTTCAATAACAGATTCGATGATGCCTTTATCCTTCTCATCATAAAACCATGCGTCTGACAAAGCTTCGCTATTTCCAGCTTCCTTAAGCTCATCTATTACAAAATTCATGTCAGCTATGCGAAGATCCATCCACTTAGATGTAATGTCATAGATCTCTGATTCCGGAACATCGCTACTGCCAATATTAAGAGCTGTATTAAAAAACTCCGAATCAACTGTAATTGTCTTACCTGAAGAATCTTTTGTGAAAAAAGAATGATACGGGTGGTCAAGACTTACTACAACATATCCGTGGCTTGCAAGCTCCATATAAGTAGAGCTGTTACTCTGATAATAACCAAAAGCGCCGTGGCTGAATATTACGAGAGGAAGGCTGTCTTCCTTAAAATCATCTATGTTCTTTGGAAAATAAAAATGAACCGGAACTTCACGATAAGAGCCATCGTTTTCAAAGGTCTCTACTCTGTTTTCATCAATAAGTATCGCCTGAGCCTCTGCAAATTCATACTCTCCTGTCGTCTCCCTACCGTTATAATCCCTTATAACAAATGCAGGCAGCATACTCATTGCAAAAATGATAATTCCACCTATACAAGATAATACTATTGTAACACGCTTTTTAGGCTTTTCGTTTTTACGACCCACTAAAAATGAAATTAGTGCAATTATAAGCCTTATGACCAGAAGACCTGCAAGTCCCTTGTACCTTATGGATAATCCCGTTCCAGGGAGGAGCAAAAGAAGCAAAAATGCCATTTCTGCAATACACAGCAGGAGCCTTCTGGAGATCCATTCTTTCTTTAAGGGTTTTCTTAAAAACTCTGATACTGTAAAGCCGATTTCGATAACAAGTATGATAAGTAATAAAATAGTTGCCATTGTTTTTTACCGCCTTTCTGTTTTATAAATCGACTATAAATCCGGCACAGCCTCTATTCAATGCGTGCACTGGTAAGATGCACAAATCGGCGGTGAAATGCATTTTGCAAAAAGAGCCATAAATAGACACTTTAAGATTTTAGTGCTATTTATGGCTCTTTTTTACATTACTGGAACTGTATCAGGATCAAATCATATCATCAAATTTATCCCTATCAGGAAAAATTTCATCTAAAAGTAATTTCCTATATTCTGGATCCTTCATTGCCCGACCATAATCATCCAAACGATTCAATTCTTCGAGTTTATTATATAAACTACTCATGATGTCTATTCCATCTTCAAAAGAAATCTTTTTCTCATTTTTAATATGCTTTTTCTCATCATATTCTGTAAACAGCATTTCTTTCGCCTCCTGCCTGTGGTTAGTAAGGACATCTCTCATGACACCTTCATTTATGCACTCATCGATAGCTACATCAATCGCATCATTCAATGACAGCCCCTTAGCTTGATTCCTGCGGATCTTGTCAATCAAAATTGCGTAGTCTCTAAGTTCTTTGCACTTATCCATCAGTTCTTTATTATGCTTGTAATTTATATTTAGTACTGTAGCTTCACATTCAAGCGCAGGTCTATATTTTCCTTCTCCTGAAAACGCTTCACTAAGCTTTAATATTTTCTTGTCAGGTTCATCCTTACAACCATTGTAAAATACTACAAATTGTGGTGTCGGAATCTTTACAAGTTTACTTCCGTAGAAATCAGCCTTATCAAATACTGTTTTCTGATATAGCTTAGCCAAATAGATGAGCCCTCTAAATGGGATATTGGGATTAACTGTACTTTGATGCTCATAAAGATTCATCGTCTCTGTAAAAAGAAAAGAGACATCATTCTTCATGGTCATATACAAAAAATCCTCAATTGTGTTAATCTCAATATCTTCGGGATTATCGTATTCAGTCCCATTTACGGCATTGTAAAGATTTAGCAGCGCCTCCTTCTTAGAAAACACTACCTTAAACAGTCTGTCCTTATGCTCCCTATTAGCTGGGAATTCTTCAACTTTTTCCATTTCTTACCTCCATTATATGTATTGGTTTTTAGGCTTGCAACACCAAATACACCAGAGGTGTCCTAGAATAAAAAGAATTATCAGAAATTATAGTAACAACGTAAATATCTGCAATGCTTCAAAATTCAAATAGGGGATAGTTGGCGAAAATGCCTTGATACCTCTATGTGTAAAAGAATGTTACCAATTTAGTCTATCATCATTGTTTTCTAATGTAAAGAATCCTTTATGAAAACTTGATTTTCTAGCAGTAGGAATACGCCTCATCGTACTGCCTGCATTTTATTTTCTTGGTTTTAGCAGTAAGAACAGGAATACTTTCTCATGCGTCCATATATAATCGTTTTTACGTGTACATATTTTATTTAAACAATTGCAAAAATTGCTTTATTTTCGGTTTACGTTAACAAGATGAAATTAATTCAAGGGTATAGTAAACAATCCAGATGTAATTTATCACCAAAACTGTTTACTACAAAATCTTCAAAAAGGGGTGACTGACTATGAAGAAAACAACGAGTAGAACTATTGATCTAATGTTCCTTTCATTAACATTTTCAACTGCTTTAGTACTTGCGCTTATCATACATCTCACAAGGCAAAGCGGTGCTGATACAATAAGCACTCAGAATCTTATAGTGTCTCTTTTTCCGGAGCTGTTCCCAAAGCATTATCACAATGCCATATGGCTTATGCTGGAACTTAACAGTGCAAGGAAGATGGCTCACATATATGAATTCGGCGCACTTGGCCTTTTCATGACTCTTATGATCATCACATCTCCTGTCGGCAAGAAATTGAGGAACAACACCTCTTCTACCAAAATTATATTTATGTATTCTGTTGGTATATGCTCCATGGCAAGCTTCTGCGATCAGATTCACAAGACTTTTATAGTATATCGCCACTTCGATGCCCAGGATCTTGTTCTGGATGCTATCGGATATATCACAGCATCTGCTTTTATATGCGCCTTTTATTACATTAAAAAGCACCCCATAATCTACAAACCAAAATATAAGATCGCACCTGATCAGATGCTTTAATAATCCCCAAAATATAAATAGTTCACACATCGCACTAGCCAAACATACGCCAGCGCGAAGTTTCAGTAAATATATATAGATAGAACCAAGAGCTTATAGGTTATCAATAATCTATAAGCTCTTTATTATCCTATTATATAAATTTAGCCGCTTGGACGGAGCAGTATCCGCAAAGGATTTGTGGGGGCATAAAACATACGAGCACGGAGATACTAAAACATTGCCACGCTTTTTAATTGTTTTATAAAATTCATGAGCGTGATAGATGATAATTTTTATTCTGCCCGGGGGCCACCTGGCTGAGAGAAGCGAGTTTGGACCCAAGAATAAAAGTTATCAGATATCATGCCATGAATTTATAAAACAATTAACAGCATGGCAATGTTTTATTATCTGTTTGCTCTTGGGCTTTATGCCCTCACAAATTTTTTGCGGATACTGCACCGTCCAAGCGGGAAGGCCTTGCTATGCAGTTCAGCCTCTTAGAAATTACCGCACACAGTAAGTGAGAATGTCACTGCTGCAAACAGGATTCCGATCTGTGCTGCAGGTATTTTCTTATAAAGTCTTATAAGTATAAGGATGCACCAGCTGATGACATTGACAACTACCCATGAAGATAGTATACGCCTTGGCGTTATCCCGTATACGGCAATGTATACACCTACAAGGTTCCATGCTGCAAGCAGTGCAAAGCAAAGTGCGAATACAAACAATACCGTTGCAAGGATCCTGGTTCCACTTTCAACCCACAATGCTTTCTTTGAGAAAAAGCATGAAGCGAACATGATAACCATATTAAGACCGACTACTCTTATAAGCTGCCAGAAACTTCCTACAGCTTCTCGTGATGCCTGCGGTGCAGTTGCTGCGATACTGCCGCTCATCACATCTACAAATGCACTGACAAAAAAGATAGCATACAATACGCATACACTTCCAATGATGATATATGCAGAATATGAAGGAAGCCTGTGATAGGATTCTTTTTCAAGCTTCTCATCTGTTACAGAATCTTTTTTCATTCCAAGTGAACCAGCTACAAGTCCATACAGCCAGCATCCTACCGGTATAGAGAATAAAAAATAACAAAAGAAATCATCAAAGAAGGAATAAACCAAATCAGATATTGTATCTATCGAAATTATATTTATCATAAAATTGGTAATACCATTGCCAAGTGCTGCAAATGTCTCAGATACTCCTATAAGCTGTGAAAAAGCATATCCGCAGACCACCAAAGCTATGATAACGCTTACTATGATGATTCCAATATCAGTTTTAGCAATTTGCTTTTTAACTTTAGATCTAACTGATGTATGCGAAGTTCTTGCAAACAGCTTCTGCGCACTTAAGATAAAGTTGCTAAAAGGGATCACCACCATGCCTCTAAACGCATCCAAAGGAAAAAAGATACCGCTTCGGCCAGCAACAAGAACCCCCATCCTGCTAAGCACGTAGTATACGATCGTAAAATGCCAGATGCAAAACTGATAGAACCACCAGTCATCATGAAGCCCATAAATGCAAGCAGCCACAGACTGGATGATGATACATCCTATAAGGATAGCCGGCTCTATTACAGACCTTCCTGCTTCTTTAAGTTTTGCATAAGTATTGCCCATAAGATATGCAAAGCCTTCTGTAAAAGCAATAAATAAAACTGCAAAAAATGGTACATGCCACTTGATATACTCATGGCCTATATAGTTGCCTTCAAAAAAATCATTAATAAGCACATGCTTAAGATAAAAATAGCCTATTACAAAACTAACGACTGCAAAAAACTTATAAACTTTAGCTTCAGATATTTTTTCCATATCGATCTCCAATCTGTCATACTGACTTATAAAGCCAAAGAGATCGTGCTCCCCCAAAACTCTTAAGCATTCTCCTCATCCTCAACATATTCAAGAATATCTCCGGGCTGACACCCAAGCTCCTTGCATAACGCATTAAGCGTAGTGAATCGGATGGCTTTGGCTTTATTATTCTTTAGGATTGAAAGATTGGCCGGAGTTATATCCACTCTGTCTGCAAGATCACCGGAGCTGACATGTCTCATCGCCATAACTACATCCAAATTAACTCTTATCATGGCTTTTCTCCTTATACTGTATAATCCAGTTCGTCTTTCATTTCCACTGCCTTGGCAAATGCGTTCATGACAACTCTGATGATCGCTGTCATAAATGCAGCTGCTGCAAAGATAAGCAGAATAAAATATCCGCAGGTTATCCCCATGATAAAGGTAAGAATGCATGCCATAAGCACCACATTGCTGATGATCTTCAATGATCTGACATTGCGCTGGGAAAAGACTTCATCGTTATCTATCCTACATACAAGCATATACAGCTGGTATAGCATTACGAATAAAATAACAGCACAGATATACCCAAGTACTATAATCATCCAGAATCTGGGATACCCTATGAACCATGGTGAGTTAAATACTCCGTCATGTGATTCCAAGGTCACATATCTTACGATCCTAGGTCCAACGATACATACCAGTACCGATGCCAGTGAAAGCACTATTATGAATACTTTCGTTACCTTTACGCTCATAGATGAGCCTGCATTATTCTGTTTGTCCATAATTTCCTCCATGGAGATTTATTTGAGCTCTGAGATTATAATAGAACTCGCAGAATCGATTGTCAATATATTTTTATCGTTATTCGATATATTTTTATTGAGAATCAAAAAATTATATTACCTGTCCATTCGTTAGAGTGTTACCATCACAGCATCACAGCCATCACAGCCCATCACAGCCATCACAGCCATCACAGCCATCACAATTATATGCCCTCCAGTTTGTCCCACATATACTTTAGAAGGTCTTCACAAAGTTTGATTATCCTAAAAAAAGACGCAGTCTGTGGACACCACCAAAGACTACGTCTTTCTTTATTATTATAAGAAGAACATGTACATTTATGTTATTTATTATTCGTTTTCACCATCATGGAATGTAAATGTATCTTCATGAACCATTCCTGTATCTTGATTAGTAACAACTACTGTAACCGAAACAGTACCATCGCCATTATCCTCTACAACAGTACCATAGTCATACGTTGAATCTTCTGTACCATTTTCATCAACTCCGATATTGAATTCATATTCTTCACCATCTTGTGTTACTTGAAGAACGCTCTCATTTGTACCTGTTGATCCATCTGAAGTAGTAACATCACCTTCGATATTTGATGAATCAGCTATTTGCACACCACGGCCCACTGCCATATTTCCCTGTTCCGGAACACCTGTAGCACTATAATCAGGATCGGATGAATTTTTAGCTATTTCATTAAAGTAATCAGGAGAAAACACCTCAATCTCTAATACAGCAACCATATTATCAATATCTTCATCCTCACTAGTAGAATTACTATCATCTGTTTCAATAACATATCCTGCTGGTGCTTTTAAAACATAAATATTTACACCATCATTTGTCTTAAGCGTTCCAAGCTTTACGTAACCTTCTGGAAGACTAACATTGCTTGGTGCAATAACATATGATTCTCCAGTTTCAGGATTATTTACAACTACTGATCCGCCCTGTGCGCTCGCAGTTTCAACAGCCTCCTGAACAGTTTCATAATCTGTTGTTTCAAGAAGTTCTGAAGCATAATAATAACTCGCATCAACAACTTCATAATTACCAAAGAAAGGAACTATAGCAATGCCATTTTCTTTACAATCCTCAACTGTTGTAAGTGTACGACCTTCTGCCTGTCCAAAATTGATGTAATGAATATAATAACTGAGAATATCATCTCCATAAGCTTCCAGTAAATCTGGATATGCACTTGCATATGCTATTGGGTCAAAATCTGGCCAACCTTTTCTTCCTTCCCAAATACCACACTTTATAAAGTGTTCAAAAAGATCCTCAGGATTTGTACCAAGTACATCTACAACATCCTGATTATTTTCAGCATAGTAATTAGCATCAAAGAAATTTTTTAATATAGCTTTAAACTCTTCATTGACTACACCATATTTAACCTGAGATGAATTATTTGCCTGAGTAAGACTAGATGCCTCTGCTGTGATTGTTGTACCTGCTGCCCCTGCCAACGACATTGCAAAAGCTAGAGCAATAAAACTTTTTCTTTTCATTTTTCTCCCCTTTTTCAATATTCATCAAGAAAAATTTTAGATTTTTTCTCTTGACCGAAAAGCATTTTAATTGTTTTCAAATTATTTGTCAACACCAAAAACAAATAATTCACATTCTAAAATCACAACAAAACAACCACGTATTTCCTTCTATCAGCCTTAGAATCTTCATCTTAACGAATTTACATATATCAATAATCATCTATACTTTGGAAAGAAAAAAGCAGGTAGATTTCTCTACCCGCTAGATTCCATTTCTTTTAACTTTTGCTTATTTTCATACATTTGCTTGTCTGCCCGTTCGAAGACTTCAGATACAAGCTTGTCCTTATCTGGGTCATACTCAGCCATACCTGATGCTATGACTGCTCCCTCGCCCTTCTTCTGATTCTCAAGCACCTGGCTTCGAAGTTTTTCTAGAAGTTCATTCCTATTGGCATAGTCACTACCTCTGACAAATGCTACAAATTCATCTCCGCCGACTCTGAATACCGGACTGTGGGCGAATACAACACAAAGGAGCATCGCAGATGCCTTAATATATTCATCTCCTGTCACATGTCCAAGGGTATCATTGATCTTCTTAAGATTATTGGCATCACATACTACAATCGCATAAGGCAGGTAGTCCATACCATGATCCATATTGTACTGAACAGACTCTTCAAGCTCTTTATATGCGTTTTTGTTTTTAACTCCTGTAAGTTCATCGCGCCTTGCAAGCTCTTTCTCTGTCTTAAGCGCCATGAAATGCTCCTGCTCTTTTTTGACCTCTTCATCAATATTCTCAACACCTATGATGAAATGGGTTCCATCGCTACTCTTACGGGCGATCATCCTGGTGTATTTGACAACGCCGGCTACTACGATCCTGTAATTAAGTGTGTAGCTTTTGTAAGTTTCTAAAGCTGTGATCATCTTGTCCTTATCAAGGAATTCTTTTACCATATCACGATCCTGCTCATGAATGATAAGGGGGATATTGGTATAGCATTCTCCAAAGAAATCATCCCCGGACTGCCCCACCTGTAATTGCCCGAAGATATTGTTGATCTCAAAGCTGACATAGTTAGAATTCTCAATGACAACATAATATATAGCATCATAGTTGGATGCAAGACTTTCTGCTATCTGACTGAAAGTAACTGTCTTTTTCTGAGTTTCAGATATTTCTTTTTCTGCTCTAAGTTCATCTTCTATATCTTTTTCATACAAGATGATATGACTGCCATCGCCTGCCGGCATATATGTAAACAGGAAGAACCTCGGCGTATCTGCTACAACAACTCTGAATTTGAATGAAAATGATCTTCTGTCTTTGATATTCTCACTTATCGCTTCTTTGGTAAAAAAGTTCTCGGCATACTCTTTATCTTCGGGATAAACTGAATGTTTTATATTAACTATAGCATCATGATAAAAATCTTTGCCTACATAGGATCTGTCAATAGAGTCATATTTGGGATTTCTTGCAAATTCCATATACTCTCCGGTCTCTATATCAAAATAGTATATAGCTTCATAATCCTGCGCCATCACTGATGCTATATTATCCTGGATCTTTTTCTCTTTTTTATGACCTGCTTCTACATACGAGTGAACCACGCAGGTTCCTACCATAAGTCCCATAATGTATAAAGGGAAAAATGATGCCAGTATCTGAAAGAACATTGACACACCAAAGATCAAACTCGATATAGCAACCGCCATATATCTGATACGTTTACGACCGGATGTTCTAAAGGCTATGAAGAGCTCGTATACAGAAATTATCACATAGTAAATAAGTACAATAGTAAAGATCAGATATCTACCATGAGTAGCTACATATCTGTGATTTTCATCAAAATAGAAAAGTAAATGATAAAATCTATTTAACAGCAGGCTTATAAGGCCCAGAATAAACATGACCCATGTTGAATATAGAAGCACCTTGCCTCGGATGCTGCCATCCCTGTCAAGATAAGCTACTATATAGCGGGTCCAGTTCAACATAGTAAGGAGTATAAAGATAAAATAGAATATGGTAATCGAGTAAATTACAGGAAAAAGCGAGGCAACATCATGATAATCGTATAATAATCCCCATAAGATCTCAATAATATAAAAGTCGCTAATAGAAGCAAGAAAATGGCTATAGCGTAGTTTGATCTGCTCTACCTGATCCTTGGTACCTGCTTTAAATCTAAAAGCTTTGATATATTCCCAGTTCAGTATTAAATTCACTATGAGCGCCAAAGCAGCAATCACTGAATAATACATACTGTTATTGGGCCTCCTGGGTATAGAATATGCATCAAAACAGCAATCTGATCATTTTCTATACCATCATCATTAATCATATACTTTTTACAAACAACACCAAAACTGTATATAGTATATCGGCAAAAATATAAAAATATGAACACACAAATAATCAATAACAAGTGTAAAGTTTGTATATCAGGAGAAATACAAGCTCTACACTTGTTATATAGTCTAAATTCTTTATATATTTAAGCGTGCATATCAGCCAAGTTCAGCGATGCCTCTCTTAAACTCTTCTTCCATATTCTTGGTGACTACTACCCTTGCAGATTGAATCTCAAGACCACCCTGGGCAAAATAGAGCTTCAAATAGAAGTTACCGACAAATGAAGGATACAGATTGACTTTGATAGTCTGCCACTCTTTGTCCATACCGGTAAGTGTCACAGTCTTTATAAGCGACTTGTCCTGGAAGATAGATACAGGAAGCTGTGCTACATCAGGCTGGTTGTCAGCACGGACCACAAGTTCCAGGTCCATAAGGCACTTACACGGTGCTGTGAGTAGGAAAGTTGTTGCAGCGCCCTTGGCAACTACTATCTTAGAAGCATCAAGCTCTGTCACGTCAGAATTCATCTTGACTTTGATCATATCCTGAAGCTTGGCATCATCTTCTGATACTGCATCCTTGAGCTCTATATCAAGCTCTGATTCCTCACCCAGCATATGTCTGTATACAGGAGTCTTAAGGATAAATCTCAAGATATTAGCTGCATTTCTTGCAAGTTCTGCTCTTGTAAGAGTCCCTGACTCAAGGGCTGTCTCAAGATTATCCTTATTGGAGTTATCTTCTGCGCTGCTATTGACCATGTTAAGGTCATTCTGAGCTCTGACCTGAGAAGCTACGTTGGCATAATCTCCGGGTGCACCGGCCTCATCATTGCCCATAGCCCACCAGTCAGTCATTACGATACCGTCAAATCCCCATTCATTTCTAAGAACAGTAGTTAGCAGATCATAGCTGCTGGCAGTCCAGATGCCATTTACAGGGCCATATGTACTCATGATGGCTCTTGCACTTCCTTCTCTTACTGCTATCTCAAAAGCTTTCAGATATATCTCTCTAAGAGCTCTTTCTGACATTACATTGTTGACTGTATGTCTCTTAAACTCCTGAGTATTGCCTGCAAAGTGCTTGATAACACCTGTAACATCATATTTGTGAAGTCCCTTGAGCTGTGCTGCAACAAGCTTACCTGTAAGAAGAGGATCTTCAGAAAAATACTCAAAGTTTCTTCCATTAAGAGGACTTCTGTGGATGTTCATTCCAGGTCCAAGGAGAGCATCTATCCTGTGTCTTCTAAGATCTAGTGCTTCCCATCTAAAGAGGGCTTCATTGATATCTTCATTAAAAGTACATGCAAGGCAGGTTCCATTAGGAAGAGAGAATGCATGTGTTCCGCAGTCCATACGGATACCGCTAGGACCATCAGAACAGCCGGCAACAGGTATGCCAAACCCCTTAAGGCTGTCTGAGACACCGCCAAAAGCTCCGGCTATTCCTGCTGTTACCTTAGGAGAGCACATTCCTTCGCCTCTTACCATAGTGCACAGATCCTTGTCAGACAGCTGTGATATAAATTCTTCAAGAGTTACTTTACCTGTTTCTACGTCTCTAAGCTTATATCCCTTGTCGCCAGTGTATACGTTATCTTTAGGGAGCCTTTCAGATCTTTTTACATTAGGATCAAGTGTCCTTGTAGGAGCATCCTCATATACTTTTACGAAAGTATTATTTTCAACTCCGGGAACAAGGCGCTCAAAGTCCTGAACAGGCGCATAAGCTTCTTCTAACTGCTGCATGACATAGAGCTTATCAAGTTTTACGCTTCCAACTACATCTGCGCTTCTGACATCACTTCCTGCATAGAATACATAGTTTCCTTCTTCGCATACGTATGCAGATTTATGACCTGTGATACCGCTATCATCATAGGATGAGAGATAATACCACGGAATCGTGAATTTAAGCTCCTGGCACTCTCCGGGTTTTAAGATATCAGTTTTGCCAAAAGAGCATAAGGATCTTGCAGGCTTACCAAGCGCTCCCTGAGGTTCCTGTACGTAGACCTGCACTACTTCCTTACCGGCTATATCTCCTGTATTGGTAACTACTACACTTATCTTCACCCCATCTTCCATATCATAGTCAAAAGAATCGTAAGCTATCTTAAAGCTGGTATATGAAAGGCCGTAACCAAAGGGATATAATACCCTATCTTTGGCAAAAGTCTCAAAATATCGATATCCGATATAGATGTCCTCTGTCTGTACGTTCTTCTTGTCAGATCCGAAATTCTCAGTTGAAGGATAGTCATCAATATCATAAGCAATAGTATCTGATAATCTACCTGAAGGATTGACAGCTCCTGTTAATATATCGCATACAGCATTGCCGCCTTCCTGTCCGCCCTGCCATACATAGAGTATAGCGTCAGGATCTATATCTGATGTCCACTTCATATCGATGATATTACCTGTATTTAGAAGGACTATAGTTCTATCAAAAGCACTTCTTACTTTCTTAAAAGCATCAAGTTCCTCATCAGTCAGAAGATAGCTTCCCTGCTCGTTCTTATTGTCCTGGTCTTCTCCGGCAGTTCTGCCTATGATGAATATAGCTGCGTCTGATTCTGAAGATGCTGTAGTTACCATATCATCTGTAAGCGGCATTTCTTTTTGAAACCATGGTTCTGCTGCCCATCCTGCTCCTGTATCGAAGGGGTTTTGCTGTACAAATTCTTCGTAAGCTCTTCTAACGCCTTCATTGACAATAAGATCTTTGGAAGCTGCGATAGCTTCATAGATTCCAACTACATAGTCTACGTTAACAAGTCCTCCTGAACCTGTTCCGCTTTTATAATAGTTCATCTGGCTTCTGCCAAATACTGCCACTTTTGTTCCTGATCCAAGAGGAAGTGCATTGTTGTCATTTTTGAGCATTACAATGCCTTCTGCGGCTGCTGATCTGGCAGTCTTTTTAAATTCCTCAATATTCCATGTCTTACCCATAAAAAATCTCCTTGGTATATTTAATACGTATAGTACGTGTATACCTTTTGTTTAATACTTCTTTTAAAACTAATATACATTTTTATAAGTATCAGCCCTTAACGGCTCCGACCATAACGCCAGATTCGAAGTATTTCATAACAAAAGGATATACAACCAGCATAGGCGCACTAGACACTATTATAACAGCATATTTGACAAGTTGCTTAAAAGCATTGGCATCAGATACCGCATCCAGAGTCGTCATACTGGAAGCTGTATTGGCATCATTGACTATAAGTATCTCTCTAAGTACCAGCTGAAGCGGAAAGAGCTCACGATCCTGAAGGTACATAGATGCCTGGAACCATGAGTTCCAATGAGCGATTATATAATAAAGAGCAATTGTTGCAACGCTTGCCTTTACAAGTGGAAGCAGTACCTGGAATATAACAGTCAGATCTCCCGCTCCGTCAAGCCTTGCAGACTCTTCCAAAGCAGGCGGAACTGTCTGGAATGCTGTCCTCATGATGATAAGATTATATGTAGATACGCAGGCAGGCAGGATCACAGCCCATCTTGTATTTAGAAGTGCGAGCTTTTGCATGATGATATATGAAGGAACTATGCCTCCTCCGAAGATCATGGTGAAGGATATCAGCATCATGATAGTATCTGCAAAGAGCATATCTCTTCTTGATAAAATATATGCTCCTACTATAGTTACGATAAGTCCTATAACAGTTGCTGATGTAACATATATAAGCGTGTTGCCAAAGCCTCTTACAAGATCCTTGTTATTAAAGACAAGCCTGTATCCGGTGAAGTTGACCCCATGAGGATACAGCACAAGGCCGCTCTTTGTATTAAGCCAGTAAGGATCACTTATTGAGGAAAAGAAAACATGTATGACCGGAAGTATGAAGACGATAGCCAGTACCGTCAGCAAAGTATAGTTGAAAACAACGAATATCTTTCTTGATACGCTGCTTTTTATTTTATTTTCCTTGGGAGTAGAATAAACTGTGCTTATTTTATTTTGGTCCATAGTTTCTATTGATGCAGTACTCATTTTCAAAATTCCCTCCTATCATCAGAACAAAGAAGTCTCTGTATATTTGCGGCTCAATTTATTGGTAGTAACAATAAGAACAAGATTGATCAGTGAATTAAAAAGACCTACCGCAGTTGAATAGCTGTAATCGCCGTCCATAAGACCTTTTCTGTACACATAAGAAGCGATAATATCAGCTGTGTCATAAATCTGTGAATTGTACATAAGGATAGTCTTCTCATAGCTTGATGCCATAAGCATACCTACGCGCAGGATGAGCATGATAATGATAGTCTGGCTGATTCCCGGAAGTGTGACATGGATGAGCTGTTTCCAATGACCTGCTCCGTCTATCTTGGCTGCTTCATAGAGCTGCTTGTCAACGCCTGAAAGAGCTGCTATATACAGAATAGTTCCAAAGCCAAGTCCCTGCCACAGATCTGATGATATATAGATCGTCCTCCAATAAGATGCTACGCCAAGGAGGTTCTGAGATTTACCTGTAATTGCTGTCATCAATGTTCCAAGAACACCTGTTGTCTTGCAAAAGTCAACTACTATACCACATACAACGACCATTGAGATGAAATATGGCATGTAGCTTAAGGTCTGAACTGTCTTCCTAAAATGTTTATTAGCAATATCATTGATAAGAAGTGCCAGGATAATAGTTAACGGAAAGCCTATCAGAAGACTCCAGCCATTAAGCAGTATGGTATTTCTGATCAGTCTCCAGAAATAAAAAGATCCGAAGAACTCAGTAAAGTTCTTAAATCCCACAAACCTTTTAAAAAGACTTCCGAAGATACCAAACTTGGGCTTATAGTCTGAGAATGCCATTAGAATACCTGACATTGGCAGGTAAGCAAATATAACATAGTACATGATCAGCGGAAGCGCCAGAAGATACCGCTTCCAGTTTCGTTTCATATCTTTTGCTACTGCTTCTTTTGTGAATTTCTTTTCTTTTGCCATTGTAACCCTCCCTAAAATGATAATCCTACGCTGTTTTGTACTATACGTTCTCCCACAAAATCGAGAAGTTTCAGCTGGTGACTCTACAATAAGTCAAATATCGTTCTAAAAACAGAACCAGCTTTTGATTTTGAGATGCGGAATTTGCTTTTGAAGAAGGGACAATTTTTGATATCAAGGCTTACTTTTAGACATATGCTATGCACCATCCATGGCTCCTATGCTTGCTGGGCAGGCACAGGAGCCATGGATGGTGCATGTTTTGCAGGTGTGTTTTACTGTTTTTTGCTGTCGCGATAAGAGCCGGGGGTGGTTCCCTCGTACTTTTTGAAGGCTCTGGTTAGGGCTTTGGCATCAAGATATCCTGAGCCTACAGCAGCGTCATTAACTGATGCGCCCTCTTCTAAGAGCTCTTTGGCCTTGTCTACTCTGAGTTTCTGGATATATTCCAAAAGGCCTATACCTATAACACTCTTGAAGGTTCTAGACAGATGCGATACCGTAAAGCCGTATTCATCTGCGATTCCGGATACAGACAAGCCTTGATCTATGTAATGCTCTTGGATGTAGACTTGTACGTCATCCATCCAGGCAGGCATACTCTCTTTTTCCTGAGATTCCATATAGTCAATTATGGATGAGAAGATGGACTTACTGATCTCGCGGAGTTCTTCCATGCTGGTTACTGTCATAAGTCTTTCTTCATAGTTTAGCGATTCCAGAAAATCTGCATCCGCCTTGCCCATTCTTGATGAGATGGACATGGTAAGACTTGCAGCAAGTCCGTACATACGATAGATATTCTGCTTGAGATAGCGTCTATTGTGAGGGAACGTCTGGCTTATGTAGGTATCCATCATCTGATAAGCCTGCTTGAAGTTACCTGCTTCGATATAGTTCATCATCATACGCACAGTATCAGAATACTCATTGAAATCCACCATTTCAGAGGGGCTGGTATCTGTCTCCATAACCCAGATGCTCTGGGAACTTCCGGCATCTCTCCAGAATATCCTGTAATCAAGCTCGCTCCTTATATTAAGATAGATCTCACGCACGTTTTTAAAACTGTTATATATTTCACCAAGGAGTATATATATCGGCTCTCCCATAGTCTGATCATAAAAACTGCGCATTCTTTCAAGTTTTTTCTCAAAATTAATTTTATCTTCCCTATCCGGAATTTCGTTACCTGGCAAAGGCGTGAATACGATATAATCATTACCATATTTATAGACTCTGCATTCATCTGAACCAGTCAGTTCATCTATTATATTCTTTAGTGTAAAAGACATAATATCTTTGTCCGCAGACTCTACAGATAGAGCTCCTTTTTCTTTTAAAAGAGCTCCTTTCTTGTCTTTCTGTGGCCTGACAAGTACCATAGACCAATATCCGCCCTCTTTAAGCCCTATGTATTCGCTGAACACTTTGATGGCAGCTTCCTCAGAGGTTATATCGCCATCTAATATTCTTCTGATACGGTTTTCATCCATATAAGGCTTTAGTTTAGATACATTCCTTTGCATCAGGGAATTCTCAGTCATGATCTTAGAAACCTTATTATTGACCTCTCTGAAAGTCTTCATGAAACCTGCATCATCTTTTTCCTGAATTACATCCAGTAGTTCCTGCAAAGGTTTCCACAGTCTTGTAGCAGATTTGGCTGACATATATATCATGATCAGCACAGCGCCGATGATCTCTATCTCTAATATGATCCAGAATATTGTTATCGATCTGTAAAGGCTGTTCTTCTGCTCTCCTACAAAGACGCGCCATGGCATCGTTGAAAGCTGCGTTCCTACGTAGTAGTATCCATCTTTTTCCAGAACATCTTCCGTAAGTTCCCCGGTATCTTCTGAGAGATTCGCTCCCGCACAGTCCGTAACATATACAGAGCCATCGCCGTCATACAAAGCCGTAACCGATCCGTCCGCTTCATAGGGCACGATCTCGCTTACAAGACATTCAAAGCCTATTACAGCTTTTTTCTTGTAATGATCATCATAGACATTGAACATGACCCAGATTCTGCCGTCTGCAAAAATTGACCCTCCGGTGATCCCGGGAAAATCCATGATCTTATCAAACTCATCAGTTGTCATTCCAAGACTACTGATGTAGGAGTCTATAACCTGCGAATTCCAAAGCCTTGTTGTCTCTGTAATTATGGAATCTGTGTCATTATAATAGATAAAAGCCTCTTTGATAGTGCTCCTGTGCATATTATCAAGCAGTAACTGGCGAAGCTGCGCCAGTTCATGGATGTCAGCTCCCAGCTCCTTTTGCGACATATCAAGTGACCTTACAAGTTCTCTGTCAGAAGCAATATTTCGAAGACTCGTGATAAGCTGCGCAAACTCCTTATCAATACTTACCGCAGTTATCTGTGTCCTCTGTTTTGCAATCGACTCTATATTGTCACTTATTACCTTGTAATTATAGAAATGCACCGCCATGGATCCAACCAGGATGATACCGCAGATGACCAGATACGAGCACATTATAGACCTAAAGATACTACCCCCAAAAATACTTTCTCTTTTTTTCATATTGCAACTATCCCCTAAATACAAATATAAAAAATTGATATCAAAACTTGCCAAGTCATTGTATCATATGGCTTAGATATAGTAAAAAAGAAACAGCTCATAAATCAATAACTGAGACCTTAGATCAATTTTTGGGTGCTGGATTTCTCAAAAATATCCCCGCCTAAAAAAACTAGCCCTTGTCCGGACGTTAGGCCAAAAATTATACTAAGCTCAGCAAGTCGACAAGCGGTGCAACACTATATAAGAGGATTTTAGGAGGGTTATATATGAAAAAAAGGAGAATCGCACTTTTATTATCACTTATCATGACAACAACTGCTCTTGCAGGATGCGGATCTACCGACGGATCAGATAATGGGGGATCCGGATCAGGATCAGGCAGCGAAGTTGTAGATGTGAATTCTGAGTTTAAGCTTCCACTTACAGATGAAAAAGAAACTATTACCGTATTTATGCCCAATGATCCAACAGCAATGGCCAAAAACGGCGGTGATTACAACAACAATCCATTTTTTCAGGAGCTTGAAGAGCGTACCAATGTACATATAGAATGGCAGGTTCCTGCTGCCCAGACAGAATCGGAGCAGTTCAATCTTCTTTTTACATCAGGAGAGCTTCCGGATCTTATGTACTACTCACAGACGGGTAACATCGTATACAAAGATGGCCTTGATGCAGCAGTAGATGATGGATATTTCCTAGATCTTACTGATCTTCTTCCCAAGTATGCTCCTCACTATCTTGCAGCTTTGGAAAGCGCAAGTGAAAATGTGCAGAAAGCCGCTGTCACAGATGAGGGCCGCTACGTTCAGATCTATTCTGTGCTTCAGACGTCACAGCCTTCATTCTTCGGTTATGTAGTACGTCAGGACTGGCTTGACGAGTGCGGTCTTGATACGCCTGAAACCTATGAAGACTGGGAGAACATGCTTAAAACTTTCAAAGACAAGTACGGCGCTGCTGCCCCTCTTAGCACAGTTCCTACATGGCTTTGGAACCTTGGATATGGCATGGGAGTTTACAATATCACAGATTTCTATCAGGAAGACGGCAAGGTTAAACAGGCCCTTCTGGATGAACCTGAGAAAGTCCGCCAGTTCCTTACACTTTTGAACAGATGGTACGAAGAGGGTCTTCTTGATCCTGACTTTGCATCAGAGACCAATTTCTGGGGCAACTCAGTTCTTATGGCCAACAACAGCACAGGCGTTACCTGCACTATGTATACCATGCCTTCTGCCCTGTTCCTTCCTTCCATGAATGATGACAATGCTTCCTTCTCAGCTATTAAGTATCCTGTTGAGAACAGAGGCGATGAATTAAAGGCCGGATATGTAGTTCCTGATACTACTAACTCATGGGTTATCTCAGCTGACTGCAAGAATCCGGAACTTATCCTCAAGTGGATCGACTATATGTACACAGAAGAAGGAGCTCTTTTTGCTAACTATGGTAAAGAAGGTGAGACCTTCAACATGGTTGATGGAAAGCCTGTATACACTGATGTGATCTCTAATAACGCAGATGGTCTTTCATACGATGAAGCAATGCGCCTTTATACTTATGTTCCTTCATGGCCGGGTGTATCCTATGACTGGGAGAGAGAGCTTCAGTTCGTATCTGAAGAAGACTTTAATATGTGCTATGTGTGGGATGACTTCGATCACGAGGCTACATACTATCCGTCATATGCATCCCTGAATCTTGAAGAGACTTCCGAGTACTCTGATATATTCTCAGATCTTAGTACTTATATTCAGGAGAATCTCCTTTCCTTCGTAACAGGTTCTAAAAGCCTTGATGAATATGATGAATTCATCGAAACTGTAAAGAGCATGAACCTTGAAAGAGTCGTAGAATTAAAGCAGTCCGCTCTCGACAGATTTAATAACTAAAGAATCATTTTCCTTCCTTTTGTCGCTGCGGGCTGCTATAAAGCCTGCAGCGACTGCATTGTATCAAAAAAACATAACCAAACAGCAGAGGTTAAACTGACATGAATACTATAATAGAAACCAAAAAAGGTAAAATATCCGGTGTAGATAAAGGAAACTATACTATTTATATGGGAGTGCCTTATGCTAAGCCTCCTGTTAGAGAGCTGCGCTTTAAGGCTCCGGAACCTTTGGATGCATGGGATGGAGTGTTTGAAGCAAGTAGATTCAATGATGCCTGTATGCAGGAACTTAGCATAAATGATCCTCTATACGGGCCGGAGTTCTATAGTGATAAGGAATGGATACGCGCTCAGAGTGAAGACTGTCTATACCTTAATATCTGGGTTCCCAATGATGTAAAAGATAAAAAGCTCCCTGTAGCATTCTGGATACATGGTGGCGCTTTCCTATCAGGTTATGCTACTGAGAAAGAATTTGACGGGGAAGCCTACTGTAAAAAGGGCGTAATACTTGTAAGCGTCGAATACAGATGCAATATCTTCGGATTCCTTGCTCATCCTCTTCTTACCAAAGAAAGTCCTGATCATACTTCAGGTAATTACGGCATACTGGATCAGATAGCTGCTCTTAGATGGGTATATGACAATATCGAATGCTTCGGAGGTGATCCTGATAATATCACAGTCTTCGGCCAGAGTGCTGGAGCCATGAGCGTTCAGACTCTTATATCATCTCCATTAACAGATGGTATAATTGCCAAAGCCATCATGCAGTCAGGTGGCGGTTATAAGGGCGGATTATCAAGAGATATGCCTTTGTCAGAGCAGGAGCAATACGGTGAGATATTCATGGAAGTTGCAGGTATATCAACTTTAGAAGAGTTAAGGGCTATGGACGCTGATAAGATCCTGTCACTTCTTGGACCTTTCATGGGCAGGGTGTTCCCTATCGCCAAGGGACTGTTCCTTGCCCCTGTTATCGATCAGCATCTTCTTACAGACGGTTATGACAGCCTTATAGAAAAAGGTCATATCAAAGATATCCCCTATCTACTTGGATCTACCAAAAATGACATAACTGTTACAGATGATATGCTAAGTAGCGGCACATTCTCTCCTGTATATACCGGATGTATATCTATGTCCAAAAAGCTTGAGGAGCTTGGCAGAAAGCCGGCCTATGTCTACTACTTCGCACATGATCTTCCGGGGGATGATGCAGGCGCCTTCCATTCAAGTGAGCTGTGGTACATGTTCGGGACGCTGGACCGCTGCTGGAGGCCATTTACTAAAGCCGATCATGATCTTTCTGATAAAATGATAGGCTATTGGACAAACTTCATGAAGACAGGCAATCCAAACTCTGAAGGAGACGAAACGTGGCGTCCCTGCACCAAGGACGATGAGTTTGTACTTGCGCTTTGATAATTAACTCTAACTTCCACCTCAGGGGGGCGGCTATGCAACGCTCTCCTTAACTACTTCGGGGAATGTCACATCCACTTTGAAGAGGTCTCCGTCAACGGTCAGTTCCATCTTGCCTCCCATGGACTCTGTAAGTGATCTTGCTATAGAAAGTCCAAGGCCGTTGCCTTCTGTATTTCTTGACATATCGCCTCTTACAAATCGCTCCATAAGTTCGTCAGCGGATATTCCAAGCTTGTCTCTTGAGATATTCTTGAAGGTATACCTGACCATGCCATTATCTTCATTAAGTTCGATATAAGCTCTTGTACCTTCCTGAGAATACTTGACTATATTACTCATAAGATTGTCAAGGACTCTGAAAAGGTATCTGTTATCAGCTCTTACATACACATCTTTGTCAGGAACATCTGTTACAACTGTGATATTGCCTGCTGTCAGGCGGTCGTCAAATTCGCCCACAGACTGATTCAGGATCATTCTGGCATTAACAGTCTCCATATTGAACTTAATACTACCGGATGCTGCCTTGGAAGCTTCGATAAGGTCTTCTATTAGCTTTTTAAGTCTCTTGGCCTGCCTGTCAAGAACTTCAAGATAGGATCTGGCTGTCTCATTATCAAAGTTTTCTTTTTGCAACAGATCTACATAATTGATAACAGAGGTAAGAGGGGTCTTGATATCATGAGATACGTTAGTAATAAGTTCTGTCTTCATCCTCTCACTTTTCATGCGCTCATTAACTGCTGTATTAAGACCGCTTACTATCTTATTAAGAGCCTGACCATGTTCTTCGAGGTCTATGAACATCTTAGTAGTATCAACTCTAACGTCCATGTTGCCGTCTGCCATATCAACTGCTGCCTTCTTGACTTTAGCATACTGTTTTAGAACCTTGATGATTATAGCTGCAAGAACTACTTTTTCCAAAAGCCAGAATAGCATCAGGGATTCCTTATCATCTATTACAGCGATAGACATGTATTCTACGAAAGCAATAACAAGGCACATACCTGCTATTCTGTATCCCCACTTGATAGAAGCAAGAACTGTCTTAATAGAATCTATGCCACGTCTTAATGGTCTTGCCATTGCTCTTAGCATTTTATAGCACAGTGTATTACGAAATAGCTGTTTTCTCTTGAAATTGATAATGATGCTTTCAGCCCACAATATTCCTGCATAGATTCCTATAAGCAGGCCTATTCCTATAACCACAAGGCCGTACTGACTGGTATTATAATCATAGCCTGCTGAATAATGAATCACAGCAATTGCAAGGCTTTCAACACAGCCAAAGATTACAAATGTAACCTCAATCGGAAAATCCGCCAGAATATCTGTGGATAATCTTCCGTGATCATCATAGTTGCCGGCTCTTATTACTAACAGTATAGATAATATCAGTACCAGTATACCAGAGATAACCATAAGCAGAGGAAGTGCAACATGAAGGACTGGTATGATCCCAAGATATCTTTGTGCCTGTACGAAGAAGCTGTCACGAGACTGATCCGGTCTTGGGAACGTGATCACTATATACTGCTTGTATGAAGAATCCATAGTATATTCCATTACAGATGAGACTGTATCAAGAGTACATACGCTTAAATCTTCACTTCCAAGCTGATCATGAAGATCTGATAAGTCAGCTACATTGGAAAGTGACAATGCTCCGGAAGATTCAGTGCCGTAGAGTTCAAGAATATATCCGCTGTTATCATCTCCAAGTGCAGGATATGCCTTGTCATCAATGTAGAGTATTTTAGCATCACCGGATGTTGTAATGATGGACTCTGCAGGCAGCATCTTTTCTTCTTCATCTTTTATTTCTTCACTTTGAAGCAAATTGTCTTTTTCTTCATTTGAATTTTCTTCATTTGAATTTTCTTCATTTGCAATCTTTTCATCTTCAATAACGACATTAGTTTCTTTTTTTTCTTTTGAAGAGTCATCCTCTTGCGATGTCTGATTTTTATCATCAGCTGCAGCTGTAAATGAATGCTGGTTGGAGTCTTCCGGTACCTGGCTTGCCCAGATGCGGTCATAGATATTGGTAGTATTGTAAGTGCCGCCTTCATCTGATGCCTTATAATTATAAGAGGTATCATTAAGTTCTATGAAATTCTCTCCGTCCCACACATATGCCTTCTGACCGACCATATCATAGCCGATACCCTTTATATCTTTTGGCTGATATTCTTCTATATCATAATTGTAAACTTCATTGCCATTTACAAACAAAAAGTCATATAGTTTTTCTGAAAGGTAAAACTCGCTGTCATCAGAAGTATATACATTGGTCATGTAATACTGGGCAGGAAGTTCCTGATCAAAATTCCTGTAAATATAAGTGCTGCTGTCATTAAGATCAAGATCCCCCAGATTGCCATTATCGGTCTCTATGATTCCGATATTACAGCCCTTTTCATTCATGAACTCTTCATTATAATCGCCGTCCTTATCAGAAAGGGCCCATATAGAATAATCATATGCTGCCTGATCCATAAGGAGTTTCTTTAGAGAAGTTCCTGAAGTATACATAAGTCCGCAGTCATCCAAAGCGTTAAGTATGACAATGCTTGAAATCATGATCATTGAAAAAACACATATACCTATTGTATATAACAGGTGCGAAGACCTCTTATAAACTTTACTCATCTTAATTACCTCCCTCATAAAGGTATTATTCATTAAAGATATTATTCATACTTCTATTTTGTATCCATGCCCCCAGACAGCTTTTAAAAATCTGGGATTGGCACTGTCGTACTCGATTTTCTCCCTGATATGGCGGATGTGAACCGCAACGCAGCTCTCTGCTCCTATAGCCTGATCATGCCATACAACTTCATATATCTTCTTAGGAGACAGAACTTCATTAGGATGCTGCATAAGAAGCTTAAGGATCTCAAATTCGATAGGCGTAAGATTAACAACATCACCGTCAAGGAGTACTTCCTTGGCCTTATCATCAAGCTCTATCCCGCCTATAACGATTTTGGAATCATCTCTTGCTTCTTTAACATCTGCCATGCAGCCAAGTTGTGTGTAGCGTCTTAGCATAGACTTAACTCTTGCTATAAGCTCAACAGGATTAAAGGGCTTGGTTACATAATCGTCAGCTCCTATGTTAAGTCCCATGATCTTGTCAGTATCTTCGCTCTTAGCTGTAAGAAGTATTATCGGCACATTAGAAATCTTACGTATAGCGGCCATAGCTGTGATACCGTCCATGACCGGCATCATGATATCAAGTAGAAGGAGGCTTACATCCTGGCCAGCTTCGCCTTTCATGATATCAAGAGCTTCTTTTCCATTAGATGCTGTAATAACTTCAAGACCTTCGCTCTCTAAATAGATGCTGATAGCTGCTACTATATCAGGTTCATCGTCACATATTAGTACTTTACTCATGATATTGTCAGAAAGTGTCCGGAACCTCTTCCGGGTACCTCCCATTTCTCCCCTCTTGTTTTGATCAAAACATTTTGTCCTGGTAAGGATAAAAAGGTTGTAACACGAAAACTATCTTGTTACATTGTACATTGTAGAACTCTAATCTTTAACTTCCAAGTAGGGAAATGTTTAAGATTTATTTAAGATGCCCAATAGATAGTGAAGATTTCCAATTTGTATAACTTGTGCTTTTCAGTGCGATTGCATAGATTGGTGAAGATTTAGTAATTTAAACTTCGCACTTGTAATTTGACAAAGCAACATATGTCTTTTAGAATTAAGAACATTGAGTTTGAAAATGTTCCATTTTCAAGAGAGTTGATTAGGATTTATGAAAAAATACGTATTTTTTGACATAGATGGTACCCTTTGGGACTTCCATCAGTTTATACCGGAGAGCACCAAAGAGGCCATAAAGCTTCTTAAAGACAATGGGCATGCAGCCTACATCAACACAGGCAGAGCCCGCTCCAATATCATTGAAAAGAGTCTCCTTAATCTTGGATTTGAAGGCATAGTCGCAGGATGTGGCACTCATATTGAGAAAAATGGGAAAGTTATCTACGAAAAGCTAATGACAGATGAACAGATTACTCGCGCACTCAAGGTTCTGTCAGACAACCACATGCCTGTAGTCTTTGAAGGGCCTGAGAATCACTTCTTCAACGTAGAAGATTTCGATGAAGTCGGCGATCCCTATGTAGAGATATTAAAAGAAAGACTAGGGCCCATTGCAAAGCCTACTACTGAAATCAAAAAAGGAACAAGGCTCAACAAGTTCAGTGCTGACATAAGTGAGCGAACTGACTTCGATAAAGTCATGGCACTTCTTCCTGATTTTGACTTCATCAATCACAACGGTGTCATCATAGAGGCAATCCCAGAGGGCTACTCTAAAGGAACCGGTATTAAAGAGCTTATGGAGCTTGAGAATATCGATCTTGACGATGTATACGTAGTTGGCGATAGCATGAATGATATGGATATGTTCAGGCTTGCAAAGCACTCAATCTGCATGGGTAACGGAGATGAGCGCATCAAGGCTATCGCAGAATATGTCACAACAGATATCCGTGAAGACGGAATCTACAACGGACTTAAACATTACGGGCTCATCTGAAGCCTTATAGCTCAATTAATATTATACGGAACGTCTCACTGGTGAGTTCAAGTGAAACGTTCCGTATTTTCAATACTTATTATGTACTTTTTCTATAAAGCACAGCATATCCTGAATCTTAATAGTTGTGCCGTCGTCTAGTACTGCCACTCCGCTCATGCGGCCAAAAACCTGATGCTGATCGGATACTATCAGCTTGTAGTCAAGCTTGGCTGCTCTGTCAAGGACAGGACTAAAGGTCATATTGAACCTGTTATCGGATGATGTGATCTTCCACTTGTCCATATATTTGGGGCTGTCCATATCATACAGGCTCACATCACCGGGGATTTCTATATTAATATCATCAAGCTTATGTACTATGCCATCATAGATGATGACATTCTCTGTTGCTGCAGAGGTGTTGCCAAAACCATATCCTATATTGAAACCGAAATCGTGACCGTCTATCCTGGCATTACCATTGCCCCAGTACCAGGTATTGTCATAGGTCCAGACACCTCTTCCCCAGTCAAGGGTTGCATAGTCCCTATCTCTATCAAAAGTATATGTTCTACCATCAAAGGTAATAGTGCCTGATGCCTTCATACAATTTATCTTCTGGTTGTAATAAAAGGCGTGCTTTTCATCCCAGGGAGTTGCTATTACCATACTCTGCATCCCGGGATCTTCAAGTTTTATATCTGCCTTTAGCAATTTGCCATCGTTAAAGTCTTTGAAAGCGCATTTTATATGTCTTTCATTTTCATCTTTTTGATACAAAAGGCGTAGTCTGTCATTTTTAAAGTGTGAATTGCCGGCTGCAGAAGACTCCGGCATATGCATCCTGCCCATAGGAAAAAGGTTAAGGACTGTCTGGGTATGCTCAGAAGGATTGCCAGATCCAAGATGAAGGAGCGATACTGACTGAAGACCTATATAGCCATCATCTGATATAGTGAATGCTGCAGCAAAGCTCTCATCTCCGCCGCCAATAGAATCATGGATTACAATATAATAGTCCCACTCCTTGATCCTATACTTTGGCGCACGTATCATATCCCTTTTGTACTGCCAGACAAGGCTTCTGGCCCAGCCGGGATTTACTATCTCGCCATCACTTCCAAGTAGCATCTGACTATCTGTGATCTCAATACTTCTCATATGCAGCCCCCTTTTTATAACAACAAACTTGTCACCTCATGTTCGACTTACAATCCTGCGAATATACTAAAACCATAGATATAAAGCATGACTTATTGCACTGTTTTATATTCCGGCAATCTTTCTAAGTACGTTATCATCAATCTTAAATGGCACAGATGAAAGCTTAGCCTTATTAGAGCATAGCTCTTCATAAGCTATCTCTCTATATTTAAGAGGTATCTCTTCCGGATTACATGCCTTTTTAAAAAGTTCATCAAGTTCGTCAGGGTCTTTTAGACCAGCTTTTCTCAAGATCCAGTCTCTGTCAGCCTTATCCATAGCTTTAAGGAACTCTGCCTGGAAGTAGCTGACGCTCTTACCATGAGGAATATTAAGTCCTATTGTGATAGGATAGCTAAGAGCGTGAGGGATAGTCGTACCTGTCTGAGCTATAGTCATTCCGGCCATAGTAGAGGCATCCATAAGATTCTGAAGATCTTCATCTGTAGCCTGTCTGTCGCCGCTTATCACATCTTTGACGCTGCGCCACAGCTCAAGTCCTGAAGATGCGCACATTCTGGTATAATCTGTAGCTTTTTTATGGACAAGTCCTTCTATCATATGTGCAAGAGAGTCCATAGCTGTATTACAGATAATAGATGATGGTGCGGTCTTTAGATATTTGCCGTCTACAAAAGCTACTGTCGGATACAGTTTATGTACACTTGACTTCTTGGTCTTTAGGTCAAGTCTTGTAAGCACGGATACACCTGTAACTTCAGATCCTGTACCACAGGTTGTAGGTATCGCTGCAACAGGCAGCATATCAGAAGAAACAGAACTATCGTACAGGTATTCCCAGCTGCTATCTTTATGATACATCATAAGTGATATAGCCTTGGATGCATCAAGAGCTGAGCCTCCGCCTATACCTATTACAAAGTCGCAAGCTTCTAAAACGCCATAGTCTCTTGCATCCATGATGCTCTCTACAGTAGGATTTTCATTAATGCCTTCATATACAGAATACTCTATTTTTGATTCTTTTAGTATATCTATTACATCATTATATGATCCGTTTTTCTTGGCAGATCCCTTGCCTGTTACGATCAAAGCCTTATGTCCAAGCCTTGTCAGATATTCCTTATTATTAGTAAGTGCATCCTTACCTGTAAAAACTCTTGTTGGTATATAAAACATGATATTTTTGTGCCTCCTGATTAGTCAGATATATTATGAGGTAGATGTCAAAAGCTTCTTTGCCACTTTTGACCCTTGCGTCATATTATACATCGCTAAGCAGCATTCTGTCGTTGGTAAGTTTCTCTCCAGCTTTGTCTTTAAAGAGCTGGAGCAGGTCTTCTACTGTGGTTGATGCTCTCTTATCACCCTCTACATCATAGATGATCTCACCATCATTCATCATGATAGTACGGTTTCCCAGTTCAAGTGCTGACTGCATATTGTGAGTTATCATAAGGCAGGTAATGTTGTTCTTCTCTATTACATCTTTGGTTATATCAAGAACCTTCTGGGCAGTAGCAGGGTCAAGCGCCGCCGTATGCTCATCCAGAAGGAGGAGTTTTGGCACATTATAGGTTGCCATAAGAAGAGTCAGAGCCTGTCTCTGTCCTCCTGACAAAAGACCTACCGGATGCTTCATCCTGTCTTCTAATCCCATTCCAAGAAGCGAGAGTCTTTCTCTGAACTCCTTTCTGTCACGACTTGTCATGTGGGAGAACCACCCTCTTTTACCTGATGCCAGGTAGAGGTTATCCTCGATGCTCATGGACGGCGCCGAGCCTTTCATGGGATCCTGAAAAAGTCTTCCTATCACCTCTGCCCTTTTGTGCTCAGACATTCTGGTTATATCAGTGCCGTCCAAGATGATACTGCCGCTATCTACGCCGAACACACCGCTTATAGCATTTAAAAGGGTGGACTTACCAGCTCCGTTGGAGCCGATGATACTGATAAAGTCACCTTTTTTCACTTCAAGATTAATATTGCCAAGGGCCTTTTTCTCATTGACAGTGCCCTTTCCAAAGGTCTTGTTAACAGACTGTAGTTTAAGCATGTGCCGCTCCTTTCTTCCTCATCTTACCCAGGAAGTAAGGTCCGCTTATTGCCAGGATGACAATTACGGAGGATACAAGCTTCAGCATAAAGGCCGGCATATTGAGCCTTAAAGCCATGGTATAGACAAGTCTAAAAAATATTGCTCCGATCACGGCACCAACAACGCCATAACCTACACCTTTATTGCGGAAAAAGAGTCTGCCGATAAGTAGGGATGCAAGTGCTATTGTGAGCATACCTGTTCCGATGTCTATATTGGCAGACTTGTTGTACTGAGCCAAAAGGCATCCTGAAAGGGCTGTCAGGCAGTTAGACAGGCACAGACCTGTGATGGTGATAGCCACTGTATTGATGGATGAAGATCTGACCATATCCGGATTATCTCCGGTAGCACGAAGTGCAAGTCCCAGCCTTGTCCTAAGAAATGCCACGATGCAGATCATAACAACAAGGACTATAAGGGTTATAGCTATAAGCTTGGCATAAGGATCCAGCACACTCCCTTCTGTAAGGCTTGAAACAAAAGAAAAAATGCTATCTGCACTGTTTAGATTAAGCAGTGATGATTTGCCCATAACAGCTATATTAATTGAATACAAACCTGTATTAACAGTAATACCAGCCAGCAGGCTGTCCACACCCATCTTGGTCTGTAAAATAGCTGTCACAAATCCGGACAGCATGCCTGTCAGCATAGCTGCCGGGAGGGCCAGAAAAGGATGGCCTGACAGTGTTACCACTGCTCCCACTGCAGCGCCCAATGTGAATGCGCCGTCTGTAGACAGGTCGCACACATTCAGCATAGTATAGCTTAGATATAAAGATAATACTGTGAGGGAGCTGATAAGTCCCAGCTCAACAGCAGTTTGAATAAGAGATGTCATATTAACCTCATGTCGCGAGTGGATTAGTTATTATGTTCCAAATAGGCGTAGCTCGCAGCGCCAATTCGGGGAAGTAATATCTTTAAACTCCCTTTAACCTTAGTATGATCATTCAAAGTTCTCAGCAGTCTTGATAGTCTGTATAGAAGAAGCATACTCTCCAAAGGCTTCCTTGGCATCATCCAGAGTCATGCCCATAACATCCATCATATCTTCGTTAAGAGTTACGATACCGTTATCAAAGGTCTTAACAGGAATACTTGCAGGATCCTGCTGCTTGAGAAGAATATCTGCTGCCATATCAGCTGTCTCTATGCCAAGGTTAGCATAGTTAACGCCAAATCCAAGGAATGCTCCATTAAGGGCAAAGGAATCGGCTCCGCAGTAGTGAGGGATACCTGCCTCGCGGAAGATCTCATAGATAGAGAGCTCTGCTGTCATAATGGTGTTGTCTGTAGGTGTGAATACGGCCTCTGCGCCTTCAGATACAAGAGCATTAGCTGCAAGAGTAACCTCTTCAACATTGGTTCCTGTCTGCTCTATGATCTCAATACCCTTAGCTTCAAGGAATGTCTTGGCATCATTTATTGCTGTTGTGGATGCATCCTGACCTGCATCATAGAGAAGGCCAACCTTGGAAATATCAGGATTTGCCGCAAGGATCATGTTCATGATAGCTTCTGTATTAAGCAGATCAGATGTTCCTGTTATATTACTTCCTGGAGCATCTAAAGATGCTACAAGACCTGCGGATACCGGATCTGATACAGCTGAGAATACAACCGGGATATCCTGTCCCTCAGTAGCGCCCTGCATAGCCATTGCAACAGGTGTTGTAACGCCTATCATAAGATCTACATTATCAGCCTGGAAGTTGGCAATGATCTGACTTAGTACGTTGGCATCAGCGTTAGCATTGTCGTATTTGATGTTGAACTTAACGCCTTCCCTTTCTGCAATAACATCAAGTTCACTCTGAATATTGTCTACGATCTGATTAAGAGATGCATCGTCTACATAATTGCAGATACCGATGGTGTACTCTTTAGTACCGTCGCCTGCCTGTGTGTCAGAGCCTGCATTTTGGGTGCCTGATTTTTGGCAGCCTACGAGGGCAAAAACCATAGCTGCTGCCATTCCCAGTGACATAAGTTTCTTGGTAATCTGTGTTTTTTTCATTTTGATCCTCCTTATAGATCTGTGTCTCGGAGCAGATTCCCAATAAACAAAAAATCTGCCCCATGCATTGTTTAAAATGCCGGGACAGATAAAATAATCATCTGCGGTGCCACCCTGCTTGACGTCTACGACGCCCACTTAACGCATACTAACATATGCTGACCTTTGATCACGGGGAGTCTGCCCCGTCGCCCATACTTGAGTTTACACTCTTTCTGTTTGCCCTTGGAAGTCCATTCGCCGTTATGCTGCATATCGCACTCTCACCATCTGCGACTAGCTGGGATGCTCACATATCGGTTACTTACTCTTCCGCATCGGTTTATTAGTTTAAAGTATAGAAGTCAAAAACTCTTTTGTCAAGAGAATGTCGGGTCAAGCCTCAGGGAATTCAATCTTATGGCTCTCAACCTTCTTGTCCCTGAGCATAAGGTCTGCTACTGCTTCCTTGGCAGGTTTGTCATTAAAGAGAACTTCGCATACCTGTTCTACGATTGGCATCTCTACGTCAAAGAGTTTAGAGAGTTTAAGGGCAGCTTTTGCTGAGTATACGCCTTCTACTACCATCTGTACTTCATCCATGGCTTCCTGCATAGTCTTGCCCTGACCTATGAGGATTCCGGCTCTTCTGTTACGGCTGTGCATTGAAGCGCATGTAACGATAAGGTCACCAATTCCGGATAGACCTGCAAAGGTTTCAAAATGACCACCAGCAGCGATGCCAAGTCTTGTGATTTCTGTGATTCCTCTTGTGATAAGAGCTGCCTTGGTATTATCTCCATAGCCAAGGCCGTCTGCTATACCTGCTGCAAGTGCGATGACATTCTTGCAGGCTGCGCCTATTTCTATGCCCTTCATATCAGGACTTATATATACTCTAAAGACTTCGTTCATGAAGACATTCTGAAGCCTTACTGCTACGCTTTCTGAGATAGCGCCTACTACGATAGTTGTAGGAACTCCTTTACCTACTTCCTCTGCATGAGATGGCCCTGATAGAACAGTTATATTTTTTCTCGGGAAGTCATTGCCAAGAACGTCGTGAATGACTTGGCTCATGACAAGAAGTGAGCTTTCTTCGATACCTTTAGAGCAGTTAACGATTATCTGATCGTTACTGATATAGGGCTTCATAAGCTCCATAGTATCTCTAAGGTGTGCTGATGGAACTACAAGAACAAGAATGTTCTTACCGGTAACAGCTTCTTTTATATCTGATGTAAATAATACAGAATCCGGAAGTACTACTCCCGGAAGCTTATCTTTATTTTCATGATCTTTTTGAAACTGGTCTGCAGCTTCTTTTCTTCTGGTCCACACTGTCACGTCGTGTCCATTATTAGTAAGCAGATATGCAAGAGCTATTCCCCAGCTGCCTGCACCTATGATTCCGATGTTTTCTTTTTTCATAATTTAACCTCATGTCGCGAGTGAAACGAGTGACTAATGGTTCAAATTGATGGAGCTCGCGTCATCAATTTGGGTTTGAAAGTGGAACACTTTCAAACTTAACCTCCTGTCGCAAGTAAAACTAGTAACTAAAAGAGCCAATTCCTACTTAACCACTTTAGTCTCCATATACAAATGTTCAGTTATAAGGCAAAAAGGCCAAAAGTCATATAAAATACGATCTTTTGACCCTTCTTCATATTATCAGTCAACTTTATTCTTTTTGAATATATAAGTTTTTCTCTCTTCGCCTTTTATAAGCTTTACAATATTGCTTCTATGTCTGTAGAATGCAAGTACAGCCATGACTATGGCAACGATATACATCTCAATCTTGTCAGGTGTGGCCATATCAGCAAATCCAAAGAGTCCCAGCTGACCTTCTATCACAAGAAGAGCTATGAAACCCACATAGATAGCAAGTGATCCAAGTGATACATAATGAGTTATATTAAAAAGTACCAGGAACACGATAAGGAACATCGGTATAAAGCTCCAGTGGAATGCGATAACGAATCCGCAGGTAGCAGCTATTCCTTTTCCTCCCTTAAAGTTCATATAAAAAGGAAAATCATGTCCCAGAATTGCTCCAAATGCTGTATATATTTTTAATAAATACATGTGTTCCGGATACATGGATCCAAAGATCCAACCCACGAGCCATACTGCTATAGCACATTTAAGCATATCTCCGAACAATACTGTAAATCCTGCCTTAGGGCCAAGGACACGGAGTGTATTGGTCGTACCTGCATTACCGCTTCCGTGCTTTCTGATGTCAATTCCTTTCATCTTCCCATAAAAATATGCTGTCTGGATCATTCCAAATGCATATCCAATCACTAGACATATGAGTCTGAGAACTACCATATTCATTTTAAGTCTCCCATAGAACGAGTATTTTATATCTTAATCTGCTGATATCAGCACATACATGATGTGCTTTTATCATTGTCAGGATCTCAGCCATCAGTCACTTTCTTTGCTTGTGACATGAAGTTATTTATGATTACCCTTTACAGAGTTATCCCCTTTACGCTCACGGATGATGAACTTAAGAGGTGTTCCGGCAAAGCCGAAAGCTGCTCTTACCTGATTCTCGATATAACGGGTATATGAGAAGTGCATGAGCTTCTTTTCATTAACGAAGATTACAAATGTCGGCGGCTTAACTGCAACCTGAGTCATATAGAAGACTTTGAGTACTCGTCCCTTGTCTGACGGTGGCTGCTGCATTACGAGTGCCTGCATGAGGATCTCGTTGAGTACACCGGTTGCTACACGCATTGAGTGGTTAGCATATACTGCATCTATCATGTCATAGAGTTTTATAAGTCTCTGACCTGTCTGAGCTGATATAAAGAGAATCTCTGCATATGGCATGAATGACAGAGTCTGTCTAACCTTCTTGGTAAAGTCATTGACAGAGTGATTGTCCTTCTCTATAAGGTCCCACTTATTAACAGCGATGATGACTGCCTTACCGTTGTCATGAGCGATACCTGCGATCTTGGCATCCTGCTCTGTTACGCCTTCATCAGCATTTATAACAACTACGCATACATCTGCACGCTCTACAGCGCTGACTGTACGAACCAGCATGTACTGCTCCAGGTGCTCTTTGATCTTATTATGACGTCTGATGCCGGCTGTATCGATGAAGGTATACTTCTGTCCGTTGTGTGTGATCTCTGTATCGATAGCATCTCTTGTGGTACCTGCAACATCTGATACGATGAGTCTGTTCTCACCGATGAGCTTGTTGATGATACTGGACTTACCAACATTGGGCTTACCGATTATGGCAACCTTGATATTGTCATCGTCCTCTTCTTCAGAAGTCTCTTTCTCCTGCGGGAAATGCTTAACAACTTCTTCAAGCATATCACCTATACCCTGCTGGTTGGCAGCAGAGATCGGCACAGGATCACCGATTCCGAGGTTATAGAACTCGTATACATCAAGGCTGTCACGCTTATAGCTGTCAACCTTATTAACTGTAAGAACTACAGGCTTGCCGCTTCTGCGGAGCATATCTGCAACCTGAGCATCAGCATCTGTAACGCCCTGCTTAAGGTCGCACAGGAAGATGATAACATCAGCTGTCTCAATGGCAATCTCTGCCTGCTGACGCATTTGAGCAAGGATCACATCCTTGGAATCAGGCTCTATACCGCCTGTATCTATAAGAGTGAATACTCGTCCAAGCCACTCTACGTCCTGATAGATACGGTCACGTGTTACGCCAGGGGTATCTTCTACTATGGATATTCTCTTACCGGCAAGTGCATTAAAAAGTGTGGACTTACCTACGTTAGGTCTTCCGACTACTGCTACTATCTGTTTTCTAGCCATTATATTTCCTCCATGACTACAATCTAAAGCCATTCTCTGACAATCTGAAAAGTCTGTCTATTAGATCGTCGCCTTCATTTCTGATTATCTCTATATCTATACCAAGTTTTTCTTCTATCTGAGGGACTGTGATATCATCCAGCAGATAGTTCTCTCCGGCACGAAGGATATTCTGCGGGAGAAGGAGCTTATCTCCAAGTTCTCTGCCTTCAAGCTGACCTATGATATCCTGTCCTGTGAGAAGGCCTGTAACTGTGATGCCTTCACCGAAGAAGTGATTGATTATCTCAGCACAGTTAACCTTAAGGCCACTGCAAAAAGCCATCGCTTCATCCATCATATCTACGATATAAGGATGTATCAGCTTACCTGAGACAACTGTGTAAGTATACTTAAAATTTTTCAAATAATCAAATAGTTTTTGATCACTTGCTGCTGCCTTCTTAAGTGCATCCAGCGATTCGTGGAAGTCGTCCAGAAGGAGTCTTACCATTCCTACGCCGTTCTCAAGCTGTCCATAGCCGTCATACAGTGATGCCGGCGGTATCGGAAGCCCTGCTATCATGAACCACTCATCAGATGCATGTATAAAGTGGTCGCCTGTCTCTTCAAAGCTCTTCTCCTGCCAATAGGTGATCTCTTCTACTACTTTCCTTGCTTCCTCCATACCAAAGGGCTCTAATGGAAAAAGACCCTCACGAAACTTGGAAAGACCTACAGGTACGATAGATACGCTCTTTAGACTGGGTCTATAACTGTAAAGATCTGACAGGCTTCTATGAAGCTCTGCCCCGTCATTGATTCCTTTACACAGAACTATCTGAGCGTTAAGCTCTATTCCGTACTGGGGATCACATAGCTTTTTGAACTTCTCAAGAGCAATACCAGCAAAGCGGTTATTGAGCATTTTGCATCTAAGCTCAGGGTTGGTCGTCTGTATAGATACGTTAATAGGTGATAAGTGATACCTTATGATCCTGTCTACATCTGCATCTGACATATTGGTAAGTGTTACATAGTTACCTTGAAGAAATGACAGTCTTGAATCATCATCCTTAAAATATAGAGTCTCTCTCATGCCTTTAGGCATCTGATCTATAAAGCAGAATATGCACTTGTTATGGCATGACTTGTAATCATCCATAAGACCGTTGTCAAAGATTATGCCAAGGTCTTCGTCATCATCCTTTTCAATCTCCAAAAGCCAGGGTTCACCATCAGGCTTTTCTATAAGGACATTGACTTCACTATTTTCTGTAAGATACTGATAGTCAAAAATATCCTTGATCTCCTGATCATTAATTGCTATAAGCCTGTCCATCGGTTCTATGCCGACTTCTTCGGCTATACTTCCGGGCCTTACATCTCTTATAAAGTGGCCTTTAAAATCTTTTTCCATAAAAATCCTTAGAATTAAACATAACAAAATCACTTAATAATAGGATCTGTTCAAAAAGCTCATATATCACTATTAAAAAGCAATAACTAATAACTATATTTCTAAATCCTGGTGTGCTGGCTCATTCATATTTGATTAAATATGAACGAGTCAGTACACTACTATTATCCTCTACATATAGTAAAAAACAATACATTATCAATGCGCAGAAATACTAAACATCTGCGCACACAGGACTATTTTAACATGAATAGCCTTGACGTGCCACTGCCTAAATGATAAAACATAGTACGGAAGGTTCAAAACTAACTATGATTTTTCGAAATGGAGAATAAAAATGCCAGATTTTCAGCAGCTCGAAACTATGATCCCCGTTGCACCTCTAAAACTTGTAGTCCTTGACTCAGCTCTTGAACTTGGAGACAAGGTAGATAAGTATCTTGTTGATTTCAGGAACAATATGCACAAGGTTCCAGCAGGCGATCCTGCTTTCAAAGGATATGTGCAGGACAGCTACAAAGTCATTCCTAAACTCGACAGATTCGCTTCAGGTGAAGCCAAGGCTTCTCTTAACGATTCCATAAGAGGTGATGACCTCTTCATCCTCATGGACGTTGTCAACTACAACTGCCCTTACAAGATGAATGGTTTTACCAACTACAAGTCCCCTGATGATCATTATCAAGATCTTAAACGTGTTATCGCTGCTGCCAACGGCAAGGCTAAGCGACTTAATGTTATCATGCCTTTCCTGTATGTAGGTCGTCAGCACAGAAGAACTCAGCGTGAGTCGCTTGATGCAGCTCTTATGTTCAAAGAGCTCGCAGATATGGGTGTCAAGAACTTCATCACTTTCGATGCTCATGATCCCAGAATTTCCAACTCTGCTCCTCTTAATGGTTTTGATAACTTTATGGCTACATATCAGTTCATGAAGGAGCTTCTTTTTAATATCGATGATCTTATCGTTGACAAGGATCACCTTATCGTAATCAGCCCCGATGAAGGTGCCCTTGACAGAGCTGTATATTTTGCCAACGTTCTGGGCGCAGATACAGGTATGTTCTATAAGCGTCGTGACTATGCTCACGTTGTCAACGGAACCAACCCAATCGTAGCTCATGAGTTCCTTGGTTCCAATATCAAGGGCAAGGATGTCATCATCGTAGATGATATGATATCATCCGGTGCTTCTATGATAGATACAAGTAAGCAGCTCAAAGAGATGGGCGCAAAGAGAGTATTTATCGCCTGCACATTTGGTCTTTTTACAGATGGTATGGACAAGTTTGATGATGCTTATGAAAGACGCGAGTTCGACTACATCATCTCAACCAACCTCACATATCAGAACCCTGAGTATATGAGACGCCCTTATTATCTGGTTGCAGATATGAGTAAGTACATCGCTACTATCATCGATTTCGTCAACCACGATGCATCAACAAGCAATATCCTGATCCCTACTTCCAAGATCCATGAGATCGTTAAGAAGTACAACGAAGGCGATCACACTCTTTCAGAGCTTAGATGATACAGCTGTAGATATCATAATATTAATATATCGTTATATAATAGCGAACAGTCTTTCTGGTTCTCTTTCATCTTTTCCAGTATTATCGTCGCCAAATAATTCGATTTATCTGATGACATTATTTAGGAATAGATAGAAAAGATTGGTATGCTGACTCATTCATATTTGATCAAATATGAATAGGTCAGCACGCCGGACCAGCTTTAGATTGTTCGCTTTTTTAATCTTAATACTCAACACTTCCGCTTGAAAATATCAACAAATAAAATGTATTAATTTATATCATGTTTTCTCCGATATACATCATGCTTCTACCCAATACTTATTTTATGGAGGTATATTATGTCGGAAGAAATCAAGAAGGATACTTCTAAGACCAAGCTCAAAAAGAGTGTTAGCAAGTCTCTAATGCTTGTACTATTACCAATCACAGCCATTGCAATCATGTTTATAATTCTTTTTTTAAGTAGTCAGGCTCAGCTTACTATAACCAAGCTTGCAAAATCCGATCTTCAGGACGAAACATCTACCAATGCCTGGAAGATAGCTAATGATATGACTACAATCACCAGCGCTCTTAACGCATATGCAAGAGGTATTGAAAGCATAGACTTTGAGTCTCTTGATCAGATGCAAGATTATCTGGCTACATCTGTTGGTGTCTGGAATGATGCTGCATATGGCGTATATGTTGGTTTCGAAGATGATACCTATGTATTTGGTGATGCGACTATAACTCACGACTCTTCCTGGCATCCTACAGAGAGAGGCTGGTACAAGGACGGTCTTGGCAAGACGACTCCTTTTGACGGTGAGCCTTATATAGATACTGGTGTCGGCGGCTTGTGCGTTACCATAAGCAGAGAACTCACCTCAGCATCCGGCAAGAAGGGCGTTATTGCAATCGATGTATACCTCGATGCTCTGGTAGAAGAAATTTCTTCTCTTACACCTCTTGAAACAGGACGTTCTTCTCTTTTGACAGGTGATTATATAGTCTATTACAGCAATACTGATTATAATGGTCAAAAAGTTTCTGATACAGGTGACTCCTACCTTCAGGAGCTCCTATCATATGCAGAGTCAGGAAGCTCGGATGTTATATCACTTGAAAGATATGGCATCAATAATTATGTATATTGTAAGCCTGTAGAAGGCACTAACTGGATCCTGTTCTCATCTGTTGCAGAAGATGATGTTATGGCAGATTTTAATAAATTCAGAGCAATCTGCTATGTACTTATGGTTGTAACTATCCTTGCGATAGCAGGTGCTGTAATGTTCGCTATCAACAAGATCATATCCAAACCTGTTAGGAATCTGGCAGGTCAGATAGTTGAGATATCACGTGGTAACTTCACTGTCAGTCTTCCCAAAGGCAAGGGGGATGAGATAGGTCTCATACAAGATGAGATGTCTGCCTATGTATCTACCATGCGAGATACGATAAGTCAGATACAGAATACATCTAAAGAGCTGGGCGAACAGGCTGAATTAAGCCGTGAAGCATCAAGTAAGCTCAATTCCGAAGCTAAAGAACAGTCTGTTTCAATGGGTCAGATAAGAGAAACCATGGACGGTATGTCTCAGGCGGTATCCGAACTTGCAACCAATGCTACAGAGCTGGCTCAGGCTATAGGCGAACTAACAGAAAAAGGTAAAGCTGCAAACTCTGTTATGGATTCTCTTGTATCTACTGCCGATACCGGTCAGAATGACATGAAGAGTGTAGAATCCAATATGTCTCATATCAAGGATTCTATGGCTGATATGAATGATGTTGTTACCAGCGTAGATGAATCTGCTCAGCAGATCACCAAGATAGTTGAAATGATCACCAATATCTCAGATCAGACCAATCTACTGTCTCTAAACGCTTCTATCGAAGCTGCACGTGCAGGTGAAGCAGGAAAAGGTTTCGCTGTTGTAGCTTCTGAAATTGCCAAGCTTGCTTCTGAAAGCGGCGAAGCTACTAAAGAGATTGAAAAGATTATTGCAGATATAACAGGTCAGATCTCTTCACTGTCCGAGAAATCTCATGCCAACATGAATGCCATTGAAGAAAGCAGCGAAGCTGTATCTACTGCCGGCAACACTTTTGCAAATATTGTTGATGAACTTGGCCGAACCGGTCAGACTATGAGCGAAATGCTCAATATGATGAACAATGTTGACGGAATTGCTACATCCGTAGCTGCCATATCCGAAGAACAGTCTGCAAGTTCCGAAGAAGTCACTGCTACTACAGAGACACTTGCAGAAAGTGCCCAGGCTGTATCTGAAGAAAGTGAAGGCGTTGACAAGAGCGCAGTTACTGTATCAGAGTCTGCAACTTCTATCAGCAACGCTTTAAGCGTATTCAGAATATAATATTAAAAATATAAAATTAGTATATAGTCTCAATTATTACTATCGCTAAGCATGACCCTCGTTTCTGATATATTGTATGCCCCCTCCTTACTGTACCCCCGGTAAGAGGGGGCATATTGTTTGCGATCAATCGAGACGTTTTTATATAACAATCACTTGGTGATAGTACATGCACAGCTCTCACACAGCATAGCCGCAAAGGCTTCATAGCTGCAGCTATCTATTGTTCTAGTGTAGGCTTCTCCTACCAGCTTCTGGGCATAATCTGTATCACGAAGCACCTTTCCTATCTTATCAGACAGATCTTCGAGTCTTTCAAGGCTAAAGCTAACATATGAATCACCAAGAAGCTCATTAAGCGCAGAAGTCTCGTCGCTTAGGATTACAGCTCCGTGTCCTGCTGCCGTTAGTACTCTGTCATGTATCCCGTCTTTAAACCAGGGCATGACATTCAGTATGATCTTGGCATCATAAGCCATGTCAACAGATCTGTGATAAGTAACTTCAGGGATTATCTCGAGGTTATCATATGGAGTATTGTCATAGCGCCTCAAGCTGTTCCAGCCATGTCCGCATACGCTTAGCTTTATCCCTGCATTAAGAATAGCTCTTACAACTATATCTCTGGCCCAGGCCGCCGCAGCTGCATCTGCCATATGATAATAATGCATGAACTGCCTGAAAATCTTATCTGGGATCTTTTTTTCTCTTGTTTCCAAAAATCTTGTCATGGCATCTTCCATGGTAAGATTAGTATCAGCCTGCATATAACTGAGTATCTCGAAGACGTCCCTTCTGGCATCAGGATTCATCCCTGATAGCTTCCTTTGAACAAGTTCAAAGGAGGTATAGGTTCCTGTAAAGAGTATACCTATCCTTCTATCTTTTATACTTATGATATCTCTTTCATCTGAAGGCATCATAGGAAGCGGGGCATAAGATACACTTTTAAGCTCCGGGTAGAATCTTTTAAGATATGCTGCATGTCTTCTATCTATACAGACTACATGCTGTGATACATTTTGTGATAACTGATCATGGAAATACAGTGGATGATCAAGAAGATAATTAATGAATGGCCCGTCAAGAGCGTTTAAGACAGGCGTGCCGTCATCAAGCCTCTTGTCAGGCATAGTAGAATTAAAGTCTATGATCGCATCATAACTCTTACCGGTGAAGATCCTTATGTTAGCACTCTTACTCTCGTCAAAAACATCTACGTCTGCCCCGCACCTTCTAAGTGCGTGATAGAGGCAGTCCGTAAATGTATAAAAAGATTCGTAACTGGTTCCCTTAGATCTAATCAGCAGAAATCTCCCCATAAGCTCTCCCCCGGCAAGATTTTCAAATCTTCAAATCTGCAAATTTTAAATTTTCGAAATTTCGAAATAAAAAACCAAAAATCATCTATAAGTCAAGCTTTTCAGGTATATCACAGAATCTCAATAAGTTTGTCAACATCTTCCATGGTCGTAGCCCAGCTTGTGCAGAATCTTATAACCTGTCTTCCATCATCCAGAGTCTCCATAAAGCCGTATTCTACGTTTTCAGAAAGCTCTGCTGCTTTCTCAGGAGTTACAACCGGGAATATCTGGTTTGTAGGCGAGTCAATATAGATATCATATCCGTTAGTAAATAGTGCTTCACGGATCTTTGCAGCTGTCTCGTTAGCATTTCTGCAGATCTTAATATACAGATCATCTGTAAAAAGAGTATCGAACGAAAGTCCGATGATCCAGCCTTTAGCCAGCATAGCTCCGTGGATCTTGGTTATGGTATAAAAATGTGGTACAAGTCCCGGCTTTGTAAATACCACAGCTTCACCCAGCATAGCTCCGCACTTGGTTCCGCCTATAGTAAATACATCAGCTATATCAGCTATATCTTTCAAAGATGCATCATTCTCATCGCATGAAAGAGCGTAGCCAAGCCTTGCTCCGTCTATATAAAGCACAAGACCTATCTCATCACAGGCTCGTCTTATCTCTTTGAGCTCAGCAAGTGAATAAAGTGTTCCATACTCTGTAGGCTGTGAGATATATACCATTCCGGGAGCAACTTCATGCTCATTGTTAAGATCCGACTGGAACTTATCTTCATATTCCCAGATGCTCTTTGCGCTGATCTTGCCATTCTTTTGCTCAAGAGTCAGAACTTTGTGTCCGCCATGCTCTATAGCGCCGGCTTCGTGAGTACTTATATGACCGGTATCTGCAGCAAGTACACCCTGGTATTGTTTTAATACAGATGATATAACTGTCTCATTGGTCTGAGTTCCTCCCACAAGGAAGTAAACTTCTGCATCAGGCTTACCGCATGCAGCGCGGATCTTGTTCCTGGCACTTCCCGAATATACATCAAGGCCGTAACCTGTGATCTTCTCGAGATTGGTTTTCTGAAGGTTATTAAGGATCTCCTGATGAGCTCCTTCACAGTAGTCGTTAACAAATTTGAGCATAAATAATTCCCTTTCTGATCTGCCATAAAAGCTCTCAGTCGCTAAGTTCGTCAAGTGTTCTTCCATATGGCGGAAGGAATTCATTGACAAAATCAAGTACTTCCGGATACTTGGCCTGAAGCTCATTGATCGATTTCTGAGTTGTCTCCTTGGCCGTCCTGAACTCTGTATTGCCGCTTCGCTCCTCTTCTATACACTTGATAAGAGCTGATATCTTATCTGCAGCCTTTATGAGTCCTTGCATATACTCTTCTTCCTGAGTTCCGGCGCCTTTGTATATCTTTTCATATACAGGACGTATATCCTCGGGGAGTCTTTTTAGAAGCTGATCTTCTGCGATCTTCTCAACTTCTTTATAAGCATGCTGGATACTTGAATTGTAGTACTTGACAGGTGTTGGAAGGTCTCCTGTTATGATCTCTGTTGTGTCATGATACAGGCCTATAAGAGCTGCCATGTTAGCATCAAGCTTGTGGCCGTATCTGACATTGCCAATAGTACACAGCACATGCGCTATCATGGCAACTTCGCAGGAATGCTCAGATAGATTCTCTGGTCTTGAGTTTCTCATAAGTGCCCAGCGCTCTATATACTTCATTCTGGATACTGTGGCAAAAAATGTATAAGTGTCATTATTCATAGGTAAACCTCACAACTGTTTTATAGATTCTTGAACTCGATCTGGCCACCGCCATCATATGTAATATTGTCCATACCGATAGACTTTTGATATTCCAAAACCTTGGCCTCAATCTGATCATAATCTATTATATCAATATTTTTGGCAGCGCACATAGTCACAAGTTCATTTATATCATCATCTGTTATAGCGCCTGTCTCGTCATAGTTACTATAGCAGTAGTACTCTGCATCTCCTATGGTTACGGCAGTATAGCAGATATTCTCTCCCTGTCTTGAATCTTTTTCCTTGGCCCAGGCATCTATAACTTCATTAAAGTCTTCTTCCTTGGAATAATCACCGTAGATGCCCCATCCATAATAAACTTCGTATTCACTTTGGAAATTATGATATACACCCTGACTGTCAAGGGCGCCTGTGCATCCTGAATGAGCTCCTGCACCGCTTGATCCGTAATTGCTAATAAATCCATTGTCCAGTAAGTCTAAAGACCAGCGTTCTCCCTGGTCAGCAGCGTATGTAAGCTCTACACTTCCGCTTGCATCACTAAACACAAAATAGGCTGTATACGAAGAGCCCGCTTCGTATCTGACCACAAGTTCATTTGTACCATCCTTGCCAAAATCAACATAAGCATAAGCAGGCTTACTTGTACATTCATAGCCGTTATCACTAATAACAGTCTTAAGATCCTCTATAGTAAAACCATTTACTGTATCAAGATTACTAGACTGCTCATAACCGGCGCTTCTATCATCCGGTGCAATCAATAAAATAGAACCGTCAAAAAACTTATCATTAAGCTTAGCCTTGCTGCTGCCATTTAGAAAGCTCTCATAAAGATCTGATGTCTGATTACCTGCATTGCCAGAAGCTGTATTATTATCTTCTGTATTATTGCCTGCTGTATTATTGCCTTCTGGATTAGAAGCTGCAGTATTATCGGCTGATTCACTTGCACCTGCAGTATCACCTGCCTCATTGTTGGAAGAAGAATTATTATCAAGCGCAGTACCTTGTGATCCTATTGTGTTAGGATCTCCTCCCTTTATATCCGTAACTGAGCATGCACTAACTCCTACACTTGTAAGAAGTAATGCTGCCATAATTTTTTCTTTGTAATGTCTCATTGTTTTATGTCCTCTGTTCTTTTATTATATATTTTACTAAAACAACCCGCTTAGATGGATAATTTTAGCACAATACTATTCTATTACCATTTTTTATTTTTTATAGGTATATATTCAAATGCATTCTTGACATAATGAATCCTGACCAGGTTCTGTCCTTCATCGATATTAAGTCCTATAACATCAAATCTGACAGGCGTAAATTCATCCAGTTTGTGGCTAAGGCAATAAAAATCGCAGCCTCTTGATATAGTCCGCTGCTTTTTATAATCTACAGCTTCCTCAGCTATACCAAAAGTGCTGCCTGACCTGTACTTGATCTCACCAAATACTATATAATTGCCATCTCTATAGATAACATCTATCTCACCGCCTTTGAAGCGGTAATTTCTTTCAAGGATCCGTCCACCATGCTCCTCTATATATTTGCAGGCGATATCTTCCCCCCTCATTCCGAATTCATGTTTATTCATACTTAACCTCATGCCACGAGCAAAGCAAGTGGCTGAAAACTCCCATTACAAGAGCGGATTGTGCGTCTTGTCCTTGGCTCTTATCTTGTCCATAGCATCTACAAATACAAGGATCTCAGCAACAACTTCATACAGCTCCGGCGGAATTGCTTCACCTATATCAAGATGTGACAGAGTATCAGCAAGCCCAGAATCTGTATGAAGGGGGATGTTGTTCTCTTTGGCCTGTTCTATGATCTTCTCAGCAACAAGTCCCTTACCTGACGCGATGACTTTAGGCGCATTATCTTCGTTTGGATCGTAGCCAAGAGCTACGGCGGTTTTCTTTTTTAGCTTATCACTTGCTTCTGCCATATAAGACTCCATTTCAAAATAAAGACTATATAAGTTATTATGCTCTTGCATCAAATGATGTAGAAGAAATCGTCGTCATCTTATCATCAGCCTGAAGGAGGGCATCTACTGCCCTGTTCTCAGATTTTAGATCTTCTGAAGGAAGTACCTGATAGCTCATCTGGTAGCCCCTTTTGTTAAGTCTTGCAGTAAGCTCATCAATATGTTCCATGATAAGATCTATACAAGATTCATCAGCCATATAGAAATTGGTGCTGACCTTCATATCCGTCATCCTGACGTATACATCAAGTGGTCCTAAGTTATTCATATCAAGATGAAGCAGTGCACTAACGCTCCCATCGTCTGATGCCATATGCTTTTTGTTGGAATATACATACAGGTCTCCATGTGCGTCGTTACCTGACATTTTGAGAGGCAGCTGTACATAGGCATACATCTGATTGAGCTGGTTCATGAAGTCGATATTCTGCGACAGATTCTGAGAGCTTTGGAATACGCTGCTATTTTCTCCTACATGTCCTTGAAGGAGTGTTGTTAATTGCTTGACCTGAGAATTCAACCTTTCATACAGGTTTCTGACATTATCCTTGTCACTGACATCATCAGGTCTTATAGTCCATGACGATGCGATATTATTCTTAAGCAGTTCATTAAATGTATCTGAAGAAAAAAGCCTGCCCCAAGCTCTGTCAGCTCCCGCGCTGTTATGAATTGTTTTATCATACAATTCTGAAAGCTGTCTTAAAAGAGCTGCCTGATCGCCAGAACCTGCCTTTATAAGTTCATTAAGCGCATCTTCAGAAACTCCTGCACTCTTTAAGGCTGATACAAACTGTGCAAGGTCCATCTTAGCGCCAATACCTAGTGCATTACCTGCTCCGGCAGCCGCCTGTGTGTTAGAACCAGCTATAAGCTGTCCTGATACTTCCTTGCCATCATCCGAAGCAGGCATAAGGCCGTCCTTGCCAAGTATCATGCCATCAGCGCTTGCCTGTGCCTTATTTGTAAGAGTACCATCTCCTTTTATAGTCTTAAGGGGATCCTCGTTAGCAGCATCTCCTGCAGAACCCTTCCCTTCAGCAGCTTTTCCTGCGCTATCTTCCCCTCCTTCGGCGTTTATAAGGCTGTTAATAGAAGCTTCGTTAGCACCTGCTTTGATACTATCACTAATACCTGTTCCTTGCGCTTGATCTCCGCCCGCAAAGAGCTTCATAAGACTTCCGTACAGGTCAAGAGCTCCAGTCTTATCACCCGCCTGAGCCATAGCACTAAAAGCGTTTGGAAGTTCATCTATGATAGCATTTGCCCCATTTAAAACCTGATGCTGATAATTCTGATAATTCTGAAACTGCTGTATATTACCCTCGGTGATCGGAATGTTAAGATTCTTCATCTGTACAAGAGTACTGGTATCAGCTCCGGGATTATCCGTAAGGACACGGCTCATCTGAAGAAGGCTCTGTTTATCAATACTCATGCCTTCTTTCATCATCTCAGAGACCATCTGTCCCAGCTCATCTGTTACAGACAAGCCTGCAGCGATCAAGGCTTTAGATGCCGTTGCATCGAGCGCGGCTGTATTCTGATATAAAGGAGTAAGTGTAAGAGTTCCTGAAGCGGAGCTTTTTACAGAAAAAGAGACTACCTGACCGGTAGATAATTGCATGCCGTTTTGAAGCTTGGCATCAACTAGTGTATTATTCCCAAGGTCTATCTGAGCTGTCCTTGAACCATCAAGACCTTTCATGACAGACACAACCTTACCGCTAAGCGAATCTCCGGCAGACAAAGAGCGCAGTTGTTCCTGCCCTTTAGATATGACTGCAATCTCTGAAGTTCTGCTAACCTGCGGCGATCCTTGAATCTGACCACCCGGCCCTACGGTAAGGCTACCTGGCATATGAATCACTCCGAAATGAAGTTTCCTATAAATGATCTTCTGTGAATCTCACAAGGACCATATTTTTTGAGTGCTTCTATATGAGCTGCACTTCCGTATCCTTTATTGGATGCAAATCCGTACTGAGGATACTTCTCGTCAAGCTCTTTCATAAGTCTGTCTCTGGTTACCTTAGCTATGATACTTGCTGCTGCAATAGATACAGACTTGGCATCACCCTTGATTATGGATACCTGTTTGTACTGTTCAAGTTGAGGTACATGAACAGCATCAAGTAAAAGGATATCAGGACGAACCGGAAGTTTACCAACAGCCTCAGCCATCGCTTCATAATCTGCCTGAAGTATATTGATCTCATCAATCCTTTTAGGAGAAGCGAAAGCAACAGCTGCGCCTACAGCCTTTTCCATGATAATGTCATATAACTCTTCTCTCTTTTTTTCGGATAGCTTTTTAGAATCGTTTAGATATAGAATCTCTGTGTCTTTGGGGAGTATAACTGCGCCTGCGCACACGGGGCCTGCCAGTGGGCCTCTTCCCACTTCATCAATTCCGCACACATAGCCATTCTCCTCATATCTGTGCTCGAATTCTTTCATCTTCTCTATGCGCTCGCGCTCTGCTTCAAGAGCCTTTACTTTCTTAGAGGCTGTCTCTACAAGCTTTCTTATGCCATCCCTCTCGTCATCTGAGTACTTTTCAATAAATGCTTGAAGTTCGTTTATACCAAGAGATTTGTAATAATCCCTGATCTGTGATATTGATTCCATCGTTTACTGCCTTATTTAGTCGTTATATTTTTTCAGATATTTGATAGTTTTACGCCTTATTTTACAGTTCCAAAGCTGTCAAAAGGATATATTCTAAGCCATGCCTTGCCTACAAGCTCATCTCTTTTTATATTGCCTACATCTTCGTATCTTGAGTCCATGGAGTCATTACGATTATCTCCCATTACAAAGTACTCATCAGGCCCCAAGGTCACACCTTCATAGGCAACTCCGGGATTTTTGATAACTTCACGTCCATAGCTTTCTACAAGAATCTGGCCATTAATATAGATATTGCCATCAAGGTCTATCTTAACTGTCTCCCCGGGCATACCTATAATTCTTTTGATAAAATAGGTACTGTTACCCAGAGCATCTACGTGTGGAAATACTACGATATCGAATCTCTCAGGATCTCCGATCTCATACGAAATCTTGGATACTATCAAAGAATCCTTGTCCTGAAGAGTATTCATCATAGAATGTCCGCTAACTTCTGTCCTTTGAGCCACGAAAGTTATAAATAAGAATGTGATAAGGATCACAGAAGCTATATAAATAAGTGTTGATGCTATCTCTTTGATCACCTTACGAAATGTACTGTTATTATCTCCCATAAATGTCTCATAGCGCCTTTTATAAAGGCGCACCTCCCTTCATTTTAGGTTTATTGTCTCTACTACATAGGAGCATTTTCTAAAGTAATACGGCCAAGTCTTCCTGCTCGGAAATCATCCAGTATAAGATTAGCTGCACGCATATAGTCAGGTCTTGCACCGGGAAGAAGCAGATTTCTAGACTTGGCAACAGCGCAGAGCATTCCTGAATATGAAGTCATAAGGTGCTCTTCTTCTATTGCACTCTCCACATCGTCATCAGTTATATTATAAGTCTCGAATACAACGTCAGAATAGTCGCTTTCAAACTCCTTTATAAGATCTATGGCAAGTTCTCCGCTGTCGATATTATCATCGTTCATTGAGCCAATTATAGCAAGATGCGCGCCAACTGTCTGATCTTCAAACTTGGGCCAAAGGATTCCGGGAGTATCCAGAAGCTGAAGAGTCTTGCCAAGCATGATCCACTGCTTTCCTTTGGTAACTCCCGGCTTATTGCCGGTCTTAGCTGCAGCCTTACCTGTAAGATGGTTTATAAATGTTGACTTACCAACATTAGGAATGCCTGCTACCATAGCTCTGATAGGGCGGTTGACGATGCCTCTTGCCTTATCCCTTGCTATCTTGTCAGCACAGGTTTCTTCCATAAGTTTCTTAATCTTGCTCATATCTTTGGATGTACGTGAGTCAAGAAGAGACGCCATATATCCCTGAGATCTGTAATATTCTACCCACTGAGCATTCTTCTCAGGGTCTGATAGATCCGCTTTATTAAGGATTATAAGTCTTTGCTTTCCTTTGCCAAGTTCATCTATGTCAGGATTACGACTGGATACAGGTATCCTTGCATCTGTGATCTCAACGATCATATCTACAAGACCTATATTTTCTTTCATCATTCTGACTGCTTTGGTCATATGACCCGGATACCACTGATAATTCATAAAACTCCTTATATATACTATTTGAATATATCTACTGAAATCATGATTCAGTAGTCAGATTGGCTTATCGACCAAGTCGATATAACCTTTATATCTGATAAATCCTTAAATTATATATTCAAGAATTTAATCTTCATAATCATTGCCAATAAAACCTGAAGTGCCCTGCTCTCCGCCATATACATACCAGGCAGTGCCAAGGATCCAGCTCTCTTTTACAATTCCGATATTGGCACTTCTGCTGTCTTCCGAGCTGTTCCTATTATCACCAAGAACAAAATATTCATCTGAGCCAAGCTTTATAGGGCTTGCTGCTATTCCTGCTTCTTCCATCTTGTCATAGGCATCCGAATCGCCCACCTGCTCAGTTCCATTTATATACAAAGCTCCATCTATGATCTGAACGGTCTCACCGGGCATCGCCACAACTCTTTTGACATAATAATGAGAATTGGTATTGCCATTGGGAAGAAAAGCTATGATATCGCCTCTGCCGGGACCTGTAAGATACATTGAAACTTTATTAATAAGGACTTCCTGTCCGGAATAAAGGCTAGGCTCCATAGAATCTCCGACAAGCTCAACATTCTTGCCAAAACCATATACAAGCATAGCAGCTATAACGATGGCAACCACTGTATAAAACACCCATGACAGAACCTCTCGTATGATCTGGGGTGTTATTTTTTTCTTATTGTTGTCATATACAAGATGAAATTCATTCTTCCTTCTTCGCCTGAATGCCATATACTGATCCTGCCTTACTACGAAATTCGCTACTTATAGCATCGCTATAAGTCCATGCATCATCACGCCCTTAAACGTCTCGTGAACAAGCACTCATTTTATTTTACCACAAATATGCCTCTTGTAGGAAGTAAGCTGATCTTAACTGACTTTTGCTTATAAAAAAATCCCTCTCTTTTTGTCAGAAGAAAGGGATTGTATATAAATAAACATTGGATAAAGGTTGGATTTTAATAATTGGTCTTTAATAAAACTCCGCATTGAGTGTCATACGTTTGAGTCAGTAATAAAAAAACAGCCACAATCGCATATGCGACTGTGGCTGCCTGCGTTCTTGACAATCAAGAAAAGATTATTTAGCTTCCTTAACCTTAGCCTTTTTGCCTGTAAGTCCAACAAGGTAGTTCAGCTTAGCACGTCTTACCTTACCCTTACGAACAACTTCAACCTTCTCAACAAGTGGAGAATGAAGAGGCCATGTCTTCTCAACGCCTACGCCGTAAGCGATCTTACGAACTGTGAATGTAGCGCGGTTTGAACCACCCTGGATCTTCTTAACAGTTCCTTCGAAAACCTGTGTTCTTGTACGCTCACCCTCAACGATCTTAGCGTATACCTTAATAGTATCACCAGTTTCGAACTTAGGTGCGTTAGCGTTCAGCTGCTCTTTCTCGAGTTCTTCAATAATTGTCATAATTGTATCTCCTTATAATGGACGTTCTATAATGCCATGTCTGCTTACCCTCGGTAAACCAGCAACAGAGGACCGTCTATTTATTGCAACTTAAGTATAATAACACATATAGCACTCGATAGTCAACATATCGTTTATATTTTTCGGTTATATTTTTACTTAAGTCTTTGATCATTCTTTGATCTTTATCTTAGATATTTATATCTTTTCTAAGATCCTTAGTCTTTGTCTTAGACATTTATATCTTTTCTAAGATCATTAGTCTTCGTCTTAGATATTTATATCTTTTCTAGGAATCTTAGATTTGGTCTTAGATATTTGATTCTTTTCTAAGATCATTACTTCTTATCTTCACTCTCAATAAGGCGCTTGATAGCATCTACTGCTATCTCTATTGCCTTGCCGGTATCATGTACCTGAGGGTTAGGAAGACCAAGCTTAGCTCTCTCCTGATTAGCTACTGTAAGAAGGATAGTTCCGCACTTAACCTTAAGTATTGGCGCAACAGTATAAAGCGCAGCAGACTCCATCTCGGAAGCAAGTACTCCGCATCTCATCCATGCTTTCCACTTATTCTCAAGCTCATAAGATACAGGCTTCTTCTCAGGCTCGTGCTGTCCATAGAATGAATCCTTACATTCTACAACACCTACATGATAAGGATATTCCTTGGCTTCAGCAGCATCAACAAGAGCTCTTGTAACTTCAAAATCAGCTACTGCAGGGAACTCGATAGGAGCATATTCCTTACTTGTTCCTTCCATTCTTACAGCGCCGTTTGCGATGATAAGGTCACCGCCCAAAACATTGGTCTGCATACCACCGCATGTACCAACTCTGATAAAGGTCTTAACACCGCATCTGGCAAGCTCTTCCATACAGATAGCTGCGGAAGGTCCGCCTATACCTGTAGAAGTTACGCTTACCTTATGTCCTGCAAGCATTCCTGTATAAGTAGTAAACTCACGGTTCTGTCCGACTTTCTTAGCATCTTCAAAAAATGCTGCGATCTTCTCGCAACGTCCCGGATCTCCGGGAAGAATAACATACTCTCCTACCATTTCAGAACTTACGCCAATATGATACTGCAGTCCTGATCCTTCGGTATAATCAATCATCATAGCCTCCTGAATTATGATAAAGTTTGTGTTACTGATCTAGTGTACTGACTCGTTCATATTTAATCAAATATGAATGAGCCAGTACACTAGATATGATAATAAGCTGTCATCACTTATTACAGTTTTAAGAAAAAGCTCTAAGCTGTATTGATAGCAATAACAGACCACGCCTTTAAAGATATCGGCAATTACAGTCAAAATCTAAAGAGGATCTTGAACCATACTTAACTAAGCTTTTCTTTATATTTTTAAATATATAAACAGCCCCAAAAGGATATATTATAAATACATCTACAGTCCCAGATAAGAACGTATTAGAAGTACAAATACAATCCAAAATAAGGATATTTATATATTGCAAATTTACATAAGTCCGTCCATTACATGTATCTTCATAGTATTGGTGTCGATATTAACATCAAGAATGCACTGCTTGATAGCCGGAATGAGAACATTAGGGCCGCCATCAGCTCTCTCCATCTCATACACATCATTGGCACCTGTCTGAAGTACATCGATAAGCTTACCAAGCTTATTGCCATCTTCATCGACTATGTCAATACCTATAAGATCCTGAATATAATATTCGCCTTCTTCAAGCTTAACAGCCTGCTCCCTTGGAACAGTCAGTATATTGCCGCGGAATCTTTCCACCTGGTTGATATCATCATATTCTTTGAATTTGACGATAACAAACTTCTTAAAGAATCTGACGCTCTGTACATGAAGAAGAACTGCTCCCTCACGCTCACTTTCCATAGTCACTTCTTTTAAAAGCTTAAAACGCTTAGGATCATCAGTTGTCGGAAATACGTTAACTTCTCCTCGTATTCCATGGGTAGATGCAATTACACCAACTTGGAATTTCTGTGTATATGGCATATCTTCTCCTTTTATTTGCCTAGATCATTGCTACTTACATCTTCAAAATTCGTATTACCGGAATTCTGAACAACTTCCACATTATCAGCATTATTAACCTTAATGCTATCTATTGTAGTATCCGCAGTGCCATCCACTGCTGTAGTATTTTTCCTGCGCTTTCTGCGCCTTTTAGGCGGCTTAGGTGGATGCGCAGCCATCCAGGCTTCATATAGCTCGGGGCGTCTTTCTTTGGTCCTTTCAAGGGACATCATAAGTCGCCACTCATCTACCTTCTTATGATCTCCTGAGAGCAAGATCGGCGGAACTTTCTTACCCATCCATTCTTCAGGTCTTGAATACTGGGGATATTCCAGAAGCCCATCTGTAAAAGATTCTGTCTCAGCCGAGATATCATTGTTCAGAACCCCCGGGACGAGTCTTGATATAGTATCGATCATGACCATGGCCGGAAGTTCACCGCCGGTAAGAACATAATCTCCGATAGATACATAGTCTGTAACTATCTCTTCAAGAACCCTTTCATCAATCCCTTCATAATGACCACATAGGAAAATAAGATCATCGCTTTTGGCAAATTCCATAGCCATCTGCTGATTGAAGACGCTTCCCTGTGGTGTTACATATATTACTCTTTTGGTGTGTTGGGGATCTATGCGGCTTTCGAGGTTCTTGTAGCAATCATATACAGGCTGTGCCTGCATTAACATACCTGCGCCTCCGCCATATGTATAATCATCAACCTTGTGATGCTTTTGATCTGCAGAATAGTCTCTTATGTTGATACATTCAAGAGATATAAGATTCTTTTCCATAGCCCTTCCAAGTATACTTGTAGAAAGGCCTTGTGATACCATCTCCGGAAAAAGAGTCATAACATGGAAATCCATAGTTAACCTCATATAGTTCTTAAAAATAAAATCTTCCCACAGACTTATTTAAAAAAGTCCATGGGAAGGCAAATTCATTTAGCTCCCGGAAGCTGTAAATGGTTATACTGTCAGACAATTTCAACATCAACGTGTTTGTCTTCACGTGTAGATGCTGCCTTCACTACAGAGCGGATTGCTTTTGCTATTCTACCCTGCTTACCAATTACTTTACCCATATCAGAAGCAGCAACGTGTAACTCAATAGTTACGTTACGGCCGTCGTCCTTCTCGGTAACAACAACTTCTCCCGGATTATCGACTAAAGCCTTTGCGATTACCTCGACTAATTCTTTCATAGTGATGTCCACCTCCGGCTATCGTTGTCTTCTAAGCATTAGGAACTTCAACTTGGAATTAGTTCTTGTGAACTCCTGCCATCTTGAAGATCTTAGCTACTGTATCTGTAGGCTGAGCACCATTTGAAAGCCACTTCTGAGCCTTTTCAGCGTCTACCTTAACTGTTCCAGGATTTGTGTTAGGATCATATGTTCCGATCTCATCAACGAACTTACCCTGTACAGGAGCCTTTGCATCACTTACGATGATTCTGTAGAAAGGTGTCTTCTTCTTACCAATTCTCTTTAATCTGATCTTTACTGCCATTTCTAATATCCTCCATTAGATAAAATAAAAATAAAATAGTTATTGGGGTTAAAGCCGGTTAAAGGCTTTAACTATATGAAAATCAGTCCATTATTATAGGCTGTTTCAAACTCTGTATTCATAAAGCTATTTAAATGATCCATAGCCTTAGTGATAATAACAAATGCATCAGAAGAATTTATTATTGCCGCCAAGCATACGTCCCATATTCATCATATTACCGAAGCCGCCGTGCTTGCCTTTTTTCATTCCACCAAGCTGCTTCATAACTTTCTGAGACTGCTCAAAATTCTTAATGAATCTGTTAACCACTGCAATATCATTACCTGAGCCATCAGCAATTCTCTTCTTTCTTGAAGGGCTCATGAGCTTAGGATTACGTCTCTCCTCAGGTGTCATGGACAGAACTATTGCTTCCATTCTGGCAAGTTCTTTCTCATCAGGAAGCTGATCAGCGCTTATCTTATTGCCACCAGGGAGCATTGAAAGAATGCTTCCAAGTCCGCCAAGCTTACGCATCTGCTTCATACTTTCAAGATACATCTCGAAATCGAACTTACCCTTTTTGAGACGTGCAGCCATATCTGCTTCCGCAGCCATATCGGACTCTTTATTGGCTTCAACAGCCTTATCGATAAGAGTAAGCACATCTCCCATTCCCAGGATTCGGTTAGCCATACGGTCAGGATAGAACTGTTCAAGATCTGAAAGTTTCTCTCCCATACCAACATAAAGAATAGGCTTGCCTGTAACTGCTCTTGTTGAAAGCGCAGCACCACCTCTGGTATCGCCATCCAGCTTAGAAAGGATTATGCCATCAACGCCGACCTTCTCATTGAATTCAGAAGCAACATTAACAGCTTCCTGACCGGTCATTGCATCTACAACAAGGATTGTCTGGAATACATCGACTTCCTTCTTGATATTGATAAGCTCATTCATCATGTTCTCATCAATCTGAAGACGTCCTGCTGTATCAAGGATAACAACATTCTTGTTATTCTTTGACGCATAGTCTATGGCATGTTTTGCTATATCAACAGGTGATACGTTTGTACCTTCTTCATAGAAGTCAACAACCTGCTTCTGGGCGTTAACACGCAGCTGTTCGATAGCTGCGGGACGATATACGTCACAGGCTACAAGCAGCGGGAATTTACCCCTGGACTTGAGCTTGCCTGCTATCTTGGCAGCGGTGGTGGTCTTACCAGCACCCTGAAGACCTGCCATCATGATAACAGTTATCTCCTTACCGGGTTTGAACTGAATCTCAGTAGTTTCAGAACCCATAAGTCTGATCATCTCTTCATTAACGATCTTGATGACCATCTGCCCCGGATTAAGGCCGTTCATAACATCTTCGCCGACCGCTCTCTCCTGTACAGCAGCTATGAACTGCTTTACAACCTTAAAGCTGACATCAGCCTCAAGCAGAGCCATCTTAACTTCCTTAAGGGCTATCTTGACATCATCTTCTGTAAGACGACCCTTGCCGCGAAGTTTCTTAAATACATTTTGTAGTTTATCAGATAAGCTTTCAAAAGCCATTAGATAAGTTCCTCTATTATGTGGTCTGACAATCTGCGGATCTCATTTCTGTCAGGAAAATCCTCTGCAGCATTATCAATTATATTTTTCATCTTCTGTGCATCGGCTCTTATTGAATTGAACCTTGCGATCATATGAAGCTTGTCTTCATAGCCCTGCATCGTCTGTGTGCATCTCTTTATCAGATCATGTACACCCTGTTTGCTGATTCCGTACTCTTGTGCTATCTCATTGAGCGACATATCATTGTAAACCAGATCTTCGTATATTTCTTTCTGATGGGCAGTAAGAAGATCTCCATAGAAATCATACAACATGCCCTGCTCTATGATCTTGCCGACATCGCTCATGTAAACACCTCAGCCATACACTATATCGTAAGTAGTCTATAAAGCCATTTGATCCATGCACAAAAAAATACATGCCCAAATACATGCATTGACTATAATACATGACCGGGGCATGGGTGTCAAGTATTTTTTCTTGACCCTGTGTTTTTTCTAAAATTAAAGGAAATCAGATATCTGTAACATAATCAGACGGAAGCTTGCCTGTAGCTTTTCTGAAGGCTTTACAGAAAGATGAATAGTCGCGAAATCCCGATTCTATAGCCGCAGTCATGGCAGGCTCTCCGGATATTATAAGGTCCCTGGCCTTCAGGATCCTTTTTTCCATGATATACTGATGTACGCTATATCCGGTCTCAGCCTTGAATATGCGCATCATATGATACTTACTTATATAGAACTTGTCAGAGATCCTGTCTATAGACAGATCATCTCCAAGATGCTGCGTGATATAGTCGATAATGTCGATGACCTTTCGATTATACCTTGCCTTCTCCATAAAAGAATCAGGGTTCTTGTAGCATGCTTCATTAAGCCCTATAAGAAGCTGTATAAGTTCTACATGAATCCTAAGTCCGGCACAGTAGAGCTGCTCTTCAGATTTTATCACTTCTTCCAGTGTTCTGAACTTCTCCAGAAGTTCAGACGTGATCCCGGCATCAAAGTGTATGAGATTGGTCCTTGTCTTTGAAGTCATGTCGAAGCATAGCCCAAGGTCGTGATCTTTGGAATTGCCGGACAGCTTTTTGCCTTCATGAATAGTTACTTCTTCAGTACTTCCAAGGCGAACAAGTGTTTCAGGCTTCAGATACAGCACATAACGCTCATACCCTTCTTCTTTAGAAGCAGTAACTTTGTGAATACTATGATGAGGAACTATAACGATATCATAAGGACGAAGTTCATATTCACGGCCTTCTACCGCATATCTGACATCGCCCCTTAAGAAAAAAACTATCTTGTCAAAATCATGATAGTGCCAGGGTGTATCTATAGCCTTGTTCTCATCTATATGAAAAAGACGAAAATCGCAGTTTAGATATCCTTTCTGCTCATATTCTACTGAAGGGTCGAATTCTTCTGCCATCAAAGCTTACCATCCTTTTTGCACGCAGATATTAAAGTCAACTTCACCTTTGATACCATCTATCTTGCCAGATGCCGAATACTGCCATATCGAGAACTCATAAGGAAAGTACAAAGGAACATTATAGAATGCTACCCATTTATCGATATCTTCAACTTCAGCCATATTGAGCATAAGTGCAAAAGTTTCATTATTGCCATAGATCATAGGTGTATAGCCTGAATCCTTAACTGTATCGCAAAATTTTCTTACGATGCCTGTCATCTGATCCTGAGTGACATTCTGAGTCCTGTAATCAGAGCCTTCAGGTCTCTCTACGTCTATAACAACGGGATAAGTTACTTCATAAGGCTTTATAGCATCAAGTACAAACTTGGCTTCTCCCAAGGCTTCTTCGTCATTTACTGCGGATGAATAGAAATATACACCAACTTCTATGCCGGCATCTATAGCACCTTTGATATTAGCTTCAAAGTATTCATCTTCTACTATCTTGCCTGTAGATGTTCCTCTGTTGCCAACTCGTATAAATGCATACTCTACGCCGCTGTCCGCTACCTTCTCCCAGTCGATCTCTCCCTGGAATTTGGATACATCTATTCCAAATGTTCCAAGAACAGCTGCATTAGAGCCTTTGTATTCAAGAACTCCTGAGCTGTTTTTGGCAAAATCAGTATCTGTGAATGAATTAAGAGAAAGTGATCTGTCGATAGGAATGAAATAATATCTTCCGTCTTTGGCAATAAGAATCTGATCAGGAAAAAGGCTTCTCACTGTAGTAGTGATGCCTGTTCCTGATTCAAGCTGTTTCTGGACAGAATCAAGTACCTCTTGCCTGGCCAGGTCATATCCGCCTTCATAAGCCTGTGATACCATCTCATCTGTCTCAGACACAGTATAATAGCCTTCTTCCTGAATAGAATCCAGCTGAGCCTTATAGGCTTCATTTTCTTTTCGAAGAGCTGCATTTCTAAGGAGTATGGCAATAGAAAAAGTCAAAGTCACAATAGCAATAAGACTTAGCAGAATGATCGAGATGATATTCTGTGTTGTAACTGCTGCGTGTATTAATCTTCTATTTCTGCCTTTTGCCATATGTCTCCCCTTTTTTAGAGTATTATCCTACAAGAATAGAAATACATCTCTCAAAATATAGATGCGCATCTAAGCTGCTATTTCAGATTTTGTCATCAAAGTAGCTCTTATATCCTTCGCCATAGATCTCGGTAGCAGATGTGATGATCATAAATGCCTCAGGATCCTCTTCTTTGACAATCTCCTGAGCCTGAGGCGATATTCTCATTCTTACAACGCACATGATAACCTTCTTGTCTTTGCCAGAGAAGGCTCCCTGACCATATACGTGTGTTACGCCAAGATCAAGCTCCTTAAGAAGCCTTCTGGTGATAGATGCATGTCTGTCGGATATGATGAAAAGAAGCTTGGCTTCATCACTGCCATACAGAACTTTGTCCAAAGCGATACCATTAATAAACACAGTAATAAATGCATAAAGCGAAGCAGGTATATCTTTAATAACAAGTGTAGCAAAAAATATTACAAAGATATCTGTTATAAACAAAAGGCCACCGGTCTTGATATGCGGATACTTAAGTCTAAGGAGCTTAATAATTATATCAGAACCGCCACTTGTAGCACCTTGCTGGAATATTATCGCCATGGATACTCCGGCCATAAGGCCTCCAAATACCGAAGCAAGGACCATATCATGTACTATAAAAGCCTTGCCATATCTTGCGATAAAATCGGTAAAAAACGATATCATACCCGTTGCATACAGCGTCGAACATATAAAGTGCCATCCAAACTTCCAGGTACCCAATACAAGAATAGGGATATTAAGAATAAGGAACCATGCACCTGTACCAAGAGGTACGATTCTGTTAAGTACAATAGCTACACCGGTAAATCCGCCGGGAGCAATATTATTAGGATCACTAAAGATGGCCGTACCGATGCCGTAGAGAAAGGAAGCGACCGTGATCAACAAATAACATTTTAATAGTCTTGATAAGTTTTTTCTCTTAGTCATAGGAAAAACCTACCTTTGAAAGAATACCTCAGATCTGGGTAGTAACCAGTCTGGGACGATATCCCTTTTCCTCAAGCGCCTGTATGATCTGGGTCTTGTGCTCAGTACCATAGGCTTCAAGTGTAATCCGCAGCTCTACAGCAGCATTGCGGTTTATTGATACAAACTGATTGTGCTCTAACTTGATTACATTGCCACCAAGTTCGGCTATAACTCCTGATACTCTGGACAGTTCACCCGGTTTATCAGGAAGGAGAACTGATACTGTAAAGATTCTGTCTCTTCTGATAAGTCCCTGCTGAACAACTGAAGACATTGTAATGACGTCCATATTGCCACCGGAGAGGACACATACAACCTTCTTGTCCTTGCATCTGAGCTGCTTAAGTGCTGCTACAGACAGAAGACCCGAATTCTCTACTACCATCTTATGGTTCTCAACCATATCAAGGAAAGCTACTACAAGATCCTCATCATCAACCTTAATGATCTGATCTATATTCTTCTGAATATATGGGAAGATCTTGTCTCCGGGAGTCTTAACCGCTGTACCGTCAGCTATTGTATTAACTCCGGGAAGTGTTACAACCTTGCCTTCCTTAAGTGATGCATTCATGCAGGCTGCGCCTGAAGGCTCAACACCTATTACCTTGATCTTAGGATTGAGAAGCTTAGCAAGAGTGCTGACACCACTTGCAAGTCCGCCGCCGCCAATAGGTACAAGGATATAATCTACAGTTGGGAGTTCTTTGAAGATCTCCATAGCAATTGTTCCCTGACCTGTTGCTACATCAAGATCGTTAAAAGGATGAACGAATGTATATCCCTTCTCCTTGGCAAGTTTCTTAGCATGAGCTTCTGCTTCATCATACACATCGCCGCATAATACTACTTCTGCTCCAAGAGCTTTAGTACGGTTAACCTTAATAAGGGGAGTTGTTGTCGGCATTACAATTGTTGCATGAACGCCATACTGTCTGGCTGCATATGCAACACCCTGAGCGTGGTTGCCTGCAGATGCTGTAATAAGGCCCTTTTTACGGTCCTCATCTGACATTGTACTGATCTTGTAATAAGCGCCTCTAACCTTGTAGGCACCTGTTCTTTGCATGTTCTCAGGCTTTAAGTATACCTTATTACCTGACTGAGCCGAAAAATAATCGCTGTACATAAGTTTCGTCTCAAGTGTTACTTTTTTGACCTGCTCGCAAGCCTCCTCGAACTTATCAAGGGTCATCTTATTCTCTTCCGACATATCCTGTTCCCTTTCTAGTATATATATATAATTCTTTTCTATCTGTGATAAAAAAGAATTAGTGCCTTGTAAGAATATCAATAGCTTCTTCTTCTGTAAGTTGAGAGCTATCCATCTCACCTGATGAAAGCTTCCTTGCAACAATCTCCTGATCAAGCTTAACTCTTTCTTCATGATCTATATCAAAAAGAGCATCTACGAATTCCTGTGGCTCAAATCTTTCAAGATCATCCAGTGATTCACCAACACCGATATATTTTACCGGTATATTAAGCTCGCTTACGATAGCTACTGCTATACCGCCTTTGGAAGTTCCATCCATTTTAGTAAGAATAATACCAGTAAGGTCTGTAACTTCACCAAACTCTCTGGCCTGGGACATTGCGTTCTGACCTGTTGTTCCATCAAGCACTATAAGATTCTCACGCTTATACTCAGGAAGATGATTGTCAAGAATCTTGTTCATCTTTCGAAGCTCTTCCATGAGATTCTTCTTGTTATGAAGTCGTCCTGCGGTATCTACTATAAGTATATCTATATCCTTAGCTTTGGCGGAATTAACCGCATCGAAGATAACACTCGCAGGGTCTGCTCCTTCTACTCCCTTAACAAGAGGAACACCTGCACGATTAGCCCATTCTTCAAGCTGCTCTGTTGCTGCTGCTCTATAGGTATCTGCAGCTGCAACGAGAACTTTTTTGCCCTTGTTCTTATAAATAGATGCAAGCTTGCCGACAGATGTCGTCTTACCAACACCATTAACACCTATGATAAAAAGAACTGACTTCTGATTCTCAAAATCGTATGCATGTTCATCAGTATGCATCTGTTCTCTTATGTTCTGGATCAGAAGATCACGACATTCTCTGGTAGATCGGATATTCTTCTCTTCTACCTGTGAGCGAAGCTTATCGAGAATACGACTTGTCGCATTAACACCGATATCTCCCATGATGAGTGTCTCTTCCAGATCGTCATAGAAGTCACCATCAATGTCTGAATAGCCGGAGAATACATTGTCCAGCCCTTTCACCATATTATCTCTTGTTTTTGAAAGACCACCTTTGAGCCTTGAAAAAAATCCTGCCACTAGTTCGTTAGCTCCTTATCAATGAGATTAACACTTACAAGTGCCGACACACCCTTTTCCTGCATGGTTATACCATAAAGTCTGTCTGCACTTTCCATTGTACCACGACGATGCGTAATTACAATGAACTGAGTATCTTTTAATTTATGCAGATATTTGGCAAATCGCACGACGTTATTTTCATCAAGTGCTGCCTCAATCTCATCCAGAAGACAGAAAGGCGACGGCTTAAGATTCTGGATCGCAAATAAAAGCGCGATCGCAGTAAGAGCCTTCTCTCCACCAGACATCATATTCATATTAACTAGCTTCTTGCCCGGGGGCTGAGCTATGATCTTGATTCCTGCTTCAAGGATATCAACAGAATCATCGATTTCAAGTGTTCCGTGTCCACCACCGAACATCTCCTTAAATACCTTATCGAACTGCTCACTGATAAGTTTGAACTGCTCTCTGAACTGATTCCTCATAGACTCATCAAGATCTGCTATGATCACACGAAGCTGCTCTTCTGCAACTACAAGATCATCATGCTGAGTCCTAAGGAATGTATACCTTTCAGATACATTCTTATAATCCTCGATAGCATTGACATTGACATCTCCAAGTTCCCTTATGGCATTCTTGAGCTGTCCTATCTCTTTCTTCATAGCAGTAGCGTCGTTAAGCTCCGGATCCTTCATCAAAGAAGCCTGTGACAGAGTAATCTCATACTCATCCCACATATAATTGATAAGACCTTCTATCTGGGAATCAAGCTTCTCTTTCTGTGATGTAAGCCTGTTAACTTCTCTGTCAAGAGAGGACTTGGACTCTGCAAGCTTCTCACGAACTTCAAAGAAGCTCTTTTGCTTGGAAGAGATTTCTTCTCTTGTATGCTGGATCTTTTCAAGTTTTTCTTTATTTTCCTTACTGCTTGTTGCTGATGCTTCCATAGTCTTGCCTATCTCGACTATTTCTGCATTCTTATGTTCAAGCTCAGACTCAGAGGATTCGATGTGTTCAAGAACTTCATCGAGGTCTTTTTGCCTTGTAATTATCTCTTCATCTATTCTTGACAGATTCTCCTGCTGGAATTCAAGTCTCTGGGAGACCTTGGCAATCTCCATCTCCCATCTGGAGACTTCAGATGCTGCCTCTTCTTCAGTTTCAGAAAGCTCCGACAGCTCTCTTCCAAGATCCTCAACAGCCTTCTGACAATCCTTCTCAGTCTGAATGGATTCATCAAGCTTTTGTCTGGTTTCTGATTCCTGTCTTTCTATATCAGCAACCTGATTCTCAATATCAAGGCTCTCTGTCTTTAATGATTCAAAAGATGTAGCTTCTTCTTTCTGCTTCTCTTCTTCTCTTACTACGTTGAGTCTGGCAGTGTTCTGCTCGATGAACTTGTTCTGAAGTTTAAGTCTTGTTGTTTCAAGGCTTGCTCGAAGAGCATTTCTTTCTTCTCTTACTGCTGCAACTTCCTCTTCAAGCTTGCTTGCTTCTTCAAGCTTTGCATTAACATCTTTTTCAAGATCTTCCATCTCACGTCTTCTGCCAAGAAGATTGGAAGAGTTCTTAAAGGCACCACCTGATATAGCACCGCCGGGCATGAGAAGTTCACCTTCAAGAGTTACCATTCTGATACTATAGCCGTATTTTCTGGCTATAGTAGTAGCATTGTCCATATTGTCTACAACAAGGACTCTTCCAAGAAGGTTCACAGCTACAGCCCTGTATTCATCATCTATTCTTACAAGACCATCTGCAAGTCCTATAGCACCCTTTTCGCTTAGAGCATCTTTATTACGAAAGTCCTGCTGATTCTTAAGGGCTGTAAGAGGCAGAAATGTTGCACGTCCTCCTTTAGTATCCTTAAGATAAGAGATCATCTTCTTAGCAGTAGGCTCATCTTTGGTTACAACGTTCTGAATGCTTCCGCCAAGTGCTGTCTCTATAGCAGTTTCATACTTTTTATCTGTTTTGATAATATCTGCAACAACACCTATAACACCTGGAGTATTATCTTTCTGCTCCATGACACGTTTTACAGCGCCGCCATAGCCTTCATACCTTTCAGTAAGATTAGCAAGTGCATCAAGTTTGGATTTTTGCTGCATAGCAAGAGTTCTCGCCTGCCTTATCTTCTCATCGCTTCCTGTTAAGATCTCTTTGATCTTGGCAAGACGATCCTCTCCTTGTTTCTGCTCATCGGTAAGGACACGAATCTCTTCGTTAACAGCTTCGAACGTATCTCGAAGCTCCTTCATCCTTGCTTCCTTCTTGTCCTCATCAGAACTTGCCTGTACAAGTCTGCTGGTAAGTTCTGCCTTACGGATGCTGATCTGTTCTTTCATTGTAGAAAGAGAGCTCTGGCGAGACTTGATATTTGCACGTTCATTTATAGTATTAATGATTTTGGTATTGTTCTCTTCTATCTGTCTTGTCAGCAGCTGTTCACGATCCTGAATCTCATTATATCTATCCGAAGCAGCCTTCTTCTTAGCTTCAAGAGATGATACTTCCTCATCTACACCATTTTTGGTAGTAAGAACTTTTTCTTTTTCCTCACGGGCTTTGGCAATCTCGGCTTCAATCTCGCTCTTTCTGACTTTGAAATGCTCTGAACTCGCTGTAACAGAACGGATCTGCTCTTTCAAAAGAGCAAGCTGTCCTTCAAGCTTTTCTTTAAGGACACTTGAACTTGTCATCTCATTCCTGGCTTCTTCGATTTCTTTTTCTATCTCATCAAGCCTTGCCTGAGCCTGGTCATAATCAATTCTGGCCTGATCATACCTTGTTCCGACTTCTTCAAGATCATTCTCAGCAATAGAAAGTTTCTCACTTGCATCTTCCAAGAGACCTTTTAGCCTTTCATTGTCCATAAGGAAGATGTTTACATCCAAAGTCTTAAGTCTTTCTTTATTCTTAAGATAGATCTTGGCAACCTCAGACTGCTTCTCCAAAGGTTCGAGCTGTTTCTCAAGCTCAGTAAGGATGTCTGTGATACGGGTCAGGTTCAGTTTCTCATCCTCAAGCTTCTTGATAGCTGTTTCCTTACGAAGTTTGAATTTTACGATTCCGGCAGCTTCATCGAAAAGATTACGTCTGTCTTCCGGCTTAGAAGACAGAATCTGATCGATCTGGCCCTGTCCGATGATGGAATATCCCTCTTTACCAATACCTGTATCATAAAAAAGCTCATTGATGTCTTTAAGACGACATGGGCTGTTATTGATCATATATTCTGATTCACCGCTCCTGTAGAGGCGACGTGAAACAGTTACTTCTTCAAAATCAATGGAAAGTGCATGATCTGAATTATCAAGCGTGATAGAAACATAAGCAAAGCCAAGTGGCTTACGAAGCTCTGTTCCTGAGAAAATAACATCCTGCATGGAACCGCCTCGAAGCTGCCTGGCACGCTGTTCACCAAGAACCCAACGGACAGCATCGGCTACATTGCTCTTACCGGATCCGTTAGGTCCTACTATTCCTGTTATTCCGTTATGAAAATCAAGTTTTATACGATTGGCAAAAGATTTAAATCCATGAATCTCAATACTCTTAAGATACATATCCTCTTTTAAGAGACAATACAAAGCATAAAGCAGGACTCATTGCTTAATGAACCTGCTTTGCAGTTCAGACTTACGCATCAGGCTTTATCCTTAATCTTAAGTACCGCCTGATAAGCAGCCTGCTGCTCTGCAGCTTTCTTGGTATGTCCCTCACCCTCTCCCAGAATTTCGCCGTTTATAAGAACGCGCGACTTAAATATTTTATCATGTTCCGGACCACTCTCCCCGCAGATCTCATAAGACAAAGTCTTGGTAGAGTCTTTCTGAACAAGTTCCTGAAGTACAGACTTAGCATCAACAAATATCTGTTTATTCTCAAGGTCATTGAGGATAAACTTGTCTATATGTTTCTTGGCATAATCAATACCGCCATCAATATAGATAGCTCCGATAACAGCTTCCATAACATCAGAGATTATTGAATCTCTATGCCTTCCACCTGTTGATTCTTCACCCTTGCCAAGGAGAATATACTTCTCAAGTTCAAAATCACGGGCGCAGAAAGCCAGTGCCTGCTCACATACCATAGAAGCACGCATTTTGGTCATCTGTCCTTCTTTTTTGTCCGGGTAATTGTTGTACAGATAAGTACTGGATACCATTTCAAGAACAGAATCGCCCAAAAATTCCAGTCTTTCGTAATCAGGCTGCTTATTAATCTTCTGCTCATTGGCATAAGATGAATGTGTAAGCGCCATACGAATCAGTGCTCTGTCCTTGAAATGATACCCGATCCGGTCTTCCAGTTCGGTAATATCATTTTCGCTATACATATTTTCCTCCAGGCCCATCCGGGCCGAGAGCCAAAACTGTCAGTATGACAGTTTTAACCCTTAATTGTTTTTGGCTTCTTTAATAAGTTCAACAGCCTCACCTACAGTAGAGATCTTCTCAACCTTCTCCTGCGGGATCTGAATCTTGAACTCTTCCTCGATTCCCATGATGATCTGGAATACGTCAAGTGAGTCAGCTCCAAGATCATCGATGAATGTTGTATCCTCTGTGATCTCATCTGCGTCTACGTTAAGAACATCTACTATAAGTGCTTTTAATTTCTCAAGTTCCATATCTCTATACTCCTTGTATAATAATTTATTTCAAATAATTTGGACAATCTCAAGTCTTTTTAATCTGATCAATATTATCCAAAAAGCCTCATCAGTCCTTGTTATTCAATGTCTCTTTTATCTTATCATCAACGTTGTGTGTTTTAAAGGTTACACACTGAAGAATTGAATTCTTGACTTCTACAGCCTTGGCACTTCCATGGGTCTTGACTACAAGTCCGTTAAGTCCCAGCATAGGTGCACCCCCGTACTGTTTGGCATCAAATGCTTTGAGATTAACAGTAAATTCCTTCTTGAGGAGAAGATATGCTATCTTAGTCCTTAAATTAGTAAGGAATGTGTTCTTGATAACTCTTCCCATGGTCTTGGCAACGCCTTCATACATCTTAAGAGCAATATTACCTGCAAAAGCCTCTGTTACGATGACGTCAGCAGGACCGGCAGGGATATCTCTGGCTTCGATGTTGCCTATGAAGTTGATATCGGGACAGTTCTTAAGAAGCGGGAATGTCTCTTTAACAAGAGCATTACCTTTGTCCTCTTCTGCTCCTATAGACAGAAGCGCAACTGTAGGATTCCTCTTGCCAAGGATGTTCTCAGCGTATATGGATCCCATGATTGCAAACTGCAGGAGCTGATCAGGTCTTGCGTCCACATTGGCACCACAGTCGATAAGAAGGGATACACCCTTTTCTGTCGGGATCAAGGGAGCAAGAGGTGCTCTCTTAACGCCTTTGATACGCCCTACGATTGTCTGGCCACCAACAAGATTGGCACCTGTACTGCCCGCACTTACATATGCATCAGCCTCACCGTGCTTGACCATCTGCATAGCCTTCACAATAGAAGAATCGGGCTTCTGTCTGATGGCCATTACAGGCGCTTCTGCCATCTCGATAATCTGAGTGGCATTAACTATTTCAAGTCTTTCTGTGTCATATCCGTTGTATTTGGAAAGTTCAGCCTTAATCTTGTCTTCCTGTCCTACAAGAAAGACCTTAACATTACTATCTTCATTAATAGCTTCAACTACACCCTTTACTATCTCTGCAGGTGCGTTGTCTCCTCCCATAGCATCAACGGCAACTTTAATAAGATCAGCCATTTAGCTCCTCCATATATCATAATGATTAGTACATGCATATAAACTGCATAGATGCCTTCCTGCATCCATCAGTCCATATCTTTCTTAAATAAAGAAAACTGCGATATCCTATTACAGAGATCGCATTCTTTTCATAAAAGCACTATTACAAGTTTACCCGACAAATGGGCAAAAATCAAGGCTTCCCGATAAATCGGAAAGCCTTAATGAACAACCGTTTTTAATTAGTCGTTAACAGCTACAACGCTCTTGTTCTCATAGTAACCGCAAGCCTTGCAAACCTGGTGAGGCTGCATAAGAGCTCCGCAGTGGCTGCACTTTACAAGAGTCGGTGCGCTCATCTTCCAATTTGCTCTTCTCTGATCACGATGACCTTTAGAAGACTTATTCTTAGGGCAGATAGACATTCGTAACACCTCCTTACGCTGGTCGTATTCGATTACCAGCCGTAAGCCAAGCTGAGCCGGTAATAATATTACTCATTTATTGTGTGTAACTTTGTCACACGCTTAATTATTATACCTATATGGTACCCATTTGTCAATACCCAAATAAAATCAGTTATATTTAAGGCTTTCAAGCTGTTATATACGTATTCCTTGGGTATACCACAAATCTTTATTTAAGAAGTTCGTAAGTATCTCTCGCAATAGCAAGCTCCTCATTTGTAGGAACTACATATACTCTAACCTTGCTATCTTCTGTAGATACAAGCTTCTCTTCGCCTCTTACCTTGTTAGCTTCGTCGTTACACTTAACTCCAAGGAATCCAAGACGATCAATTATAAGCTTTCTTACAAAGCCTGAATTCTCACCTACACCTGCTGTGAATGCGATGCAGTCTACACCGTTCATAGCTGCTGTGTAAGCTCCGATATATTTAAGAACCTGATAGCAGAAGCAATCTACTGCTCTGATAGCGTTCTTGTCACCCTTGATATAAGCATCCTCAAGATCACGGAAATCTGAGCTTATGCCTTCGGAGAGTCCGTATACACCTGATTCTTTGTTAAGAATCTTCATAACACCTGCTGTATCAAGATTCATCTTTTTCTCAAGAGTCTCTATAACAGAAGGATCGATAGAACCGCATCTTGTACCCATGATAAGTCCTTCAAGAGGAGTAAGTCCCATTGAAGTATCTACGCACTTGCCGTTCTTAACAGCTGATACTGATGCTCCGTTACCAAGGTGGCATACGATTGTCTTAAGATCTTCATAAGGCTTTCCCTCGATCTCAGCTACTTTTTTGCTTACAAAAGAGTGAGATGTGCCGTGGAAGCCATAACGACGGATCTTATGATTCTTGTAGATGTCATATGGAAGACCGTAAAGGTATGCTTCCTCAGGCATTGTCTGATGGAAAGCTGTATCAAATACTGCAACCATAGGAGTTCCAGGCATAAGATCCTGACAAGCTCTGATACCGATAACGTTGGCAGGATTGTGAAGAGGTGCAAGATCAGATACTTCTTCAATAGCCTTAACAACATCTTCGCTAATCACAACTGACTTAGTGAACTTCTCACCGCCATGTACGATTCTGTGTCCTACAGCATCGATCTCATCAAGAGACTTAACTACACCGCTTTCTGTAAGAGCTTCAAGCACAAGGCTTACAGCTGTCTTGTGCTCAGGCATAGGAGTTACCTTAGTAACCTTGTCCTTACCTGTAGCAGTATAAGAGATCTGACTTCCCTCTATTCCGATTCTTTCGCAAAGGCCTTTAAAAAGAAGCTGTTCTGTCTCTGCGTCAATAAGCTGAAATTTAAGTGATGAACTACCGCAATTTATAACAAGAACTTTCATTCTAACATAGCCTCCTTATTCTGCATCCTGTGCCTGTACTGCTGTAAGAGCAACAACGCCTACGATATCTTCCCAGCTGCATCCACGTGAAAGATCGTTAACGGGGCGAGCGATACCCTGAAGCATAGGGCCGTAAGCATCAGCCTTAGCAAGTCTCTGAACGAGCTTGTAACCAATGTTACCACCATCAAGGTTAGGGAAAATAAGTACATTGGCATGACCCGCAACAGGTGATCCCGGAGCCTTGGAAGCTGCAACTTCAGGAACAATAGCAGCATCAAGCTGAAGTTCACCATCACATACAAGATCAGGATAATCTCTGTGAGCGATCTCAACAGCATTAACAACCTTGTCTACGAGTTCGTGCTTAGCAGAACCCTTTGTTGAGTGTGAAAGGAATGCAACCTTAGGCTCAGCCTCAACAAGCTGTCTGAATGACTTGGCAGAAGAATCAGCGATAACTGCAAGCTCTTCTGATGTAGGATCCTGATTAAGACCTGAATCTGCGAAAAGGAATGTTCCGTTCTCACCATACTCGCAATGAGGAACATCAACGATGAAGAAGCCTGATACCATCTTAACTCCGGGAGCTGTCTTCAGGATCTGAAGTGCAGGACGAAGTGTATCAGCAGTTGAATGGCAGGCACCTGATACAAGGCCATCAGCGTATCCGGCCTTAACCATCATAACACCATAATATGTTCTGCTTGAAAGAAGTGTCTCTCTAGCCTTCTCAGGTGTCATACCCTTGTTCTTACGAAGTTCATAGAACATATTAACAAGCTCTTCTGTTCTGTCATCTGTGTCGGGATCTACGAAAATTGCATCTGTAACATCTGCACGTACAGACTTAGCAAGTTCTAATACAGTATCTTTATTGCCAAGAAGGATTATATCTGCATATCCATGTAAGAGAATATCTTCCGCAGCAAGAAGTGTTCTTGTATCCTCTGTCTCGGGAAGAATAATAGTTTTTTTGTTGGCTTTTGCTTTAGCCTTGATTTTGTCGATATAAGACATGTCACTCTCCTTTGTGGTATATTAATATACAATTATTGGTTGTAGAGTTCTTGTATCTCTGCCTCAATTTTCATAGATCACGCCACATATATTTACTATCGGGAATAATAAAAAAACATCTTAATAGGAAATCATTATTTTCAAACCGGTGAAAACGATTTCCCGTTTTGCGTGAATCCATAACAATGTAAGCAGTTACACAAAAGCTACCAATACAATAATAACAGAGATTAATTTTAGTTCAAGAAAAGATATTTTTTTAACATGAAAGATAATTTTTTAACAAAGATTTCCCAAGATTTTTAGTACTATTTCCCAAACAGAATTATAAAGCTATTTATAAAGACGTTTACTATCACTAAAGCTCCTTTTCTAAAACAAAAGACGTAAAAAATACAAATCATTTGAACACAGGAGATACTTTGAAGACAATCGGAATCGTATGTGAACTTAATCCGCTCCACAGCGGGCACAAATATCTGCTAGATATGGCAAGAAAGCGCTTTAACGCAGACTACATCATACTAGTCATGAGCGGCGACTACACCCAGCGCGGCGTCCCTTCTATCGTATCCAAGGAAGTCAGGACCCAAATGGCACTTATGGCAGGAGCAGATGCTGTATTCGAACTCCCAGTCCAGTATGCTACTGCAAGTGCCGAATATTTCGCATCAGGAGCTATTTCACTTCTTAATTCACTTGGATGCGTGGATCATATCCTCTTTGGAACAGAAAACGGAGATATAGAAGAAATCCAAAAGATTGCTTCTATCCTTAATGATGAACCTGATGAATATAAAAAAGAGCTTCAAAAAGGGCTAAAAAGAGGTCTCAACTTCGCAAGTGCCAGAGACGCTGCCCTAAAAAAGCTCATCACAATAGGTAACAGCACCACACTTATAGGTTCCAATAACATACTCGGAATCGAATATTGCCGCGCCCTTATGGAATCCAAGAGCAGTATCACCCCTCTCACTATCCAAAGAGAAGGTGCAGATTATAACAGCGACGACCTCACCGGCGCCTATGCAAGCGCAAGCGCAATACGAAAGCTCCTTGAAACTACTTATCCGGACGATACCTATAGATCAATTCTTAAAGATTATATCCCGGAAGATGTACTGACTCTTCTCTTAAGTCAAAAAGCCTACAACCGCCTTGACAACTACTCGGACTACCTTCATTACAAGCTCCTTAGCGAGCGCAGCGAAGGCTTTACCTCTTATGCAGACATACATAGAGACCTGTCAGACAAGATCATAAAGTTCCTGCCAAAATATACCACCATATCCGAATTCACAGACCTTCTAAAGTCCAAAGACCTGACCTACACAAGAATACAAAGAAGCCTGCTTCACATATTACTTGGAATAAAACAAGGCACCTTGGACAGCCTGAAACAAGAAAAATATCCCGTCTACTTAAGACTCCTAGGCTTTAGAAAAAAGTCCTCTCCTCTCCTTGCAGTTATCAGGGAGAGCTCAAGCACCCCCGTCATCAGCAGAATGTCAGACGCATTCAAAATTGAAGACGAACAGCAAAAGAGATTATTAGACCAAGATGTCCTGGCTTCCGACATCTACCACCTGATAATCCCCGACTCAAAAAATGAATACCAAAAGCCCGTCACAATCCTATAACCCAATCTTGTAACAAATTTACATCAAATAAAGCAAGAGAAAGACGCAAATCGCGAATTTTCTCTTGCTTTATTAGATCCACACCACGACAACTTATAATTCATGGCTTTGACAAATTAAATACCCCGCCTTAATCCGCAGCCTTGATCTTCTTCCAAAGTTCGTTGTATAGCGCGTCAGCGTCCTGACCCAGATATGTGTACACTTCGCATCTTGAAAGCGTATCTTCATCAGGGAAAGCCACTGTAGAATTCCTGATAGTCTCATCTTCTATCAGTTCCTGCGCCTTAAGATTAGGAGTTGTATATGTTACGTACTCAAAATTCATAAGAGCGATATCTTCTCTGCACATGAAATCAATCCACTTAAGCGCATTCTCAGTATGCTTGGCATCTCTTGTGATGCACCAGCCATCAAGCCATACATTAGACCCTTCTTCCGGAACCACATACTCAAGATCTGTATTCTCTCGCTGTGTATACAGAGCTTCACCGGAATAGATAACACCAAGAGCAGCTTCGCCGCCTATCATCTTATCTCTTACCTGATCGATAACATAAGCCTGAACCAAAGGTTTCTGCGCTACAAGATCATCTGCTGCCTGCTCAAGTTCTGCCTTATCAGTAGAGTTGATAGAATATCCGTTCCTTGCAAGCGATACCATGAAAGCATCTCTTACAGAATCCTGCATAAGGATCTGACCTGCGTACTTCTCATCCCACAGGATATCCCAGCTTGTAACAGGCTCATCTACAAGAGTCTTATTATAGAGAATACCAACAGTTCCGCAGAAGTTAGGAACTGCGTATCTGTTGCCTTCATCAAAAGATGCTGCAGATTCAAGATAGTTTGGATCTATATTGGCTGAGGCATAGGGAAGTTCTTCCCAGTCAAGCTCTTTAAGCATTCCTTCCTGAATCATACGAGATATCATATAATCTGACGGACATATAACATCATATGCAGAGTTATCAGATGCTATCTTGGCATACATGATTTCATTGGATTCAAACTCATCATATATAACCTTGATACCAGTCTCTTCTTCGAACATAGTGATAACTTCAGGGTCGATATATTCTCCCCAGTTATAAACATAGACCTGATTATCTTCTGTCTTGAATACTCCGCCAAATGTTATACCTACTACTGCTATCGCAGCGCAGGCACCTGCAAGGATCAGGATAGTCTTCTTATCAAGCTTCTTCCTGCTTGCATATGATACATCTTTCTTAGTAGTAGCCAGGTTCCTTGCTTTTATCTGCCTGGAGCTGACCATAAGAACGATAACGATTATGAATATGATCGCGGACAGCGCATATATCTCAGGCTGGATACCCCTTTTTACTTCACTGTATATCTTGGTTGAAAGAGTATCAAAACCCGAACCCTTAGTAAAATATGTAATGATAAAGTCATCCAAAGACATAGTGAAGGCCATCATAGCACCGGCTATCACTGCAGGCATCAGGTCTGGAAGAACAGTTTTTCTAAAAGCAAAAAACGGCTGTGCTCCAAGATCAAGCGCCGCTTCATAGACACTTGGATTGATAGTCTTCATTCTAGGCATAACGCTCAACATTACGTATGGAATATTAAAAGTAATATGAGCGATAAGAACTGTGATAAATCCTGCATTAAAATGAAGAAATCTAAAAAGGAGCATCAGTGAGATACCTGTAACGATATCCGCATTGATCATAGGGATATTAGTAATACCCATGATAACTGACCTGGACTTTTTGTGAAGTCCCATCATTGCAACACAGGTAGCCGTACCGATAACAGTAGCAACAAGAGTTGATATAAGGGCTATTATAAGCGTATTGGCAAAAGCATTGATGATAGCTGAATCAGAAGCAAGATTAAGATACCAGTCAAAGGTAAATCCGCCCCATTTCGCCCTAGATTTACTTGAATTAAATGAAAGGATTATCATTGTAACAATGGGCAGGTACATAAAAACAAGGATGATGCCCATGTATATTTTTTCTATAGTTTTTTTCATCTTCAAACTTATCCTTCATGCCGGGCAGCCCGGCACCTTCAATATAATGGCACTAAGGAATCTTCTTAGTTATAGGATGACTTGTCAGTCATCATGGTTATCACCATGTTAACTATGATGAACAGCATAAGTACAAGTGAAAGACCCGCGCCCATGTTCCAGTCATAGCTTAGTGTGAACTCCTGCTCTATTACATTGCCTATAAGGAGGATCTTGGATCCGCCGAGCATAGTACTTATGGCAAAAGTTGTAAGAGCCGGTATGAATACCATCGTGATTCCGGACAGGATACCCGGAATTGTAAGTGGCAAAGTTATCTTGAAGAAAGTCTGAACAGCATTGGCTCCAAGATCTCTTGCTGCATTGATAACACTATCATCTATCCTTGCAAGTGAATTGTACAAAGGCAGTATCATAAAGGGAAGGAAGTTATATACCATACCGATAACGATAGCTGATGATGTGTTTATGATATTGATATTCGGAAGTCCAACAAGGCTCAAAAGGCCGTTGATAACGCCCTTATTCTCAAGAAGGGTCATCCATGCCATAGTCCTAAGCAGGAAGTTCATCCACATAGGAAGGATGAACAGAGTCGTTATGATTCCCTGTGAACTTATCTTGTTCCTTGCAAGTATCATGGCAAGAGGATATGCCAGAAGGAAACATATGATCGTACTTATAAACGCAAGTACAAGAGCAAGACCCAGAGATTTAAGATTCTCTGCCCTTCCTATTGCTGCGACATTAGCAAATGTAAATGCACCCGACTCGTCTGTCAGACCATAAAAGAATATCATTGCAAGAGGGACCACAATAAAGATCACTGCCCATGCAATGTATGGAGAAGAAAGAAGACGAGATGTCTGTTTGTTATTAAACATCTATTTCAATAGCCTCCTCATCCTCTGAAGCAGGAACATTCATAACCTGTATGTTAAAAGGATCTACCGTTATATCTACTTCATCACCAACCTGAGCCATACGTGTAGAGTGAACAAGCCATTCAAATCCGCCTGCTTCTACTTCCATCTCATAGTGAACACCCTTGAATATGACATGTGTTACTACTCCCGGAAGGATACCGCTACCTCTTTTTACAAGCTCTACGTCTTCAGGTCTTATAACTACATCTACAGGAGCGTTAGTACCAAATCCTGTATCAACGCAAGGGAAGTTGGCCCCAAGGATCCTTACAAGCTTGTCCTGAACCATGGTTGCATGGATGATGTTACTATCACCTATAAAGTCAGCAACAAAGGCATTCTCCGGCTCGTTGTAGATTTTCTCAGGAGAGCCTTCCTGCTGGATATATCCCTGATTCATAACTACGATATGATCAGACATGGTAAGAGCCTCTTCCTGATCATGAGTTACGTATATGAAAGTGATCCCGAGCTCATTTTTAAGTCTTATAAGCTCGTATTGCATGTCCTGTCTGAGTTTTAAATCAAGAGCGCCCAAAGGCTCATCAAGGAGAAGCACCTTAGGCTCATTAACAATAGCTCTTGCTATAGCGATCCTCTGCTGCTGACCACCGGAAAGTGATTCCGGCATACGATGCTCATAGCCCTCAAGATTTACAAGTTTAAGAGCATACTTGATCTTATCCTTGATATAAGCATCCGTCTTATTCTTGATCTTAAGACCAAAAGCAATGTTCTGGGCGATGTCCATATGTGTAAAAAGGGCATACTTCTGAAAGACAGTATTGAGCTGTCTTTTATTAGGTGCAAGATTAGTTATATCCTGACCGTCAAAAATAACGCGGCCCTGATCAGGACTTTCAAAACCGCCTATAATACGCAGTGTTGTAGTCTTACCACATCCTGAAGGTCCCAATATAGTAACAAATGAATTCTCATGAATACTGAGATTAAGATCATCCAGAATCATATTTCCATCATATGATTTAGATATATGTTCAAGTCTTATAAGTTCCTTGGCCAATTCTACTCCTCCGGCTATACAAATATTAAAAACGAAGTCTTCTCAAAACAGCTGCATAAGCCAAATACCGCCTGCACAGACAGATAGAGAAAACTCTGCGTCTATCCCAAATTAAAGCATGTATATCTTAGCATAAATCCAGCATAAATATACACCAGATTACATAATAACTCATATATTATAAATTTCAAGCAATTTATTTTTACTCAGCCCTGTGAGATTCTCACCACATGCTGAGGCTTTTGCTGATCCTTTGGCGGAAGGCTTCGCCAATCGCCATATACCATAGTCAGCCATTCATCATAATATTTACTTGCAGGATACTGTTCTTTCCTTATAGTAAGCGTAAAGTCTTCTTCAAACCATTTCTTTGGAAAAAGAAGTCCCCAGTAATGCGGATGAGGCTGCTCGTTAGATATAAAATAAAAAGAATCGTCTGACCAAGTACTTGCAGGTACTTGGTTACCGTATTTCTTTTTATAAGATTTTGCGTTGTCTGGCCGCCTTTTATCTGCTTCCATAGCAATCTTATGGTAATGCCCTGCTATCTTCTTATAAGGTATGCACTTACCAATCCCAGACAAGATATATGCTACTACCTTCATAGGACCTTTAAACTTGTCATAATTGATATGCTTCCTATGTCCCATTGCAAGAGCATACAAGAGTTTGAGCCTTATAAGCTGCCACTTATGCCCCTTGCCCGCTTCATCAAGCACGAAGAAATCAAGCGTTGGATGAGAGAATCTCCCCTCATAGAAATCTTCATCACCATAAGATGTATGTTCATAGGTTACGGATGTATCTGCTATCTTACTGATAAAATCAAAAAACTGATCATAGCCGTCATCAGCGATAAACTTAAATCTTTTATCCGCCTCTTTGTCAAAAACAGCTTTGAGCTTCTCATACTCAGAACGTGGCATGATGATGTCTATGTCATCGTCCCAGGGGATAAAGTCCTGATGCCTTGCTGCGCCAAGAAGTGTCCCTCCGTGGAGATAATATTTGATATCATGAGCCTTGCAGATTCTGTTCACTTCATCAAGCATAGCTTTGTTAGATTCATGGATTTTTTCTATATATTTTAAACTATTTTCCATTACTGAATTTCTCAACCTCATATCGCGAGCAAACTGGCGATACCTGCTTGCTCGCGTCACCAATCCGGGTTCAAAACAGGGACACTTTCAAACTTATTTTTTTTCCTTCACAATATTGTCCTGACAGCTCTTATAGCATAGACCTATTGCAAAAACGTATCTGCATATATTTACGATCAGTATAGCTATGCAAAAGCCGGTAATCCCGTATATCCAGGCTGCCGGTATGCATAATGCCAAAAATACGATGCCGTAAGCTATATTGATAATAAGCTGATAATCAGCCTTGGCAAGTCTTAATAGTACTGTCGTGACTACGTTAGAAACAAAATATATGACCTGCGCTGCTCCTGCTATCAGGAAGTACCTGCTGACTGTCTCCAGCTCCTTTGTATACAATAGATATACTACTATATAGGACCCTGGGACACTTAAAAGCGAGAACAATATTATAATGCCCATAGTCATAATAAATAGCAGCCTGACATGCCTTCTAGAAAACTGTCCCTTGTATCTTGCAAGATAACCTATTATAACGCTGTTAAGAGGCGTAGTAATAAGCGTCATGGTCTTACCTACAAGCGATGCAATATAATATGTAGTCACTGCGCCGGCGCTTACAAGGTTCATAAGAAGGAGTCTATCGCCGTTGAAGATAATATTACTGATAAGATTAGTTATTATCAGCATCAGCATCGTATGAAGATTCTCTTTATAGTATATACTCTTATCAAAAAGATTATCTGAAAGGACACTTCCCTTTATCTTCACATACAATAGACCTAAGATCTCGCCGGGTATAAGGGCAAGAGGCCATATCCCAGTCACCCTCATGACCATAAGGCCCAGAAGATAACCTATACTTACAAGCGCATAATATAGAAAATATCCCTTATAATTAAGATATAATCTATACTCAACATCACTATAGAATCTAAGAACAGTCAGAAAACACAGCGTTCCAGCAAGAAGTGATGTAACAAGGTCCATACCTGCTTTGCCCAAAAAGGCAGCGCCAAAAGTCGCGACAGAGCCTGCAATTCCTAAGATGAATACTATGGTAAGATAATCACTTCCCTTAGTATCTCTGTCAGCAGATTCTGCCATCCTTGCATAATTGACAGCAGATCCTACAGCAACTCCAAATATGTTAACAAAAGACATAACATATACAATACTTCCGTATATATCATTGCCATATATTTTATTCCAAAAAGGATATACTATGAACTGGAGCACCAGATTCATAAGAAGTAGTGCCACAATACTAAGTATCGAATCCTTAAATATCCTCCTAACATCAAAAGAGCCTGAAGCCTTCATAAACTTGCATCCTATCATTTATAGACTACCTGATTTGGTGCCGGGGGATAATCGGAGGCTCTGGCAAGGTAGGCAGAATATAAATTATTTCCACGCATTAACTGTTTTATAAATTCATGGCATGATATCTGAAGCTTTTTATTCTGGGGTCCAAACTCGCTGCGCTCAGACATGTGGACCCCGGGCAGAATAAAAAGCTCCATCTATCACGCTCATGAATTTTTATAAAACAATTAAAAGCGTGTAAATAATTTATATTCTGCCTACCTTGCCAGAGCCTCCGATTATCCCCCGCCACCAAAGCAGGAAGTCTTTGTATTTATTTAAACACCGCTTCAAGAGCGACCATAATCAGTATATCATGCCGGTGCATCTATGGTATAATTATTACATCAATTGTTTTTGTACGTAATATCGATGCTGTCCCAAGCTATAGTAATATAAGACATATGCATCATCAATGATCATATTCTAATACGAGGTCCAGTATGCAGATAATCGAGCTCAAAAAGGGTCAGACTCTACACGCGCAAGGTTCTCCCGTCCAGACTATAGATATTATATCTAAAGGTGAGATCAATGTATTCAATGATGGAATAAGTATAGTCCTTAAAGGGGGTACTATCTGCGGTCTTCCGGAGACTCCGGGCGATAATTATATGTTTACTTATCAGGCGCAGACTGATGCCACCATCGCTTCATATCCTTTCACCCGTATAGAAGATCTTATAAGCGTGATCAAAGCTAATCCCAAGATCGCACCAATACTTGTGTCCAACGTATACAGATCTTATCAGATAGCTCTTGATGCCTGCCATAAACAGTTAGAAGAAGCGTCTGCCCTATACAAGGATCTAATGGCTGACTATGAGCAGTATCCTTCTCTTTGCACCATAACAGGCACCCAGTTAAAAGCGTATCCGGAAGTTCTGAATCAGTCGCCGCTTCCTGATATAAAGCTTGCGCCTAACTGGCGGATATCCTATATTAATGCCATCCTTGATAACGACGCTGCTCTTCGCAAAGCTTTCTATACTATAAATATAGATATAGACGTAGCTATGATACTGACCTGTGTACAGTACCTTAATTCACTGTGTCAATATTCTTTTGAAATACTCAGATATTCCAAGACTCTTCTAAAAGAAACTGCTGCATTCCGTTCTGCCTTTTCAACTATCAAGTCCAAAGCTGACCAGATCATGAACGGCGGTGAAGAAAGTCCTGATACAGTTCCTGAATTTAAAGATGTTCTTAATACTCTCCTTGCCTTTGGAAATGTAGATCCGGAGATTGGAGAAGCATTTGCAGACTCTGTACGCGCCTACGCTTCATCTACTGTAACAGATGCCTTCTCAGATGAATACAGGAAAGTTCGAAGGGACGTTGCAACTCATTTCTACAAGGTTTATAAAGCTGTATTTCTTGCAAGCCTGTCTGAATCGCTGGTTCCTGATGTTGTGCATATGTTCCTGATGTTCGGTTATTGTCACGAAGATCTGGTATCAGCCGAGCAGACAGCCACCTTATATCGCATCATGAAATCATATAGTCCTGATCCCGGCGGACATATCTTCACCATGCCAGAATGGCTGGAGATGATATACGAAGGCCAGGTCGTTCCATCAAGGAATGAATTCAATCTTGACTATCAGGGTTACCTTAATGAGCAGAAGTCTCAAGGTAATATCACTGAAGAAAAAATGAATGAACTTTTAGAAGATGCAGATGCCAAGCTTGACTTCGAGATTGGTAACCTTTTCATGCTTAGTAACCGTGTTACATTTGGAAGAGCCTCTGCCTTCGTTCCGGTATTTGATGAAGCCAACATTACCAAGCCTCTTCCGGATGCCTTCCTTAGAAGCGACCTTTTGCAAAGCCAGGTCGATGCGCTCAAATCCGATGACTATACCATCTTCTACCGAAATGTAATGTACTCTAATCCCTCGATTGGCCTAAATACTTTCACTTATGCCAAAGAGGTCATGCCCTATTTCATTCTTTTGCCAAACTGCGGATCCCGGATCTCCCTATGGCAGGAAATCGAAGGCAGAAAAAGAGATACACCGGCCAGATACTGCATCTCAATCTTCCATTCTTCAGAGCTTAGTGACACTCTCCTTCAAGGTTTTGCCGATTACAGATGGGAGATGTGCAAGACCATACAAGGCATACACTGGAATGATGTAACCGATCCGTCACTCACCTCTGAGTACTGTGACTATCTCCAGTTCTACAAGAAGAACCGAATGCTTACAGAAGATCAAAAAGAGAAACTATACGAACAGCTCAAGAAATATTCGAATCACTATAATCAAGTTTTCATGTCCGATTATATAACTTATATGAAATTCGAAAGAACAGGTTCTCTTAGACTTAACAAAATTGCAAGGCAGATACTTTTTGCCTATTGCCCTTTCTCCAAGGAATTAAGAGAAAAAATGACTTCAAGCCCGCAGTACGGGGACCTTGTCAAAACCTTCGATACCAAGAACGCAACTGCAATGCACACTCTTGAAAATGTTTTTACCAAGATAGAAAAAGGCGGATTCGAAGTACCTGATGAAGTCAAGGCACAAAAAGATTATCTTGAATTATAGGCATGATAGTGTTTCATTTTCAAGCCCAAATTGGTGAAGTAAGCTCCAATTATTTGAACCATTCGTCACTCGCTTTGCTCGCGACATCAGGTTAGATATGTGGTATACTTTTTGTAAAATTATTAATGTACTAATAAGCACTGATATGCATAAATAATCAATGCTTATTAAAACAAAATCTTATATTCAATATACTTTTTCACACATCTACAAAGGAGGCTACTATGGCAGAAGAAAAGAAAAAAGGGGTTGTTGCGGAGTTTCAAGAATTCATAATGCGTGGTAATGTTATGGACCTTGCAGTCGGTGTTATCATCGGTGGCGCATTCCAGAGCATTATCAATTCACTTGTAAATGACATCATCATGCCGGTTATAAGTGCTATCACAGGCGGAATTGACTTCAATAACTACTTCATATCACTTGATGGCAATGATTATGCTACTCTTGAAGCAGCCAAGGAAGCCGGCGGCGCTACTCTTAACTACGGTACATTCATCACTGTCGTTATCAACTTCCTGCTGATGGCTATCGTTATCTTCCTCCTTGTTCGCAGCATGAACAAGCTTCATGACAAGATCGGCAAGAAGAAGGAAGAAGCTCCAAAGCCTGTAAAGATCTGCCCTTACTGCAAATCAGAGATTAACAAGGATGCTACCAAGTGCCCTCACTGCACTTCTGATGTAGCATAACCCAATTACAAAAATAAGCTCTCATCCTGTAGGCAAGCTTTAAATTGTTCTACCGGATGGGAGCTTTTTTATACAATAGGTAATGTTTCTTTTGATATCTTTCCGCTTATCTAACCACGGCCCTAAATAAGCAGATGACGGGAATCGAACCCGCCTCCTCAGCTTGGGAAGCTGATATTCTACCGATGAACTACATCTGCAACGTATTTAATTCTAACATTGAATCGTTCAAGATGCAAGCGGATTTTCACACTTCTTGGCCCTTTTAACTCCTTTAAAAAACTTACCAAGTGTAATATAACGATCTTTTATCTCCAGATAAGTTTTAAGCAATAACACCTTACTAACCCCAAAATTCCTAATTATAAAAAGCAGGAAGCGCAGCATATCACTGCGCTTCCTGACTGGTTACATTATTATCTGAAGTTAGTTACAAGTGTTACGATCCTAAGAAGGAACAATGCAAAGATGATCCACATGATAGGTGATATGTCTTTAGCTTTTTTCTCAAATACCTTTACGATAACCCATGTAAGGATACCGAACATGATACCGTTAGCGATGGAATATGTAAGAGGCATGATAAGAAGTGCCATGTATGCGCCTGCGCTGTCAGCAATATCTCCGTCGAATTCAATCTTCTTGATAGAAGTTACCATGAGCATTCCAACATATACAAGAGCCGGAGCTGTTGCAAATGAAGGAATCGCAAGAAATACCGGTGATAAGAACATAGCAACCAGAAACATAACACCTGTTGTAAGTGCTGTAAGACCTGTACGACCGCCTGCTGCTACGCCGGCACTTGACTCTACGAAACTTGTAACTGTAGATGTACCAAGGCATGCACCAATTGTGGTGCCAAGAGCATCTGACATGAATACCTTACCAACTCTTGGAAGCTTGCCGTCCTTGTCAAGAAGTCCTGCCTTATCAGCTACACCTACTACTGTTCCAACTGTATCGAAGAGATCTACGAACAGGAAGCTGAAAGTAATAGCTATAAACTGAACCATGTGAGAAGCTACCCAAGGGAAGTTAAACTTAAAGGCAGTATTAGCAAGTCCCGAGAAGTTAACAAGACCATTTGAAAAATTTGGGAAAAGGCTCAGATTGTTCTCATCAACAACATACCAGCCTGTAGTCTGTGCGCACATTCCAAGGATCCATGTGACGATGATTCCGATAAGTACTGATCCTGGGATGTTAAGGCTTGTAAGTACTACGATGATAATAAATCCAACAAGTGACAGTACAACCTGAGGTGTAGAGAAGTCACCAAGATCTACAAGTGTAGCATCGCTGTTGATAACGATACCTGCGCCCTGAAGACCGATAAATGCTACAAAAAGACCGATACCTGCAGATATACCATTTTTAAGGTTCTGAGGTATACCGTTTATGATCTGCTCACGGAACTTAAATGCAGACAATGCGATGAATACAAGACCCTCTACAAGTACTGCTGTAAGGCAAACTGTAAACGCATTCTCTCCCATGTCTGCAAGTTCGCCAAGGCATACTGTATATGCAAAATATGCATTAAGTCCAAGGCCTGCAGAAAGTGCTATAGGATAGTTAGCGATGAACGCCATAAAAAAAGTTGCAAGCGCTGATGCAATCGCTGTTGCGATAAATACACCATTTGGATCCATTACAGTTCCAAGAATGGATGGATTTACAGCCAGAATATAGGCCATAGCAAGAAATGTTGTGAGACCTGCCAGTATCTCTGTTTTGACAGTTGTCCCATGCTCTTTGAGCTTGAATATTTTTTCAAGCATGAATATCTCCTCCCTTTTGTATGAGATTTATTCCTTAACTGATCACAAGTCAAAAGATATACCAGTAAGTTCTATTAAGGCTAAAATACTCGCCTTAGGAAGATGCCCGCATACCGAATTTTATTCCCATATAAGACCTATGTGAACGCCAAGGTTACTTAACCAATAATACTTTACCGCATGTTCAAACAAATTTCAATTTTATAATTTTTCATCATAAAAATAAGAGGAATCACTATTATGCAATTCCTCTTACCTATCTACTAATTAAAAATAATTAGGCCATATCCGCAATAGCCTTTGCAAAGTTCTTAACAGTATCAAGATCGCTTTCATGAAGCGCCGATGTTATAGTAAGTACATCCTCAAGGATCGTACAATCTTTTAACAGCGCAAGCTTATCAGACATATGTTTGGCAGCAACAGGTGCCCAGGTTCCGTTCTGTCCAAGAGCGAATTTCCTGTTCTTAAGGCCAAGTGCCACAAGATCTTCTATGAAGCTCTCCATAGGAAGGTACAATCCGCCATTATATGTCGGAGCCATAAGGACTATCTTGCCGCAGCGCCATGCTTCGCCTACAAGGAACGACTTGTCAGTCTTACTAACATCGAAGACTCTGACCTTCTGGCCGCTTATCTCATGAACAAGTCCTGCAAGAGTCTCAGCAGCGCTTGCTGTATGGCCATACATAGAGCCATATACTATAAGTATATCTTCTGTCTCCGGTATGCACTGGCTCCACTTGTCATATTTGTCGATGAACCATCCAAGGTCTTTTCTCCAGATAGGGCCATGCAGCGGACATATACGTTCTATAGAAAGACCCTGAGCCTTTTTAAGTACAGCCTGAACCTGAGCTCCGTACTTGCCTACAATATTGGCATAATAGCGCCTTGCATCATCAAGGAAATCTTTCTCAAAGTCATATTCATCTGCAAAGATTCCTGAATCAACGCTTCCAAAGGTTCCAAAAGCGTCCGCACTAAAAAGTGTTCCTGTCTTAGTATCAAATGCAAGAAGGACTTCCGGCCAGTGAACCATAGGCGCTGCTACAAAGCTAAAGCTGTGACTTCCTGTATCTAAAGTGTCGCCTTCCTTGACCGTAACTTTCTTGACATCATCAAGTTCCGGGAAGAACTGATGCAGGAACTTGAAAGTCTGAACGCCGCCCACCAGCTGAATATCAGGATACAGTGATACCACTCTTGATATCTGCGAGCAGTGATCCGGTTCCATATGAAGGATCACAAGGTAGTCGGGTTTTGCACCTGCAAGAGCTGCCTGAAGATTCTCAACATACTGATCGGCTATAGTCACATCAGCTGTATCAAAGATTATGGTCTTGTCATCCTTAACAACGTAGCTGTTATAGGACACTCCATCAGGAAGCGGAAAAAGATTTTCAAATAAAGCAAGGCGTCTGTCGCTTCCGCCAATCCAAAGTATATCATCTGTAACATTTTTGATATTGATCATATTAAACTTAGAACCTCCTTTATATGACAATCTTCTATTTTGATCAGATTATGATTCTTCACCATAAATTCCTGATGCAACCTTATACCAGATGCCCCTCTTTGACTCTCTTCTCAACATTTCTGTCAAAATTAAGGACCCTGTGAACATACTCATCTTCCATGAATCTGCTTGTGATCATAAAATCTGCTGTTGATCTGTTGTTGGCAATCGGGATGTCGTATACCTGAGCTATACGAAGAAGTGCCTTGACATCGGGATCATGCGGCTGAGCTTCAAGCGGATCTGAGAAAAAGATGATCATGTCAATCTTACCTTCTACAACCTTGGCTCCAACCTGCTGGTCACCGCCAAGAGGACCGGAATTGTAAGCTCTGACAGGAAGTCCTGTATTTTCTGCAACAAGTCTTGCTGATGTGCCTGTTCCGCACAAAAAGTGCTTCTCAAGTCTGAACTTATTGTGTTCGCACCACTCTACAAGCTCCTTTTTCTTTTTATCATGCGCGATAAGCGCGATTGTTTTTTGTTTGGGAATTGTAAATTCAATGTACTCGTCATTAACTGACATTTTGTCTCCTCCTGAAAAAATAGTCCCCTCTAAGAAAAATCTTAAAGTGCAGATTCCTAAAACAAGATCCCCCTCATCCAAGGATCTGCAATCTTCTTAATTATAGCATAGTTGCGGCACAATCGTACTTATTAGCCAATTCTTTTTATATAGATTTCTGACCAGACTCTCATAGATCATTGTGCAGCTTCATTGTTCTGGTCTCCATAAGATTCTGCTTTGTTTTTCCTGATGAATTCCACAAACTCATCCTTCTCAATAGGCTTTGAATACAAAAATCCCTGGAACTTGTCGCATCCCATAGCTGCAAGACCATCAGCCTGTTCCTTAGTTTCTACGCCTTCTGCGATTATCTCATAATTTAGCTCTTTAAGCATCTCGATAGTGTACTTGAGTGCCACAAGCGCTCTCTCCTGACTGAACGCCTTCCAGATAAGCATCTTATCAAGCTTCACTATATTAAAAGGATACATAAGAAGATAATTCATATTGGCAAGACCAGATCCATAGTCGTCAAGCGAGAACCTGATACCGCCATGAAGCATGACATTCATAAAATCAAGGAGCTGTTCGCTTGATGAGACTGCAGCTGTTTCTGTTATCTCAAGATTGATCATTTCCGGCTTTACATGATATCTTTTCATGATAATCTGTAGTTTGTCCCTAAGATCTCTTTGGATACACTGAACAGCAGACAGATTGATCTCGACATAATCTATGCCAAGCTCTTCGAACTTGCGACTCCTTATAGTCTTACAGACTTCTTCAAAGACATACTCGCCTATTTCTATTATAAGTCCGCTCTTCTCAGCCCTTGGAATGAACTCTTCGGGGCTTATAAATCCGTAGTCTTCATCATACAAGCGCAGCAGCGCTTCGCAAGAGTGATACTCTCCTGTTGCTGCATCTCTTATAGGCTGGTAGAAAACCTTAAAGCCATAGTTATGCATAGCTTCGCGCATGATGCGGTCCATGTCCGCATTTCTTTTGACCTGCTTGAGAATAAGAGAATCGGCATAGATAACTTCCTGGGTATTGGACTTCTCCAGCTGCCTCATACAATATGTGATGGCATCCTCAAGTTCGAATGAAGTCTTGCCATGATCAGGATATCTGACCACAATAAGCTGAGGACGGAGCCTTAGCTCTATATCGCCAACCTGAAACTCTCTTCTTAAGTCGAACTTGATCTGGGATATGATAGAATTCTCATCCATTCCCTTATCATGGATAAGGACTGTGAAGCGGGTTCCTGAATTATAGAACAGGTTCTCTTTGCCAACAATATTCCTAAGCCTTGAAGCTATCATCTCAAGGATCCTGTTACCTGCTACGATGCCTGCCGTCTCATTGACTTTCCTAAAGTCCTGCAGCTTGACCGTAACTATGGTAAAAGGGTTCCTAGTCTTAACAAATCCGCTCAAAGTATCCTCGAATGCCTGTTGATTAAAGGCTCTTGTGAGGGGATCGACATAATTGTCAACATCCTGAATCGACATGTATATTACAAGAAGAGCCATGGATACAGTAAAAGAAGTTATAAGCTGATTGGGATGGAACATCTGGAATATAACGGAAAATAAATTGCCTACAGTAACAGACACCATTCCCATTATCTGTCCGAATTTGAGAGAATCTCTGTTCCTGATGGTCTCAAAGACGCAGTTTAGGAGCATAAATAAAGATACAGCGTACAAGACGATCTTAAAATCTCCCGAACAATATTCATATCCGTCAAAATAAAATATAGCTTTGGTCCAAGGATTGGATAATATAAGGAGAACATCTACCATACCGCACACAATAAGGAATATCTTGTTGAGCATAGTAAATGGTCTGGTCTTGTATATAATCCTCAGAAGATAATAGCAATACCAGAACAGTACGGTATTCATAGATAGGAAGAACACGGAATTGATAAAATAGTTAAAGAAAACAGGAACCTTGTCCGCATTAGGGATTGTATAGCCGGTAATCGCATCAGAAACAGCCGCAACAAGAGAATCCACCAGCAGGATGAGGTAAGCTGCATTGGAACTGGTGGCATAATTCTTTCTTGCGAGGAACAACACAAGAACAAATACAAATATTACAATTGCGCATATGTCAAAAGAAATGTTATATTGCATAAAGTCCTCAGCTATTTCTTTATAGTTATTGCAATCTGATACTATATCGGCATTTTAAACAAAAATAATAAGTTTTATTTCATGGGCATTTTAAACAAAAATTTTTTTAAGAAAACTACCACAAATATTCTCTATATGCTTTCTTAACCCAAAAACAAGTTCAAACAATTAAAGCTTTTTGTGTATACAATTAGTATACTCCATTACCAGTCTATTATAATCCATATAGCTTCCTAATGCACCCCTTTATAACATTTTTGGTAATATTTGACCATAAAATTGCACAATTTTATAAATATTCGATGCCTATGTAAGGTCTTTGCAATATCCACGCAAAAAGGCTGCCACAAAATGCAGCAACCTTCTTGTTCGTTAATAAAGTATAATTTTGGATTTCTGAGAAAAAACAGGAATCTATACTTTTTACCAAGTCTTAAATATCAAGATATCCCTGTCTTGGAGTAACTTTAAAGAAATCTGCAAGTTCTTTCAGTTCAGAATCCTTGATAGTATTGACCTTAGGAAGCGCTGCGCACTTCATGTATACTTCGGCAGCCTTCTCAGCTGTCTCTATAAGTCCGAAGGTCTCATCAAGATCCTTGCCGGCACCATAGATACCATGTGCTGCCCAGACAACAAGACGAGCTGTCTCCATCTTCTTTGCAGTAGCCTGCCCTATCTCATTTGTACCGCAGAGCATCCACGGAAGGACGTTAACACCGTCAGGGAATACTACAATACATTCTGTAGAGAACTCCCAGAGTGTATGAGTGAACTTCTTCTCATCAAGGTCATGAACATAAGTCATAGCCAGAAGATTGGTAGGATGGCAATGCATAACTACATGATTGTCAGGATCTACTGATAGACGTGTGATATGGCTCATAAGATGAGCAGGAAGCTCTGATGTAAATCTTCCGCCGTCATTATATCCCCACAAAAGCTCTGCTGTGTGCCCGTCCTTACCGATTCTGAATAGTCCCATGTTCTTCTCAGGATCATACTGGACATTTTTAAAATACTTGCCTGTACCTGTTACCAGAAAGTATTTTCCAATAAGGGCTGTTGCATCAAAAGGGATATCTATAGTGCGGATAACCGCATCAGTATTTACGTAGTCTTTGATCTTCTCTTCTTCAAGAAGAAGTGAGACATTGCCTCCGTTACGCTCGTCCCAGCCATGGGCATACATATTGGTAACTGTTCTGATCATCTCGATCATAAAAGGTGCTTCTAGAATATTAAACATGACAAACCTCTTTAAGTTTTTATTAGTTCTTCAAATAATACCAAGTTCTTCTTTAGAAGAATGTATTTAAACACTTATGATTAAACGTATATTTATTGACTCTTCTTTAGAAGAACAGCGTTTACCCATTCAGGATTAAACGCACATCACATGAGTTTTCTGAACATAGCAAGTACGTCAGACTTTGTAGCTTCTCTTGGGTTACCTGGGCAGCATGCATCTGCAAGTGCGTCATCTGCAAGCTGTGACAGATCTTCTTCCTTGATCTTCTCATTCTTTTCCGGAATACCTACATCCTTGGAGAGCTTACGAACAGCTGCAATAGCGGCATCACGGTACTCTTCCTGAGACATGTTGTCAACGCCCTCTACATGGAAAGCTCTTGCGATCTCTCTGTACTTCTCGCCAGTGTAATCACGGTTGTATTCCATAGAGATAGGCAGGAACATAGCACATGCTACGCCGTGTGGTGTGTCATAGTGAGCAGAAAGTGTGTGTGCCATAGAATGATCAATTCCAAGACCTACGTTAGAGAATCCCATACCTGCGATATACTGTGCAAGTGCCATCTTCTCACGACCTTCAGGGTCATTCTCAACAGCTTTTCTAAGGTTGTCAGCGATAAGCTGGATAGCCTTTAAGTGGAACATATCTGTAAGCTCCCAGGCTCCCTTGGTTGTGTAGCCTTCGATAGCATGTGTAAGAGCGTCCATGCCTGTAGCTGCTGTAAGTCCCTTGGGCATAGAGCTCATCATATCAGGATCTATAACTGCATATGCAGGGATATCATGCTCATCAACGCATACGAACTTACGCTGCTTCTGAACATCTGTGATAACGTAGTTGATAGTAACTTCTGCAGCAGTACCGGCTGTTGTAGGAACTGCGATAGTCTTTACAGCGTGGTTCTTGGTAGGTGCTACGCCTTCGAGCGAGCGAACATCTGCAAACTCAGGGTTTGTGATGATGATACCGATAGCCTTGGCAGTATCCATGGATGAACCGCCGCCTATAGCTATGATAGAGTCAGCGCCTGCCTTCTTATAAGCTTCAACACCTTCTACAACATTCTCTACTGTTGGGTTTGGTTTGATTCCGGAAAAAAGCTCATAAGCAATGCCTTCTTTTTCGAGAAGATCTGTAACCTTGGCTGTAACCCCAAACTTTACAAGATCAGGATCTGAGCATACGAAAACTTTGGTGAAGTTCTCTCTCTTTGCAATGCCCGGAATCTCTTCAATTGCGCCTTTTCCATGATAAGAAACTGTGTTAAGTACGATACGATTTGCCATAAATCTCTCCTCCTTTGTGTTTTTCAAACTTTCCATTGAATCCGGATGATCATGCCATCTGCCTGTAACACTCTAGTTCCAAATACAAACAGAAAGTTTGAATTGTTTATAGTTATGATATTTACTTTTTAATGTATTCAAACTTCATGCTCTCTTTGAAAGCACTTCTTGTTCGTAGCGCTTGATCTCGTCGTACCAGGACTTATCAGCAGGGACGTTTTCTCGTTTGCAGTATTCTGCCCAAACGTCGGACCATGGAAGTGACTTCATCTCTTCTGAAAGCATAAGACGCTTAGTATAGTCAGCATCATCCTGAGCTTTCTTTAGCTCTTCATTTGGCTGAAGAAGGGCTAAAAGAAGAGCCTTTTGCGTAGCACGAGTTCCGATAACCCAGGCTGCTACTCTATTAATAGACGCATCGAAGAAGTCAAGACCAAGAATAACCTTATCAAGAGCATCATTCCTTACAACTTCCTTCATGACTTCAATAAGCTCGTCCTGAAGGAGAACTACGTGGTCTGAATCCCAGTTAACAGGTCTTGTCACATGGAGCGGTATCTTATCAAAAAATGGAAGAAGCGCAGGAATTTTGTCGCTTACATATTCACTTGGATGATAGTGTCCCATGTCAAGAAGGTTGTATACACCGGGGTGAGTTGCTGCATAGCTCATATAGAACTCGTTAGATCCTGTTGTATAGCTCTCAACACCTATTGCGAAGAACTTGGATTCTACAGTGTCAATAACATGTGGACACTTCTCTGCAAAGATCTGATCAAGAGAGTCTTTAAGACGAAGTCTTGGTGTAAGGCGGTCAGCAGGAATATCCTTAAAGCCATCCGGAATCCATACATTGTTCAGTACCATGTCATTAAGTTCCTGACCAATTCTCTCTGCAATCCTTCTTGAAGCAATTGCATGACGTATCCAGAAATCACGAACCTCTTTCTTTGGAGATGAAAGTGACAGACCATCAACCATCATCTTGTGTGAAAAAATAGTAGGATTGAAGTCAATTCCAAGGTTATGCTCCTTGGCAAAATCAACCCATGGCTTAAAGTGCTCATATGTCTGCTCATCACGGTCCACCCATGGATGCTCATCATCATAGATTGCATAGCAGGCATGAAGATTGATCCTCTTCTTGCCGGGGATCTGGCTTATAGCTTCAAGGAAATCCGCCTTGAGCTCTTCAAATGTTCTGGCGCGTCCCGGATAATTACCTGTTGTTGCAATGCCGTCTCCAGCTCCTCCATTTGGATTATCAAATCCAACAACATCATCTCCCTGCCAGCAGTTAATGCTGATCTCTTTATTTCTGAGAAGTGAAATTGCTTTTTCTGTATCAACGCCATAACTGGCGTAAATCTCTTTTGCTTCTGCGTAACTCATTTTTCCTCCTTTAGCCTTAATTCAAGGCTTGTAGCTTCGATTTTTCTATTCGATGTTTGTTAAATATAGTTTTTATATCAAATACTTATTATCTATATAGCTATTCAACTGATATCACTTAGTCTTCAATACATTTAATATCAAAGCTCTTCTTTATTGCATCTCTTGCTTCCTGAAGATCCTTGTACTCTCCTGAGCATATAAACTGCACTATCAGGTTTCCAAGAGCTGTTCCTTCTGTTGGTCCTGCAAACACAGGAAGTCCTGTCGCCTGAGCGGTTCTTTGGTTCAGGTACATATCCTGTGATCCGCCACCAACAATGTTGATGGATGTGTATTTATTACCGGTAAGTTTTTCAAGCGTCTTAACAGTTCTTCTGTAATCATCAGAAAGAGAATTGTAGATTACTGCCATGACTTCGCCTGTTCCTGCAGGAAGGCTACCTGGAGTATCGCTTGCTTCAGATTTTTTTACATCAGGATTATCTTTTCCTGATTTGTCTATATCTGATAATTTCTTACTATCTTTTTCTCTGTCCAAGAGTTCCTTACCATAGTGATAATCTTCATTGGTACAGGCAAGCGGTCTTCCGGCATCTTCGCAGGCATTTTTTATTTCATCTATCATTGACTTAGGTGCAAGGAATCTTGCATCATCAACATCAAGCACTACGTCAACATCTTTTGCCTGCTTAGCTGCTTCAATAAGCTCTGGGAAAGAAGGCTTTGTGCCTGTAATCTCACCGATCTCACGCCTTACAGACTGGATCATCCAAAGTCCCATGATGTTCTTAAGATATCTATAAGTATTGTTATAGCCACCTTCGTTGGTGAAGTTAGCTTCCTTAGACTCGCCATTTGTTATAGATTCTTTGTTCTCAACTCCCATAAGTGACCATGTGCCTGATGACAGGAACACTGCCTTGTCATCCCTTGCAGGAACAGCAAGATATGCAGAACCTGTATCGTGGGTAGCCGGAAGTATCACATCAAGGTCAAAACCTACATAGTTCCTGACTTCCTGAGTAAATCTTCCAAGCTTTGTACCAGGCCTTGAAAGTTTACCGAATATCTTCTTTGGAAGACCGAGCTTTTCTATAAGTTCATAGTCCCAGTCGCAGGTCTTTGCATCCACAAGCGCAGTCGTAGAAGCATTGGTATATTCATTAGACTTTATACCTGTCAGCTTATAATTAAGATAATCCGGAATCATGAGAAAGCTCTCTGCCTGCTCCATGTATTCAGGATGCTCTTTTTGAAGTGCCACAAGCTGATAGATCGTATTAAATTTCTGATATTGGATTCCTGTTTTAGAATACAGATCGTCAAAAGAAAGGATGCCCTTATCTTCAAGCTCCTGCCTGATGCCATCTGTTCTTTCGTCTCTGTAAGCGACTGTATCACCAAGGATTTCCCCATCGCTGTCAAGAAGCACGAAATCAACTCCCCAGGTATCAATTCCCATGGTATCCGGCGTGAGATTCTGGTTTCTGCACTCTCTGATACCATCTATAATATTTTGATACAATAAATTTATATCCCAGCACAGATGATCGTTCTTCTCAGATACCCCATTTTCAAATCGGTAGACTTCCTGCAGCTTCATAATGCCATTATCTACTCTACCGATAATGTGTCGGCCACTGGAAGCTCCTATATCAACCGCTAAGTGATTTAGTCCCATAGCTATCTCCCATATTTTTAGTATTGTTCTAAATAGCAAATTGATATTACTCCAATAAGTCGGCGTTGATTCTTTTTGTATTATTCCAATGAATCTAATGCCGAAAAATAGTTGTATTATTCCAATTTTGCTTTATCTAGAACTATATTTATTATTTGGCCTGACCTAATACTGATTATAACGTCATATAGTGCCTGTACCATTGTTCAAAGTCCGAAAGACTTTTGCAAAAGTCCACTCTTTAACAAAAAACAAATAACCCTCAATTGAATGCACAAATTTCAATTGAGGGCTATTTGTTCTAAAATTGTATCTTCCTAATATTCAAAAAAATGTGGGAAGCTCAAAGCTTCCCACTCATTAAAGCTCATCTCTTTACGGATAATCCGAAGGTTAATGGAGACCTTTCTAACTATATATTACACTATTTAGTACCTTTTACAACTCAAATATCAAGATTGACTATTTCTGAAAATCAAATAAATTCATAAATAATAATGGCTTTCTGCTATATGGTAGTAATTTTTCACGCAACCGCAGCCATCTCTTCATTGATCAGATCCTCACTCTCAGCCATAGCTTTAAGTGTCATCTCGAGAAGTTTATCAAGTTCCCAGCCAAGTTGTGCCGCGCCACGTTCAATGACCTCTCTTGAGCAGCCTGCAGCAAATCCATTGCTCTTATACTTTTTCTTAAGAGATTTCAGCTCCATATCCTTAGTACTCTTCGAAGGTCTCATAAGAGCAGCTGCCCATACAAGTCCTGTAAGTTCATCTGCTGCAAAAAGAACCTTCTCCATCTCACGAGTTGGCTCAACATCAATAGTCACACCGCATCCCACAGTGATTCCATATCCGTGTGAACATACAGCATGAATGATATCATCACTAACTCCCCCATCTTTTAAAAGCTCTGGTGCCTTAAGGCAATGTTCCTCGGGATAAAGCTCAAAATCAATATCATGAAGAAGTCCGACAATTCCCCAGTACTCAGCTTCATCTGCATATCCAAGTTCATTGGCGTACCATTTCATAACAGCTTCCACTGTCAGCGCATGCTGGATATGAAAAGAATCCTTATTGTACTTTTTAAGAAGTTCAAATGCTTCGTTTCTAGTTATCATCTCTTTACTCCTCCTTTACTATGTCTGCCTTTATCACGCTCCATGCCTCCACCAGTTTATCCACTGACCATGCTGCGTTAGCCGGACTTGTAGACGGAAGGCATATTGCTTTTCTATTAGTCACTTTCTCTGTATACTTTTTGTAATATTTCTCTGCAGTCTTACCATTAACAAAGATTGCTTCAATAGGCGCATTATCCAGTATTACAGACAGATCATTAGCTACTACGTTCTTAATTGTTGAATCAGCAGATCCTTCAATATCGCAGGACGCGATCACATCCCACACTGCAATATGGTTTCTTAATAGAAAAGCTCTTTTCTCATCAATTGTCTGTGGCACACTCTCACCAAATACCGCCGCAGTCACCTTCCAAAACCTGTTCTGTGGATGTCCATAGAAAAACATTACCTCCCTGGACTTCACTGACGGAAAACTGCCTAGTACTAATATTCTTGAATTGTTGTCATATACCGGATTAATTGGATGTTTAATCATTTAACCACCTTCACAATCTCCCATGCCCTTAAAATATTCTCTGCCATGTGAAACTCCTTAGTCGCAAGTTCCCTATCATACGTAATATTTTCAGGAACTTCATCAAAAAGTTCAATTTTATCCATTTCGCTTTCAGGAAGTTCTCCAAGGCAGTGTGCAATCGCCAGATATACACGTCCATTGTTCTTATGAATCCCATCATCCCATAGCTGTTCATAATCCCATAATGGAATGATGTCGCAGTCTGTAATACCAGTCTCCTCGTACAATTCACGCTTTGCAGCCTGCATAGCACTCTCGCCTTCTTCTACATGTCCCCCGGGATTCTCGGAGCTCTTTCTATACTTGTGCCAACACATCACCCACTTATCCTGATACCTTGTAAATATAACCGCAAATTCTATATTTTCAAGCTGCCCCAAAATACAATTTCTTTTTTCCATAAGATGTCTTCCCCTCTAGCAAAATTGCAGTGCCAAGCACTAATCAAATAGATATCATTCAATCTACAATACTTGTTATATCAAATCAATCATATTCATAAATGTTTTTTTATTTCATGAAAATGATACATTTTTGATGCATAATATTTGTAATAATTAACGCAAAAAACTGCCACCAGGAAACTGATGGCAGTTTTTTAATACTAAAAACTCCCGGCAGTGAGTAAATCTCACAATACCGAGAGTTTTTGTTCTGAGAGAACAACTTCTAAATTTAAACAGCCCAGGCACTTCCAGATCATACTAGACTATAACTGCAACAAACTCGTATGGCTTCAGTGTCATGGAATGCGCTTTAAGATCTATATCTCTATTATAGTTTTGTATTAGTATACTTCCCTTAGAAAGTTTTTCCCCTATGGATACTTCTACCTCGTTGTTGTCGAGGTTTCCATATACATAAATTGCCTTCTCTTCAAGACTTCTCTTATAAGCAAATACGCTCTCAGGTACAAGTATATTTTCAGATGGTAATATCGACTGATATTCGTATTCTTCAGATTCTATTTTCTCTTTAAGATCTTTAAAGATATTTTCATATTTAGCTTTAGCCATCTGTCTTACTCCGATTATCTTGTTTTTATCGCAACTTCTTTTCCCGAAAATGCCATGCCAAGTTTGATGATATCACTAATTCCAGCCTGTACCATTTCAGTGTCATAGTGCTTGTCATCTATTTGTGACAGTGCTTTGCCTGCCAGATTAGATAACGCCTTTTGATCTAAATCTTTTTCCCATTTTATTTCCATAATTATTCCTGCATGCTCTTTGTCTTTAGGAAAAAGGCTGACATCATATCTGCCATCACCAGATTCACGATTAGACTTTATCTTGTACTGATTGTCCATGAGAGCTATGAGTCCAAGAACAAGTCCATGATAAAACCCTTCTGCTCCGGCATCGTAAAAACTTATTGATTTAGTCATATATTCGCCAATAGCTTTTTGAAGTCTTTTTTTATCATTGGAATAAAGGCTCTCTGCTATAACATTAGAAGTCGTATCCTTTATAATTCCTATGCTTGTATAATATGATAGTATCTCAGACTTATAGACCGCAAATATTTCGTTATTGGGAATAGCGATTTCACACATGTAGCTTCCATCTGATTGAAGCTGCTTTTTGACAGTTTTCAGATAGCCTGCAACCAGGAGTATGCTGTATATATTTGCCGGATCATCAGAAAGCGATCTATAAACAGTAGTCTGATTGACCCTTGCTACCACTCTATCACCCTGCATTAAAGCAAGTAGTCTTTCATAGACATCATCAGAAGACGTCTTCATAACATCTTCTATGATTTCGTTTCTACCCGCATTAACCCAGTACGCCTGAGGAACACACCCTTTTGATATATAATTGATAACAGACCATGGATTATAAATTTCCTGATCCCCAAAGATATACCCATCATACCACTGTTGCAGCTCACTTTCCTTGTGGGCACATCCATAGTATTCCAGCATCTGATGTACTTCAGAACTTGAAAAGCCAAAAAAGCTTTCGAAATCACTATCCAATATAGTATTGACAGAAAGATTATTTAATCCACTGAAAATACTCTCCTGAGCTATGCGTAAGATCCCTGTCAAGAAGCCATATGCAAGATATTTGTTATCCTTAAATCCTCCGGAGAAAAGATTACGCATAAAACCTATGATCTCGTCATAGAAGTTTTTGGAATACCCTTCCTGTATAGGCGTATCATACTCATCAACGATTATTACGGCATTAGTCTCATAGTGTTCAAACAGCATCCTGGAAAGATTCTCCAAAGCTGCAGATAGCTCTACTTCGTCAGCCAAGCCACTTACTATCTTGTTATAATATACCTTTTCATAATCAGCCAGTTTAGAACTGTCTGCAAGTTCACCGTGTCTGCCATATTCCGTTTGAAGGATTGCTGATATCTTCGACAAAGTAGCTTTCCAGGAATCAAATTTTACATCCTTGAAAGACAAAAAAATGACTGGATATTTCCCCTGATGTTTTGTATACGTCTCTCCACAGGCCCATATCTGCTTATCTTTAAAATAAATACTAGTATCTTCTTCTGACTTTTCAAAGAAAACTCTTAACATATCCATATTGAGAGTCTTACCAAATCTTCTAGGTCTGGTGAACAGTGAAACCAATGGCTTTTTATCCAAAAAATCCTTTATCATCAAAGTCTTATCAACGTAGTAATATTCAGATTGCGCACGGATATAGTCAGAGATACCTATTGGTAAAGGTTTTCTGGAAATATCAGTATCATCTCCGTTAAAATTATCTGCATCTGATCCTTGCGCTGAAACCTTTTTCTTATATCCGCCAGTTTTAACCCTGCTATCTGACGGTTTCCTAGCATTGTCAGGAATCTGCCAACATCTTCCTTCTTTATATGCACCAGGAATTCTCCCATTACTGCACAAATATGAAACTGTCCGTTCTGATAATCCCCATTTAATTGCGATTTCTTTGCTGGTTTTCATATAATCTCCATAATCAGAAGCTATGTTCTTGTTACACTTAACTCTATTATAAATATATTGCGGCAATATATCAAGTTTTATAGAATATATTGCCGCAATATACTATTTTTTCAGATGTATTGCCGAAATGTAGCATCTTTTTTCGGCAATATACAGGCACATCAAATATATTACCGCAATTTATTTATTAGTCACATAGTTTTCTTTTTATTTCATACATTTAATAGTTCTTTTGGTATTATCATTATGCAATAAACAACATTTTGCTCATTGTGACAACGATTATGTTACTATTAAAACGTACGTTTTTATCATTATATTTGCAGGAGAATCCTCATGTTAACTTATACAATGGATGTCGAAAAAGGAAGCATATGGCAAAGAACAACGCCCAGCCAGGCAGCTCTCTCACAGCCTTATGTCGTAACCGAAGCAGGCCTTTTCTATGGCAGGGAGAAATTCTCAACTTCAAGAGGTAACAAAGAAAGCTATCTCATCTTCTATACCATCGAAGGTTGCGGTCAGATAAGCCAAGGAGGGGATACTATCCTTCTTAAAAAAGGCGAAGCCCTTCTTCTAAACTGCAGAACACCTCAAAGCTATGGAACCTATAAAGAAGCCGGCAAGTGGCACCACTACTGGATTCATGCCGACGGTGCAGGTGTTAAGGCTATGGAGCCGTATCTTATTCCAGACGGAAAGCTTCGCAGCGTTCACATTCCAAGGTCTACAAGAGATATATTTGAAAGTATGCTGGGAAAGCTCCCTGAAGAAACCACAGAATCTGCTCTTTCAAGCGGTATGTATGTTCATAGAATACTTAACAGAATGGTCAGGAGCCTTCTTTCAGAGAACACTGAGCATGGCAATGACCATAAAAAAACAATGGAAGCCATCGCAGAATATATAAGGCTACACTATCAGGAAGAGATAAGTATGCAGGATCTGTTAAAAAAGGCTCACATGAGTAAGTCCTACTTCCTGCAGCTATTCAGACAGTATATGGGTACAACTCCCTATAACTTTCTGACCAACTACCGCATTACGCAGGCAAGAGAGCTTCTTGATCTAACAGATCTACCCGTAAGCCAGATAGCAGTTAAAGTCGGATTCAATGATGAATCCAACTTTTCCACAAGGTTTTCAAAGATTACAGGGCAAAGCCCTATGCAGTATAGAAAGAGCGCGATTGCACAGAATCAGACTTCATAATCAAAAGGATTGACACATGCCATTATTATATTTTAATCAAGAATTTTATCTAATAAGTAAACCCTATTAAAAGGTATAGAGAAATAGTATCCGTCGCTGAAGTCTTTGGTCTTAGCGATAACATCTCTAACTACAGATACACCTACCATTTCGCCTTCTTCGCGGCTCATGTCAGGTTTATATCTGGCAATCACTTCATCAGGAACATTAATACCGGACATTTCGTTCTGAATAAAGAGTGCATTCTTGTAGCTTACAAGAGGCATAAGGCCGCAGAAAAGCTTAACGTCAGAATTAACCTCTTTCATCTTGTCTTTAAAGAATGAAAGCTTCTCTATATCCTCATCAGAAAATACAGGCTGTGTGAGGAAGAAGGAAGCACCTGCTTCTATCTTCTTGATCATACGTGACAGCTCAACATGTGTGTTAGGCCTGTTATATGATAATGCTCCGCCATAAGTGATAGGATCCTTATAAAACTCTTCCCTGTTAAGCTCTGCAAGAACTTTCATAAGTCCTACAGAATCAAAGTTAAATACACTTTTGGCTTCCTGTCTCATAAGTGTCGGTACAGGATCTCCTGTAATAGCAAGTACATTTCTTATACCATTCATATAGGCTCCAAGGAGGCCGCTTCTAAGACTTATGATATTTCTGTCACGGCAGCATATATGAGGTATAGTTGCTATTCCCGTTTCAGTGGTAACTTTAAGTCCTGCCAGGATAGAATCTGCTCTTGTTCTTCCTGATGGAGAGTCAGGCAGTGTTATGGCATCAACATTATACTTGGTAAGAGCATTGGCGCTATCCATGAGCTTTTTGTCATCTGCCCCAAAGGGCGGTGCAAGCTCTACTGCTATGAGTTTCTTAGAAGTCTTGCCTACCCAGAATGAAGAGTCCTTCTCTCTTACCTTGATGCTAAGATCAGATTCACCTTTGAAGGCGTGACTCTTTTTAGTACTAAGATCCAGCTCTGCGATTTTGGATGTATAGTCAGGGCTTGTACCACAGCAGCCACCTACAATATCAGCTCCAAGAGACAGTATCTCTTCCATCTTGGAAGCAAAATACTTCTCATTACCTGAAAAGATAGGCCTTGAAAGCATACCCTGAGGGAAGCTTGCATTAGGGAATGCTGATACATACTTTATACCTGTGAAGTCTATCTCATCAAGGATATTCCTCATGGAAGCTGGTCCAATACCGCAGTTAAGTCCTGCTGCATCAACGAGCTTTTTTGCAGATAATTCTTTTATTATATTTCTAACGTGGATTCCTTCGTTAGTATATCCATGTTGATTTGAACACAGTTGAACCCATACAAAAAGATCAGGCTCGTTTTCCTTTTTTTCTTTGAGCCAGTTAAGAGATTTTAGAATATTATCAATTCCAGCAAAAGTTTCGAAAAGGAATATCTTAATTCCGCTGTTATACATAGTCTGGACCATGAAAAAATACTCTTCAGAAATCTTTTCATCATCCTGTCCTGGAATAAATGGAATCGGTCCAACATCTCCTGCTACAAAGATCTGTCTTTTACCCTGATTAGCAGCATTTGTATCATTAATGCGTGCATCAGAGTTTTCATCTGATCCAGATTTGTCGGTATATGAAATTCCTGTATTTGGTATTCCTGTATTTGAATCTTGTATATCAGAAGTATCAGAGTACAGAGAAGAAGCCATAAATGCAAGTCTGCATCCGGCTGATATATGATCGCCCAGCTTCTTCATATCAGGCCCGAGATTTAAAGTATTACAGGCAAATGTATTGGTCCTTATAAGATTGGCCCCGGCTTTGATATAATCGCTATGTATATCGATTACTTTGCTTGGGTCAGTAATATTAGCGCATTCGGGAAGAGCGCCCGTCCCGTACTTTGATGCAAAGTATGTTCCGAACGCTCCGTCTGCGAGCATTATTTTATTATTTAAATAATTCTCAAATGTCATATAATGTCCAGTCTTTAGCGGGCACTCTTATCGTATGGAATACCCTCAGCTTTAGGTGCTCTCGAGTTCATGGATGTAAATGCAAGAACTATAAGAGAGATGATGTATGGCAACATGTTGTAGAAAGTACTTGGGAGGTTAAGCTGTTTGAAAAATGCAAAACCTGTATAAACGTTTGAAAGAGCTCTGAAGAAACCAAACAGTATAGCTGAAAGAGCGATAAGGTGTGGTTTCCACTGACCGAAGATCATAACCGCAAGTGATAAGAAACCAAATCCGGCAACGCCGTATTCGAACTTCCACTCACTAACACCGGCTGTGATATATACGATACCACCAAGTCCGCCGAACATACCTGATATAAGTACACCTGACCATCTCATACGGTTAACGCTGATACCAACGCTATCTGCAGCCTGAGGATGCTCACCGCAGGCCATAAGACGTAGACCAAATCTTGTCTTATATAAAAGTACATAAGCAACAATAAGAGCGATAACAGCAATAGCCATGAACCAGTTGAACTCAAACTTGCCAAAATAAACAAGAAGTGCTTTCTTGGCATTAACATAAGAGATTGTAGCTGATACGTTATCAGGATCAGCGATTGTATTCATAGTTTTAGCAATGATAGTTGCTACAGCTGTAGCCAGCATGTTAAGAGCGGTACCTACCAGTGTCTGGTCAGCCTTAAAATTAATGCAGGCTATACCCAGAAGGCAGGAATAGATCATTCCTGAAAGCATAGAGCAGATAACTGCTGCAAGTACTACAACTATAGCAGGAACAGAGCCATTTGCATAAGATACGTTAAAACTCTTAAGAGCAAGGGCGCCGCCGAAGGCTCCCATAACCATTATTCCTTCAAGTCCAAGGTTGATAACACCGGAGTGCTCTGCATAACAGCCTCCAAGTGCTACAAGTGTAAGAACTGATGTGAACAGAAGTGTGTATTGAATCAGAGGTATCATTTACCTTCGCCTCCTTCCTTAGCTTTATCATCTTTTGTAACTTCTACAGTAGCCTTGGCAGCTCTCTCTTCCTTGTTACGAAGGTAATTATTGATGCAATACTTAAAGAAAAGAGTAAATCCGCAAAGGTAGATGATGATAGCTGACATAAGATCAGCAATCTGAGAAGGATATACGTTAAGATTGATCTTAGATCCTCCAAGTGTGATATGCTCGATGAAATATGCTGCAAATACAGTTCCTATAGGGTTAAGACCGCCAAGGAATGTGGCTGCGATACCATTAAAGCCCATGTCCGGAACGCTTGAACTTGTAGTAGTCCACTGCTCCATACCTGTCAGGTAGTACATACCTGCACCCATACCGGCAAGAGCTCCGCCAATGATAAGAGTTATGATGATATTCTTGCTTCCCTTCATACCTGCATATTTGGCAGCTTCCTTGTTATAACCTGTAGCAATAAGAACATATCCAAGAGTTGTATTCTGCTGGATGATATAGATCACGATAGCGATGATGATAGCAAGAGGAATAGCTATTCCTACATACTTATTACCACCAAAGAGGTTTTCAAGACCAAGGCTTGGAAGAAGTGACTGCTTACTAACAGACTTGATCGGAATAGTATATGGGCTTGTTGACTCTTTGACATTGCCTGTAAGCATGTTAACAAGGTACAGTCCTATCCAGTTAAGCATGATACCGGAGATAACTTCGTTAACATTTCTGTAAGCCTTAAGGAATCCTACAATAGCTCCCCATAATGCACCTACTGCTGTAGCCAGAAGAAGGCATACAAACCATGGAAGATTCCATGCAAGTGCCGCATAAAGGCTGATACCTGCACCTACAGCATACTGTCCTGCTGCTCCGATATTGAAAAGACCGGTCTTGTAACAGAACTGAATAGAAAGACCGCACATAACAAGAGGCGCTGTCTTAACAAGTGTACTTCCAAAATTCTTGAGTCTAAGGTTTGCCTTAGATGCTGCAAGGAAATTCTGAAGGATAGTTGTCATCGCTTCATTAGCACCTGCAGGATTGATACACAGAAGTACTATATAACATATGATGACACCAAACAAAATGCACAGAAGCGATGAAAGGATCGTCTGAAAAGCATTTGATTTTAAGATATTCTTTTTAGTCTTCATGCCTTGACCTCCTCTCTCCTGGCTCCTGACATATACATACCTATCTCTTCTCTTGTAGTAGTCTTAGGATCAAGCTCACCAACGATCTCGCCCTCATACATTACAAGGATTCTGTCTGACACACTAAGAACTTCTTCAAGTTCAAGAGAAACAAGAAGAATAGCCTTACCTGCGTCACGCTCTTTAATGAGCTGACTGTGAATATATTCGATAGCTCCTACATCAAGACCACGAGTAGGCTGAACTGCTATAAGAAGATCATGGTCTCTGTCCATCTCACGGGCGATGATAGCCTTCTGCTGGTTACCACCTGACATACTTCTGGTGATAGTAGCTGTGCCCTGACCCGAACGAACATCGAACTGATCTATGAGTCTTGAAGCATAGTTCTTGATATTCTTTTTCTTAAGGAATCCAAGCTTTGTTCTGAACTCCGGCTCGAAGTATCTCTGAAGCACCATGTTATAAGCAAGTGAATAGTCAAGGACAAGTCCGTGTCTCTGACGATCTTCAGGGATATGTGAAAGTCCTGATGTATTCCTCTCACGGATACTCATCTTGGATATATCCTTGCCATCAAGAGTTATAGTTCCGCCTGTAGACTTGGTGATACCTGTGATACCGTATACAAGCTCAGACTGACCATTGCCGTCAATACCTGCTATACATACGATCTCACCTTTTCTAACCTTGAATGATACGTTGTTAACAGCATTCTTGTGATGATGGTTTGATGGAACCACAAGATTCTCAACATCAAGAACAACATCTGTAGGCTTGGCATCCTTTTTGGATACTACAAGCTGTACATCACGGCCTACCATCATCTTACTGAGCTCTTCCTTGGTAGTACTCTTGATATCAACTGTTCCTATATACTTACCACGTCTAAGAACTGTACATCTGTCAGCAACAGACATGATCTCATTGAGCTTATGAGATATGAAAAGAATTGATTTGCCTTCTTTGGCAAGATTCTTCATGATCTGCATAAGTTCATCGATCTCAGAAGGTGTAAGAACGGCTGTTGGCTCGTCGAAGATAAGAATATCATTGTCCCTGTAGAGCATCTTAAGGATCTCAGTCCTTTGCTGCATACCAACAGTAATATCCTGAATAAGCGCATCAGGATCTACCTTAAGACCGTACTTCTCAGAAAGCTCCATAACACGCTTTCTGGCTTCCTTTTTCTGTAAAAAGCCGTATTTGGTAGTTTCAACGCCCAGAATAATATTATCCAGTACAGTGAAACACTGGACAAGTTTGAAGTGCTGATGAACCATTCCTATGCCAAGATCATTGGCATCATTAGGATTGTTGATCTTAACTTCCTTACCATCTTTTTTGATGATACCTTCTTCAGGCTGATACAATCCGAAAAGAACACTCATAAGAGTACTCTTACCAGCACCGTTTTCTCCAAGAAGTGCATGGATCTCGCCCTTTTTAAGCTGCAAAGATATGTTGTCGTTTGCAACTATTCCGGGGAATCTTTTCGTGATGTTCAGCATCTCAATAGTGTAATTATCCTGCATGCTGAATTCTCCTTATATAAAATAATCGCTTCCCATTAGCGACCTGGTCTATATCATGACCACAGCTCGGTAAACCATGAAAAATAGCAACCAGAATTACTGATTGTAAATTCCATCGATTATCGAGCTCTGATCAGGATATTTTTTAATCCTTAGAATCATAATTCCAATTCATTAAAGAATCAATAGAGAAGTTAAATTTTTTATAGTAAAAATTATCAAAAGCCATTTTATAAAAAGACTGCGGAAAATTCAAGTATTTCCGCAGTCTATTTATTTTTACCTTAATAAAGCAAATTACTTAATGCTTTCCTGATATGTTCCAATCTTAACGTTCTTGCATCCAAGGGATGAAGGATCAGCATTGGAAGAATCGTTATTAACTGTAACTTCACCATTGAACATAGCTGCAACGAGTGCCTTATAATCATCTTCTGTGAAGTCATCGTTGTAGAGTGTAGAATCAGCAAGACTTACATAGTTAAGTGAAAGATCATCAGCTGAAACAAGTCCAAGATTCTGGATCTGTCCTGCATAGTTGTCCCACTCACCGTTCTGGATAGCAGAAAGAAGTGTGTTAACTGTAGCTGTAAGACCCTTACAAGCTGATGTAATTGTCATGCCTTCGCCATAAGAACCATCGATAGTACCCTGCTGGTCAACGTCAACACCGATAACCTTGCCGCCAACCTTCTGAGCTGCTTCTGCTGCAGATGTGTAGATACCGCCGCCGCATGCAAATACAACTTCTGTTCCACCCTGATACCATGTATCCATAACTGCTGTGATATCAGAATCGCCGTAGAACTGTCCGCCGTAAGCGTAGTTAACTGTTACTTCAATGCCAAGCTCAGCTGCAGCTGCGTCAGCACCCTGTACGAAACCAAGACCATAACGGATAACTGCTGGAACAGCCATACCACCAAGGAATCCAAGGTTAGTATAACCAAGCTTTACTGCTGCATAGCCAGCCATGTATCCAGGAAGTTCTTCCTGATAGATAGCTGAGAATACGTTAGGCTAAGAATACTCTTCGCCGCCATTAGCTGTATCGAAGTCATACTGTGATACGTCAAGTGCTACAAACTTAACATCAGGGTTATCTTCTGCTGTCTCTACAACTGCTTCTGCGAATGCATAACCTGGCATAACGATAACGTTATATCCCTCGTCGATAGCCTGCTCGATAGATGAAACACGGTCATCTGTTGAGTTATCAGCAGGTTTGAAGTATGAGAACTCTACTCCGTTCTCGTCACAGTAAGCTTTGCAAGCTTCGTATGTTGTCTGGTTGAATGACATATCAGTGATATCACCGTAGTCAGTAACCATAGCAACTTTCATATCTGTAACTTCTTCAGAAGAGCCTGTCTCTTCAGAACCAGTTTCTTCAGAACCTGTCTCCTCAGAACCTGTCTCCTCAGAACCTGTTTCTTCTGTTGTCTCTTCCTTATCTGTTACATCAGCATCATTGTCAGCTGAACCGCCGCAAGCTACAAGTGACATAGTCATTGCAGTTGCCATTGCAACAGAAAGAATCTTGTGCATCTTTCTCATAATAATGTCTCCTTCCTTAATACGAGTCTGTGACTCTACAAATTGTTTAAAAACAACTCAAAAATATTATACAATAAATTAATATTATTTTCATTATTATTATCAAAAATAAAACTTCCTGTACCCTCTTTTGACAAAATCAGGTACAGGAAGTTTTTGGTTCTAATAATTATCAGCTATTCTCATTAACGTAGATGTTGATCCTGCTCTGAATGATTCCGGCAACATCATCTACTGACTTTTGGCCATTAAAATATGCAGCAGCTTCTTCGGAGATGATATTGAATATCTCTTCATCATATACAACATGTTCAGTTACTCCCTCTATGAAGCCTACAATATAATCTCTTTCTGCCTGAGTCAAAGGAGTAACTTCTACTTCTGTTCCACCCACATACATAGTAGGAGTATATGTCTCTTCCACTCCTTCTTCATTAATCCAGGTTTCAGGTTTCATAGCATCGTCAGCCATTTTTTCAAATGTGCTTCTCTTTACAGGGAAATATCCATAGTCGACATATTTCTGCTGATACTCATCACTAAAGAAACTCTTAAGGAATTCCCAGCAGCCTTCCTTCTTATCAGTAGAAGCGCTTATACATATCTCATTGGTAGGTATGATGGCACTTCCTGATGATCCCTCTGCTGAGTCATTTGTAGGGAAGCCAATCATAGTAACATCTTCGCCAAATGTTCCTCTAAGAACATCCTTATAGGAATCGAAATCGCCCAAATACTCAAGTTCTGCAAGAGCTTTTCCTTTTCTCCAATAGTCCGAAGTATCTTCATAGTTGGAGTAGTCATAATCTTCAGGGAACTCCTTCATAAATGTAAGGAATTCTTTGAACTCATCCGAATCAAAGTAACACTCGTGCTTGTCCCAATTGATATATGACGAAGCATTAAGATATACAGCCATACTCATGATATTATTTCTGGTATATCCAAGTCCGAACATATCCTTGTATTCTATTCCTTTAGAATCAGCGATCTGCTTCATCTCTTTCATAGTCCATGATGTCTTACCTCCTACAGCAGATGTCGCAACTGCTATAGTATAAACCGAGAACGCAGGCACAAGTGAATAGAGTTTGCCATCTCTTCTAAAAGAATCAAAAACATTCTGAAGATAATCATCCGGGACGAATTCGCTGTCCGCCTCAATCAGCGGATCCAGATCCATAAATATATCCTTGGCTACATAAGCCTCCATAGGAAGCTCCGTGGACGCAAGCACGATATCCGGAACATTACCGGCAACTATATCTGTATTAAGTTTGGTAACACCGGCACCATAGTCATTATCCGTGTCATATAGAGAATAGTCAGTGACAGATATACGATATTTAGGATTGGACTTGTTAAAATCCACAATAGCATTTCTTACTGTCGAATCCATCCAGTAACATGCAAGAGTGATTATCTCCTGAGACTTGGCTTCTTCGGCAGGCACTTTCACAACTTTAGTAAGCTTATATGTATAATCTTCCTCATCCATAAGAAGAAGGAGAAACTCTGTATCTGAAAGCTGAACAGCACCTTCTACCATGTCAGAGTTTATATCTGAATCAATATAAGAGCAGCAATATGTTACATCGCTATCTCCATAGTTGTAGGTATAAATTCCGTCTCTTGCAAGAAGAAGAAGGTCCGAATAAGTACCCTGAAGGCAGTAAGAATAATTGCTAAAGCTTCCGGGGAATTCAATATCTTTGCCGACCTTACCATCATCCAGGCTGAATTCCTGAAGTTTGTATACGTCATCATCCCAAGTATATATAAGTACATTGTTGTCCTTTGGAACAATCTGCTGCAGGTATTCAACACCTGTATCATAATCCTTTATGAGTTTGCCATCTTCCTCGGAAAACAGGCCAATCTTACTTCCACCATATGTAAGAACGCCCCTGCCTTCAATTATATAGATGCCATCCCCTGTTATATCTGTATCAGTAATTTGGCTCTGCCACAGCTGTTCTCCTTCCGAAGAATATTTTTCCAGATAATAGTCATCGTAATTATCTTCATCTTCCCCGTAGTTGTACACATTTTTGACCATATAGAAATTGCCATCGCCATCACAGATTGCCTGATTGAAATAGATGGTTTCATTCTCGCTTGAAGCCTTGGCAGAAACAGAGAACTGCTTCACGTCAGTTCCATCTTCCTTAAAGCTTAAAAACTTAAATTCTCCATTTCCATCATCACTGCCATATGACTGACCATATACATAAACTCGATCTTTGTAGGCGCCAATTCTATTTAATTCACTCACATCTGCTTCTTCAGAAAGTGTAAACTTATCTTCTCTGTAGATATGGTCATAATCTGCAACATTGTCAGTTGATCCCTTCTGGGCTCCTTTTTTGCCGCATCCGGTAAATACAGTTGCTGTCAGTGTAAGGCATAAAGCCAGACTAACTAGTTTTCTTGATTTTACCATTGCCTTTTCTCCTTTTCTTGTGTGACTGAAAATCATATATTGCGTCATTAACTTTCTTAACAATATCCCTGGTCTTCCAGGTTCTGTTGTTGTACCAGCTTACCACTATCCATACTAATAGTAGGAAAGCTATAACATATAGTATAAGCTCAGCCATTACTACCATAGCCAGAATATCTTCCCAGCCTCTTGCAATATTCTCCCAATATGGATATGAGAATTCTGTCAGCTGCATCGATCTTGCCGGGAAGGCTTTAAAGATACTGATCAAAGGTCCAAACGAAAATCTCATTCTGGAATCCATTACAATAATGTCATCATTATCTTTAAATCCAAGTTTATCTTTGACAAGGTTTGTTGCATAGTTATCAACCGAGTCAGGCATTATCAGTTCATAGCATGCTATACCTGCTACACCGCTTAGATTAGTAGAAATTATACTGATGCTATCAGCTTCTGCTCTCTCACCATAGGAAAGAGGCTGTATAACATCAGGTACTGACCCTGACGATCCTGAATAATTTCCTCCGGAATAAGAAGATCTTTGCGCTGTAGCTGGTCCTGTTTCTGTGGCAGACGCAGGAGATGTATCTGTTCCTGTTTCGCTGCCTGCTTCGCCAGATGAGCTTGCCGAAGATGTACCACCTGCGTCGTTATTATCTGATGAAGTAGTTGTACCATTTGAACTTCCTGATCCGGTGCCTGTGGACTGACCAGATCCACCTGAAGCTGTAGCACTGCCGGATACTCCGGAAGAAGTATCAGGTGTACTACCTCCTGTATCACCGGAAGATTTAGAACCTGATGATGTAGATCCGCCAGAGCCTTCTTCTGATCCCGAATACATATACATGCCTTCTTCGTTTGGATCTATACTCTGAATCTGACCACCATCAAAGCTACTTGAATCCACAGTTCCATATATCACAAGTGTCTGAAATGATACATATACTATAGGCTTATCAAGTCCTGCCGCCTTGGCGATCTTGCCGCTTTGTCTTCTGACAACGCCGCATATATAGTGTGGGATACCGCCTATATCTACAACCTGTCCGATGATATCACTTGATCCAAAAAGGTTCCAGGCAGTATCTTCATCAATAACTATCTGATCCTTCATATCGGCTTCGGGATCAAAGTAAGAGCCCTTTATAAGAGTTGCAGGATGTATATAGAAGAACTTGCCGCCCACTCCAACTGCTTTTACGTCAACGCTCTTACTTTCACGTGATATGGTCACTCGCCCCGGCGCACTGTAACAATATACAAGCTCATCGCCTTCCTCTTTGAGAGCAGCTTCCTGCAAAGCTTTAAGTATCTTATAATTATATTCCCTGATAGAATCAGGTGTCACACTAAGCGAATGGTTGAAGTAAATACTTATCTGTCCATAGCTTCCGTCATCAATCCAGTTCCTCCATCCGTTTTGGTCAGGCAGAGATGAAACTGCATAATCTTTATATGCTCCAAGGAGCAAGGCTACAACCAGTATTAAGACAAGAGCTATGAGACGCTTTCCATACGGGCTTAGTGCTCTTTTGACTTTTCGTAATAGTTTTTTGATCATAATAAACCCGTCTTATGAATTAGTATCCTGAAGTCTTACCTGATCTCCTGAAGAAATAGGCGCTGTTGAAGTTGTAATAACATATGAATACGGATCGATATTACCTGTAATGGCAGTGTTGGCATCATCTGATGCTACAACTGTCACATCAGCCCTTCTTGCAATATAACGGTTACCAAAAGGTGTGCTTCTGGAATCAAGTATCAGGACGAACTTACCATTATTATCTTCTCTTATGGCACTGTTAGGTACTACAAGGTCATAGGTTACAGCGTTCTCTCCAAGTACAAGGCTAAGGCTCTGTCCTGCAGAAAGATCTGTTCCGGACACTTCAAAGTTAAGAACTTTATGACCATTAGGGTCACTTGAGTCATTGGTTATGGATGTAAGTACTGCAGAAAGGTCTGAATATGCCCATGCATTCTGAGCTGACGCAGCCTGCCCTACTTTGACTTTCTTGGCCTGCTCTGTTGTAACAGAAAAACTCATAGTCAGAACCTGACCTTCAAGCTGTATGGTAGCCATAGTCTCGTTAGCTTTAGTATTCTCGCCTGCCTTATAGGCTACATTAGTGATAGTACCTGCAACAGGAGCATTAACTGTAGCTCCTATAGCTGTCTCTTCGAGCTTATCAACCTTGGCCTTAGCCTGTTCATAATCAGTTCTCTTCTGAACAAGTGCTATCTCAGCTGTTATCTTGGCAAGAACTTCTTTTCTTGCAGTTTCTGCTTTAGTGAGAGCTGCAGCTGTCTGGTTCTTGTTCTCCTTTGCTGACTCTATAAGTCCGTCATAATAGGAAGCATTTCTTGTCTCAAGATTGCCAAAATCAGCAAGTTTAGCCTTTTCCCTTTCAGCTACGCCTTTTTTACTCTCAGCTACGTATTTATTATCTATCGCCTCGCGATATGAGTTGTACTCAGTGATAAAATCCTCGGAGCTGTCTTCATAGACTTGAGCGTCTGTACCATATGAAGCTTCAAACTTATTGATTATCTCATCATACTTCTCAATCTCTTCAGTAAGATTGGTGATCTGCTCTTCAAGGAGCTTTTGCTGATATACAATGTCCGCATCAGACATTGTAGTAGTTCCTGATGTAGCCTTGTCCCTGTCTTCATCTGCAGTTACATACAGGGATGCTATTTTCTTATAATATTCATACTCATCAATTTGAGCCTGAACATCTGTATCTGTCTGAAGTGCTGCTGAGTAGTTCTCATTGGCCTCAGCAAGTTCTTTTAAAAATGAATCAAAAGAAAGTGCAGATCCATTCTTAATAGCCAGTATGTCATCAGCGGGGATATCTGCTGAAAAGAGTGCCAGATCATATGCATCCTTAGCATCCTCTGCTGCTGTCTTTGCAGCTTCAAGCTCCTCTGACTCTGCATCTTCCAGAGTAAAAAGGACCTGATCTTTCTTTACGGTCTGACCCACCTTAACTTCTACAGTAGCAATCTTACGAGTCTGTGTGATCACAACGTCATAAGTACTACCTGCAGTAAGAGTTCCCGTACCTCTGATAGATGGTGCTATCTCGCTGCTGGCAACATAAGATGTAGCCACCTGAGGAAGCGTGACATTCATAATAGTATTGGAAAAAAGAGTAAGCACAAGAAGGATTGCAAGGAAAGCAATTGCTATATTTTTAATAGCATCCTTCCTCTTCTGGGCCTTGTATTCCTGAGGTGTCATACCCTTTGGAATCCTTGCATCCCTTTTTAGCTTCTTAGCATTCATTCGCCTTGTTTCTTCTTCAAAGGCTTTCTCAAGATCATCAACATCTTCATCGTCTTCTTCATCCGATCTTTCATCTGATCCGTTATCAGAATACTCATCTTCTGATGTAGTATCCTGCTCATTGTCTATATCTCTTTCGTATTTTTCTTTTTCACTAATACTATTGTCATTATCTGTTTTTAACCCGTCTGATATTATTCCTGTTATCTCTTCATTATCCGATTCATTGCCGATAACGTCAGATCGATTTTTGTCAAATTTCTTGTCCTTACTCATACATCCTCCCGTTTATAAATAATGCCTTATTCTCAAAAGCTAAATATAATTCTTTTGTATTAGTTTCTTTTATCAGCCCTTTACACCGCCCTGATAAGTGATACCCTCTATCAGGTACTCTTCGCCGTACAAAAATACCAGCATCGGCAAAACCATATATATAACCGCTATCGCAAAAGCAAGTGATATCTCGCCAGAATTGATCTTGGACAAGAACACTGAAAGCGGGTGCAGATAATCATCTGAAAGCAAAATAATAGGCTGCTCAACCATATTCCAATAGTCAATAAATATTAGAATAGCTATAGATACTATTCCACCCTTGCAAAGTGGCATCGCTACATCTGTAAAGATGCTCCATTCATTGGCGCCGTCTATTCTGGCTGCTTCCAAGACAGATACCGGAATCCTTCGCATGAACTTGGTCAGCATATATACTGCAAAAGGCGAGAATATGCCCGGAAGCCATATAGACCATCTTGTATCCAGAATACCCAGATAGTCAGATACAAGGTAGTTAGGAACCAGCGTTACCTGATACGGCATCATCATAATGATAACGTATAAAAAGAAGATAACACCCTTGACCTTGCCGGTATATCTGGCAAATCCATATGAAGCCAGCGATGATACTGCAAGCTGGAACACAACGATAGGCACAACATATATAACCGAATTCCAGAACTTAAACAGATAGGCAGGGCTCTTAAACAAAGCCACATAATACTGAGACAAAGTTATGATATCCGGAATGAACTTAAGATTGACCGTCTTGGACACAAATACCTTGCCGCCCGTCTGCGTTGTCGCAAATATCGCACCATAGTTAGAACTTATCTCACTTGATGCCATGAAGGAATTGGTTATTGTAAGTACTATAGGAAGAAGGAATAATACTGCAAAAAAACCGCATATGATAGTCCCTATAGCAATCTTTATGATATCGATCCTCTTTTTTCTCTGATGATCCCTTATGAACTTCCTGTATAGAGCAAGCTCTTTTTTGATCTGATCTTTGGTGTAGGTCTTTTTCTCTTTGACAGGTTTTGGAGGCTTGGCACCTTCAATGTCCATCCACTTGTTCTGAGGAGCTCTCTCTACGATGCATTCTCTATATTCACTTGTAAGATCCTTGTGCCTTATCATGAGTTCTCCACATCCTTGCCAAAACGCTCTTCTATAGTAAACAAAGCTGCTACCAGTATTACCATTATCACCGACATCAGGATAGCTGCAGCAGACAGATCCTGATAGTCAAGATTTCGGAATTTATTATTCATATAATGCTGAAGTATGTACAACGAGTCATAGGGATAATCTCCCGTCATAAGGTATATCTCTCTGAATACCTTAAAAGAATTGATAAGCGACATCAGCGCCACAAATACAATAGTTGATGACAGATATCTAAGCTTGACATACCAAAAGGTCTGCCATGCATTGGCATTCTCAAGTCTTGCAACTTCAAGCTGATCTTCCGGAACACTTGAAAGAGCTGCCATAAACAATATCATGTTATATCCAAGATTCTTCCATAGAAAAAGAGCTATGATAACAATATGCGCCTGGTCTGATTTGAGCCAGTCAATCTTGTCTGCTCCGAATATACCCATCACCTGATTCACAAGACCATTGTAATGGAACAGAACTTGCCATATAAGTACGATTGATGCTATAGGAACCATCATAGGCGATAGGAACATGCTCCTGAATGCACTTCTGCCAGGTATCTTGTTCTCAAGTACAATTGCAAGAAGGAGCGATAAAACAACGGCCAAAGGAACCGCTATAGCAGAAAACTCTATCGTATGAAGCGCAGCCTTCTGAAAAGCGGAGTTGTTCATAACTCTGGTAAAATTCAAGGTCCCTACAAAGTTACACTTGGTGGGATTATCAACCAGAGAATAAAAAACTACGACTGCAAAAGGTGCACCAAAGAAAAGTACTACGCCAATAAGACTTGGTACTATAAACAAGAATGAAACAGCCATATCTTTAAGTCTTACAGGTAGATATTTAGGTTGTGATGGTGATTTTGTATGATTTTTAGAATTGATCTTTGCTGTTTTCTGACGTGCATTTGCAGACAATAGATCATTCAGCTTATCGATAGCTTTCAACTCGTCCCCTCTGCGATCGCAGCCAGTAACGCCGCAACCCCTTATGCCTTATAATAATAAGCCCATGTATACAAGCTTAAATACACTATACATAACCTCACTGAAAATTCGCTTAAAGAAATATCGATCTAGAAAAAACAATTATTATTGTAGGTTTTCGCCCATCCAAAACATATGCCTTCCCTTGTAGCTGAACCTGCATGGGCAGGTTATAAAGTATTATCGAGTCTTGAAGGAGTCATAAGATTCAGGGCATGATATCTGGATATTTATATTCCGGGGTCCGAAACTCACTTCGTTCAAACATGCGGCCCCCTAGCAGAATATAAATATCCATCTATCAAGCTCCTGAATCTAATAACTCCTTCAAAAGACTCGATAATACTTTATAAACTGCCCACGCAGGCTCAACTACAAGGGAAGGCATATGTTTTGAATGTTTAAAATTTCAATATCAATTATATATTAAATCCGGCAACATTTCTATAAGGTATAAAGGATATGAGGTAGATAAATGTATATTATTAGTATACATTTTCACTCACCGAGCATTTTATTTCCTATGAAGTAGTGCTTATACAAGAGACATATACTTGGCAAGTACGAAATCACAGTCTGAATACTACAAAGCCCACTTGTACGATGCAGCATTCTTGAAGGCTTCGCTGTGGTGGGAAGTATATAAATCATTGAAGTCTTCAAGGATACTGCATCTTCTAAGCAGGCTCCGAGCTCAATACTTCTCTACCATTCTGGTGCTTTCGCGGAGCATTACTTCGTAGGTTTTGAGCATGCGGTTGTGGACTTCTTCGGAATTTATTTTCTGCAGGAGGGTTCTGGCTGCTACTGCTCCAAGGTTTCTGTCGTTAAAGTCAAGAGATGTTATCGCAGGCACTGAGCCGCTTAGAAGTGTTGAGTTATAGAACGATGCAAGGCGGAGATCTTCTGCAATTCTTATATGCTCATTTTTGCATATATCGATAACCCTAAGAGCATAAGTGTCATCCATACAGATAAGACAGTCTATCTCAACTGTAAGTAGGTATGATAATATGTCAGAGATTCTTTTGTCAGTATTAACATCAAGGAATATGATCGAGGTATCAAGCGTAACCTTGGCATCATGAAAAGCTTTGACAAAGCCTCCGTACCTTGTCTTGGTTATGATATGATTGCTGGATCCTCCGATGAGAGCAATTCTCTTATGTCCTTGATGTATAAGTGCACTTGTAAGTTCTCTGCAGGCTTCAAAATGATCATTGTCTATCTGGGTCACTTCATCATCATCGCTGGAGCCTATGCATACAAAAGGTATACCTGAACTTTTTAAAAAGCGGGATGGCATGTCATTAACAAGAGTCCTTGTAAGGATGACTCCGTCTATTTTGCCTTCATCCACTATTCTTCTAAGATTCTCTATATGATCATTAACAATGAGAGATATCATGACATCATATCCCTCATCAGACATGACTTCTATAATGCCTTTAAGAACATTCTGAAAATACGGCATCTCGATAAGTTCATAATCACCTGACCAGGTCACTGCTATATTATGTGTCTTTTGGCTTTTAAAAGTTTTGCTGTCAGAACCATATGGTTTGTAATTGTACTTCTCCACATACTCATGTACTCTGTCAATTGTCTCTTTACTGATGCGTCCCTTACCTGATATAGCTCTTGATACGGTAGTCTTGGATACTCCCAGTGCATCTGCGATATCAGCAATCGTAAGTTTATCTCTGCCCATGAAAACCTCCCTTGATATAGTCCGGCGATGATGTATACTCGAAAGTTTTACATGGGGCACTTGATCCCCCGTAAAACTTTCGAGTATACATCACCGCCTTAACCGTTTTTTCAGTCGTTAACCAAAATATATAAGCGCAACAATTCAGCGCAATCCTTATAATATAACTATAGCGTAATGAAACAGCATATCACAAGGCTTATTAATGCCAAAAGTAAGCCGATCTGATAGATAAAAGTTCACAAAACAAAGTTGAAAATGCGCAATAATTGCGCAAAAAACGCTCCTATAGTTAATAACCTGCAGACTCCCACTCGCCAAATATACGCCGCGCCTTATGGATGCAGGAAAGCGGACAGTTAATAAAGTCTTTTCGCATTATTTTGAACGTGTTATTAAATTCAAGAGCGTGATAGATGCAGCTTTATATTCTTCTTGGGGTCCACATGTCTGAGCGCAGCGAGTTTGGACCCCTGAATATAAAGCTGCAGATATCATGCCTTGAATTAATAACACGTTCAATAATGCGAAAAGACTTTATTAACTGTCCGCTTTCCTGCAGACATAAGGCGCGGCGTATGTTTGGCAAGTACACCATTTTCACATTTTCAAAAAAAGCTTGCATCGCTTTTCTCAATATGATATATTTCTTTTCGTGCTAATCAGCACTTTTTTGTGAAAGTCATTTCACAGATGGTAATGTGGCTCTTGCCTATTCAAAGTTACCATTTAATTCCTGTTTTAGATTATGGAAGAAAGTTTTGAAAGGAGTCATTTTAAAGTTATGTTCAGTACAATTAAAGCTGGAGCCATTAATGGCATTCACAGCTATCTTATGCAGGTCGAAGTCGACGTATCAAACGGACTTCCGGCTTTCAATATGGTCGGTCTTCCAAGTACTGAAGTTCGTGAAGCGCAGGAACGAGTTAAAGTAGCGCTCAAAAATTCGGGGATCAAGATACCTGCGTCACGTATCACTATCAACTTCTCTCCTGCCGATGTCAGAAAAGAAGGCGTAAGCGTAGATCTTCCGGTAGCTATAGGAATCCTATGTTCACTTGGTGAGATAGATGAAAGCAAGCTGAAAGATACGCTTATCATAGGACAGCTGGGTCTTGACGGAGAAGTAAAAGGAATCAAAGGCGTATTACCGATTGTCAAAACAGCTATAGACAATGGCTGCAAGGCCTGCATCCTGCCAAAAGACAATGAAAAAGAAGGCGCCGTCCTTGGAAGCAGTATCAAGGTCATCGGAGTATCATCTCTTGCAGAATGCATCACATATCTAAGTTCCAAGGATAGTGAGAAGGATTGCCTGATCCCGCCAACTGTCGTAAATGTTGATGAACTCTTCCAAAAAGAGTCTGATAGATCCGACGTCGACTTTGCTGATATCAACGGGCAATCAGCATTAAAAAGAGCTATGGAAGTCGCAGCCGCAGGTTTTCACCATATTCTGATGGTAGGGCCTCCGGGATCGGGCAAGAGTATGATTGCAAAAAGGCTCCCAACTATTTTGCCACCGCTATCCAAAGAAGAAAGTCTTGAAGTATCTACGATCTATTCAGTTGCAGGTCTTCTTCCTGCAGGCAAAGCTCTTATCACAGAGCGTCCTTTTCAGTCTCCGCACCATTCGATCACGACTTCTGCTCTTGCAGGAGGAGGAAGAGTCCCACAGCCTGGCGTTATATCTCTGGCACACAGAGGAGTTCTTTTCCTTGATGAGATTGCAGAATTCTCAAGGACGACTCTCGACCTTCTAAGACAGCCTCTTGAAGATCAGGAAGTCCATATATCAAGAGCCGGTGGCAACTTCACATATCCTGCAAGCTTCATGCTTGTAGGTGCTATGAATCCCTGTCCTTGCGGCTACTATCCTGACCGGGGCAGATGCAAATGCAGCCAGAAAGATATCGTCCACTACTTATCTCACATATCAGGACCTATCCTCGACAGAATAGACATATGTATCGAAGCTCCCAAGATTGACTTTGCAGAACTGTCTACAGGAAGCAGCGCCAATGAAAAAAGCAGCACCATAAGAGAGAGGGTCATCAGAGCAAGAGATATACAAAAAGAGCGTTTTAAAGGTACTAACGTAAGATTCAACTCCGATATGTCACCTATAGATATCGCCAGATACTGCAAACTCGGTTTTAAAGAGCAGCGCATGCTTGAGAAGCTATACAGGCAGCTCGGTCTCTCAGCCCGTTCCTATCACAGGATCATAAAGCTTTCAAGAACCATCGCAGATCTTGAAGGAAGTGACCAGATAAAGGACGTACATATTGCAGAAGCTGCCTGCTATAAGATGGCGGATCAGAAGTACTGGAGCTGACTATATCTCAAAGCACAGCCCAATGTTTCATATGATTCAAACATGATGCAGGGTTCTAAATGAACTTTTGGCACCAGACTCATGATATGTCATAAATGTCAGATAAAACTACCAAAGGGATAATTAAAATTATGATAACAAAAATGACTGATAAAGAGCTGGTGGATCACTATATGCTAAATGCCATCAATGGCCTTGGTAAAAGAAAAATCCACGCTCTCTTACAAGAATACAAAAGCGCCTCTGATATCCTCTCTATATCAGATAAGGAAGCTGACAAAATCTTTGGACCCAAGACAGCCGAAAGCTTTAAATATGCCAAGTCTCACTGGGACAAAGAAAAAGAATATAACAAAATGCTAGACTTAGGGATTCGTATAATACCCTATGATGATGAAAGCTTCCCGAATAAACTTAGAACTATTCCGGATCCGCCATCCTGCATTTATGTAAAAGGAAAACTTCCTGATGATAACCTCCCATCTGTATCTATAGTCGGCGCCAGGATGTGCAGTGAGTATGGCCGATATGTTGCCAGACAGTTCGGTCTTGAACTTGCTCAGGCAGGAATTCAGATAATAAGCGGTATGGCTATGGGAGTAGATGGTATAAGCCAAAAAGCTGCCCTAAGATCAGGCCATCCTTCCTACGGCGTTCTTGGATGCAGTCCTGAGTTCTGCTATCCTGACACCAATCAGGATATATATGATATGCTCTGTAAAAATGGCGGAATCATCTCTGAATACATGCCTGGCACAATGCCTCAGGCGCGCCTTTTCCCTCAGAGAAATCGCATAATCTCAGGTCTTTCAGACATCGTCCTGGTAATAGAAGCAAGGAAGAAATCCGGAACCCAGATAACTGTTGATATGGCTCTCGAACAAGGCAAAGAGATATTTGCAGTCCCCGGACGCATAACCGACAGGCTCTCTGACGGCTGCAACGATCTTATAAGACAGGGAGCCGGCATTGCTCTTGCTCCTGAAGATATCATCTCCTGCTTCACTGGTTCAATACAGGAAAGCGGAATCTGCGAACATACAGGTTCTAGCAGGTCATCAGAATCCAATGTAAGATATCAGAGCCTATCACCTTTGGAAAAATCAGTACTTGATGCAATGGATATCTATCCGATATCAGCATCAGAGATAGCTGAAAAGCTTGAAAAAGACAATATAAAAGAGCCTGTCAGTGTAATACTGCAGACTCTTACTATGATGCAAATTAGTGGTCTTATAGAAAACCAAGGTTCTTACTATATCAAAAAGATCAAATAAATCCATATTATATATAGTTTTTACACTAAAAAACTATCGTATAAAGATATAATAGAACCTTATCATATATAGATAAAACCAAATCAAATAAAAAGCAAAAGACAAATATATTGCAACAAAATGTCTTTATAAAACTTTCAAAGCTATCTTGCATCAATGCTCATCTTTACGCGTACTGATAACATTGCCGCAATACTCGCACTTAACAATTGTATTGTCAGGAAGTGATCTGGTTGCGCGGCATCCATTGCAGGTAACTGTCCTGTAACCTGCATCAGAATATTTTCTGATCCTGTCAGGAAAAGAAACACGGCCCGAAGCATCATCTATTATGATATTGCCAAAATATCCTCGGTCAGTATATCTGTGAATCCTATCCAGAGTCTCATCATAGGGTTCATGGGTACTGTCCGCAAGTCTTCTGACAGATCCTGTTTCATCCTGCTGAAGGAAGCTTACATACTTTCTAAAATGGCGGATGCTGCACAGATGATGCGATCCGGATCCAATCCCCCAAAATCCAAGTAGTACTGCCAATATCACCACAAGACTCTCAAGGATCATTCCGGAAAAGGTATACTGCCCCCATTTATATACGACATCACAGATAATATTAACAATCCCATAAATGCATAACACAGAACCTGTTGCTATTTCAAACCTTCCGACTCGCTCCATCAATAGAACGCGTGCACCTGACGCGCCATGTTTTACTACCCCAATCCTACTTTCCATATATCCTCCCATGATATGTGATAGCCCCAAATGCTACTATATCACTTGCAATTCTACACATAGTGTACTAAAAACACAATTGACTTAATTGCTTGCCTACAAATATATCTACGTCTGTCTTAAAATCCTATGATGATCTCTCACAAAAATATATATATCAATTATATACTCGAAAGCATTATTAGTATATACACTAATGAAACATTTTCATCTGCATTGTATCAGGATCCTGCGCAAACTGTATCGCCATCTCCCTTGATATGCTCCTACTTTGATACAGCTGTATTATCGCTTCATCCATAGTTATCATTCCAAGCTTTCTATTGGTCTGCATGACAGTGATAAGCTGATGAGTCTTGCCCTCACGGATCATATTACGAACCGCGCTGTTAACATGCATGACTTCGAATGCCGCAACACGCCCATTTCCATCTGCAGTAGGTATAAGCTGCTGAGATATAACCGCTTCAAGTACGTTGGCAAGCTGTATCCTTACCTGTTGCTGCTGATGAGGTGTGAATACATCAATAATACGATCCACAGTTGTAGCAGCACCTATAGTATGCAGTGTTGACAGGACGAGATGTCCTGTTTCTGCTGCTGTGATCGCAGTCTGAATAGTCTCAAGATCTCTCATCTCACCAACAAGTATTACGTCAGGATCTTCTCTAAGAGCAGCTCTAAGTGCTGCCGCATACGAATCCGAATCAAGTCCTATCTCTCTTTGGTTAACAATAGATTTACTATGGTGATACAGATATTCGATAGGATCTTCAAGAGTTATAACATGAGCCTCTCTGTTTTTGTTAATAAGATCGATTATCGAAGCCAGAGTCGTGGATTTACCTGACCCTGTAGGACCCGTAACAAGGATAAGACCTCTTTTCCTCTGGTACAGATCTATGACTGAAGGCGGTATACCCAGAGTCTCTGCAGGCGGGACCTCTGTTGCAACAAGTCTTAGCGCCAGTGCAACAGATCCTCTTTGCTTGAATACGTTAACACGGAATCGTCCGATACCGGCTATAGAGAAAGACATATCATGCTGTCCATGCTCTTCAAGCGACTCCTTCTGCCTGTCATTCATTATAGAATCGGCAATCGCCTGAGTATCCGGAGGCAACATCCTACCATAGCTATCAAGCGAAATAAGTTGCCCATTAACACGCATCTTGGGCGGAATACCAACAGTGATATGAACGTCAGATGCATTAGCCTCTTTGGCTGTCATAAGAATCTCACGAATATCTGCCATAAAACTTACCTCGCTTTGGGATGCATTTCTATGTACTATGTCCGAAAAAATGTAATTATATTTTACTACATTTGGTGATATTAGTGCAATTTTATAAATAATAATTGAACAAATACCGTTTGGACAGTGTCGTATACATAATGACATCACAGAGCAAGTCTATTAATTAGTAACTAAAACTTCCCAAGTCGTATCTTCGAAAGATCGCCTTGTTTTATCACATCACGATCTATATACTTCTCCTGTCCAGAGTATCCGTCCATTACAGCCCTGTCTGTATACTGCCAGATCACAAAATCCTGTAATGGATAAAAATATACATTTCGTATCCACATAGGCGCATCAAGATCAGCGCCATTTAGATATTTGATGTAAAAGCTCTGAGTTGTGTAGATGACAGGCTTTTACCCGAACTCTTCTTCCATCAGCGATATCATCTTGGTAAGAGTGTCAAGAACCTTGGTTTTATCCGGAGGATTGTCTCTCATATCCCCGTACCACTCAATATCAATTGCAGGAACAAGATCCATCTCGAAAGAGCCAACTGCTGCCATAAAATTCTCCATCTGAGTTTCAGGTGCGCTCTCAAGACTTAGAAAATGATAAAAGCCATATATGATCCCTGATTCCCTGACGCCCTGATAATTAGCATCAAGACGTGTATCCACATGACTGCTTCCTTCAGTAGCTTTAATATAGGCAAAAGAGATCCCCTGATCTTTCAGAACTTCCCAGTCTATATCTCCCTGAAAGTGCGATACATCAACGCCCTGAAGCTCATAATAAGATGCAATAAATGTTGCCACTTTCTGACTCCATAAAAGCTTAACAAAACCTGCTATTAAAAGTGCCATGACAACAAGCACCGCTATAATCTTTATAATTCTTTTCATAAATACTCCCGCATATAAACAAATTCTAAACGTTCTTGAACAAAAAAGTTCAAGAATTCATGCCACATAAAACAAAGCTGATTATAAAGTTCACTACTTTCATTATGTGCTATTTTGCTCATACCCTGCGGGGCGTATCATAAGCCTCTAATAAAATCGCTAAGCTCCCTAGCTGCAACTTCATGAGAAGCTGCTGATGGATGCCAGTCAGCTCCGTAGCCATATTTCTCAAAATCCTGTGGTGTCAGTCGCACTGAATAGACTTTGTCAAATCCGCTCTTTTCCTTAAATGCAGCTACAGCTTCTGCTTCGGTATTATAGAGCCTGTCTCCCATAAGGCCGAAAGCTGCAACTATCTTGGACTCAGGATTAAGGCTGTGGACCTTTTCAAGAAACTCAACATAAGCCTTGTAAAAAGCCTGTCTCTTATCTTCATCATCCTGAATATAGCTGTCATCATTGGTTCCAAGGTTGATCACGATGATATCAGGCTTTCTCTCAGCCTCAAAATCCCACTTCCTCTCCTCCATCTTAAGGCCTCTGAAGGTATTGTATGAATAAGCAAATATATCGTAATAGGGCTGGATCAGCTCTTCAAGTTTTGGCACATTAGGATCAGGTGTATATCCAGAGATAAGGCCATGTCCACTGTATGAAACCATACTGTAATCAGCGCCGAGCTTATCTGCAGTCTTATAAGAAAAGGCCTTATAAACATTCTCTGTCCCTGTTGAAAATGTATGACGCTCATCTGGAACATCTATACCATATCCGCAGGTGATAGAATCTCCTATAAATTCAATATAAGTATCCTTTAAAGGAGTCGGCTCAGCCGGTCCATAAGCAAGTATCTCTATCTCTCCCAGTCCTACCGTAGACATTCTAGGCTCTGAAAGCTTTAAGATTCTTACCACATGCTCTGCTGCCGGGATACTGTCATCAGTGCCGCATACTTCAAATATTTCTTTTGGCTTTTTGATCACAGTATCAAGCTGCGTAATGCCATCTACGATAACTGCAACTCTTGCCTGATCGCGCCAGGGCTGCGGAACACCTTCATCTGCATTAGTTGTGGAATCGCCCAGAAAAGTCACTGTAAGTTTTGTTCCGGTATATTTGAATTCCACTCCTGATCCTGAAAGACTTAAAACCCTGCAATCATCAAACATGATAGTCCTTCCAAGTGGCTTTACATATTCATTTGTTGGTAAAAAACTGTATTCCTTTAGTTCCATGATAATCCTCGCTTATATTTATTTAACTTAAACCTCGCACTTGCCAAACATACGCCAACCTCTATGTTTGGCAAGTGCGAAGCTTGAATAACTGACTTATTTATTGAAAAGACCCGCCAAAACCGGCGGATCCTTCTTATCTAAATTCAATCTTAAGCTCATAATCCCCATCTACTGCCTGGACTACAGGATAATAGATATCGTACACTGCATCCAGCGCAAGATCATCTGCCTGCTGCCCATTAACAACAGTATCGAACTTCTCCACAAGCCTTCTTCTAAGCTCCGACTCAATATCTATATAGTCCTCTACAGTCAGCTTAATGTCTCCTATGGTAAAAAATCCGCTGGTCTGATTACCAATCTCCACCTCATCCGGATTTATATCAATAGTATCAAGCTGCGGATGTGGGATCTTGATAGTAAGTATCTTATTCTCTTGATCATCAATTATATCACCCTGCGCTATTTGATCCAGCTCCACTACGAAACTTCCTTTCCCTGTATACTTGACTGTAAGAGTTTTTGTCGTCTGATCCCAGTCAATTCCCCAGAGTTTATCCGTGATCGTATAACTGACTTCACCGCTTTGCTCATATACAACAAGCTTTCTCGTCTCTTCAGGCTTTGATAATATCACTTCAGAAAAAGAAACTGTTACGCTGCTGTCACTAAGCTGTATAGTATCAGGATCTATATAATTAACGCCGTCGTTGTATTTTTGGTAAGCCCTACCACTGCCATTTCTAAATATTATTGCCACAATCACAGCTCCTATTATAAAAGCTGCGCTTATTAGCCAAATAACAAGCTTTTTTATATCTATCCTATTCTTCATGTTCCACGCATCTCCTTTTGTATCTCCTGCATAGAAAAGATAATTCACATTTGATTTAAGTAAGGCCCGAATCATAATAATTTTTGACCTTACGTCATTTATATCTGGTTGCTATTATCTTCCGGCTCGCCTTTTTCATTGCAAACTGCGCTGATCTTTTTAATAGCCTTCATATCGTCTTTGGTCAGACTATACCCTTTATCTCTAAAACTTTCGAATAAGAATAGCTGATTCATAAACCACAGCATTAGAAGGAAAGTCACAAACGGTACTACCAGATAAGCAAGCATCATGATCGCAATAGTATTGATGAACTTCTGAATGATGCCCTTATAATAATTAAACAGATCCGTCACACCTTCAATTGCCGAATCAAATACACTTGAAACAGTTTCATAAAAGCTCTTGTCCGAAAAAGAGCTTTCCGATATCTCTTCTATCTTGTCGGAGCCGTCCTGTGCCTGTGTTACAGTCTCATTGACATAATCCAAGGAAGAACTGCACAGCCATTTGGATACGCTTGTTCCAAGAGGAACTGCCAATATGATAACAATTGCAAATGCCAGAATCTTATATGCAATTGTTCTGATTATCTTCTTATGAGAAATATAATATACGATAAGTAATATAATACCTGCAGGAATTATAAACCTGAAAATAAAGGGAACTCCAACCGTGATCAAAAGTTTCTCAAACAGGATCATTCCAAGTAGGATCACGAAATATGTACTCATATCTGCCAAAGTGTCCGCAAGAGGCGAAGCATAATCATCCGGCAGGAATGTTATGGCAACCGACACTCCAAGCGTAGCTCCAGTAACCGCCATTACTACCTCTTGCGAATCATCAAGTGACTCAATGGACCTGGTAAAAAGTGAGCACTTCGAAACCACAGATGATGCCACAAATATTGATAACGCCATAATAAATACTAATATTGAAACCTTAAGAACCAGATACGGACTTATCTTTTGTATTTTTTCCAGAACATGCATGATAGTACCTCCAAACAAATAGGCATATATCTATATATCTATTATATCAAAAATAAGTCAAAGATAAGGATCAAGTGTCTTATTTATCAAGTCACTTGATTACAACCTTTGACTCATTCTGTATTTGTCTGCAATCATCAATTTATCTATCTGTTATCCAGCATACTATGAAAATGAACAAATAAAACTATATGCAAAGAACATATTTTATGCTATTATTTCTTTTGTGCTCGTTTCTAGAGCGCTTATATTCAACAGCCATTTAGCTGTCAAGGCGATTTCTCGCCAAATGATTTCCACTGATACTTGCGCAAGTACTTAGGAAACACAATTTATGTAAGAAAGGATTCTATTTATGTCACAAAATCAAATGTCCTCAGTTCCAGAAACTATACATATTACTGAGGAGCAAGCCAGAAAGGACATTCAGTCTTTGAATCTCATTAATGGCTTTCTTTTTGACAGTGTTCTTGTTGATGAAGAAGACGCTAAGATTGTAATCGGGTATATACTCAGTACTACTTACAATCGCAAAGTTGAAGTGGAATCAGTAACTTCACAAAAAGTCTTTCAGGCAACAGACACCAAGTATCACAGTATACGTCTTGATGCCTATGTTAAGACCTCAGAAGACAAGTCATCACTTAATGCAACAATCTACGATATTGAAATGGAGGACAGATCTTCAGACAAAGCAGACTTACCAAAAAGACTCCGTTATTATAACGCTCTTCATGACACTAAGTTTCTGGGAGCCTCCACAAATTACGGAACATTACCTGAATATGTTTCAATCACGATATCTTCATATGATCCGTTTAGCGCCGGAGATATGTACTATGAGGCCAACACAACACTTACTACACATCCCAAAATAGCATATAAGGATGGTATCACACACATCTTCCTGTATTGCAAAGGAGTTCCCAACATCAAGGAATCTGCTCATAGCAAAAAAATGGCCGAAATGCTAAAATATATATTGTCAGGAGAAAAGCCGATTTCTCCTGATCAAGGCATAGAAGATGTCGATAAAATTGTTTCCAAGGTAAAATCCCTTCCGGAGGTAACCAAGAAGTATATGAAACAGTGGGATAGAGAGCAAACGATTCAGCGCGAAGCATATAGCAATGGTGAAAAAAATGGTATACAAAACATAACCGTTCTATTTTCTTGGCTTTTTGATAATGGTCGTGGCGCTGATGTAGAAAAAGCATCCAAAGATTCTGAGTATCTTTCTGAATTATTTGAAGAATACGATAATTGTCATAAGGAGTAATTGAATATGTTCTCAAAAGAGCTACAACTCATGGATCGTAATACCGCCAAATACATGATTGATGAACTTCAGGAACAATTAGACACAGCAAATTCCACGATAAGAGAAAAAGAGGCTGCCCTTTCCGAAAAAGACGCCATTATCGCAAGACTTCAAGCTGAATTAGAAGCCCAAAAGAGCAAGAACTGACTTGTATAAAAAGAGCAAGAACTGACTTGTATAATTAAAGCTCAGCCCTTAGAAATAAGAGCTGAGCTTTTGATTTGATCATTTGTTTTTGTTGCCTATTTACTTTCCACTTGGATGAGGCATGTACTGATACAGGCTCATTGCAAGTGCATTGATCGGCATGGTCTGAAGCCATACCTTGCCGGGACCTGTTACTACTGTGTTGAACAGGCCTTCACCGCCTAAGATGACATTGGCAAAACCTTTCACAGTCTCAATCTGCATACTGCATGTTGCTTCCATAGCTGCAACATATCCGCTATCTACTATTATTGACTGTCCCGGAGCAAGGACCCTTTCCTGAACTGCGCCATCGATCTCAAGGAAGGCATAACCTGTGCCTGTATATTTCTGCATCAGGAATCCTTCACCTCCGAAGAATCCGGCTCCAACTTTGTGCTGAAGGAATATGTCCATATTTACAGACTCTGTAGAAGCAAGAAATGATGTCTTCTGAGCAATGATGGGAGCTTGTCCTATATCAAAAGCAAGGATATCTCCTGGGCTGTGCTTGGCAAGCGTGAGCTCGCCGGGCTGCTCTGCAATATAATGATTAAGCGCGATAGACTCTCCTACAAGTGCCTTTTTGAAAATACCACCAATACCACCTGTCTTGGTTTCCATTCTGATACCGCGACTCATCCATGCCATAGCACCGCTTTGGCATTTGATTGCTTCGCCAGCATTCATAGAAAGTGATAATACTGTAAATGGCTGACTCATTATCTGATACTGCATATCAATACCTCCATAGAAATAACGATCGCGACAATTATATTATATCGTTTATATAGATTATTTACTACGACTATTTTCATTTAAATATCAACTTGTATATGTTTTACCGTCAACTTATAATATACATACGGAGACAAAAACTATATTGCTCATCTACAAAGTGAGGTTTACTATGAAAAAGCAAATAATTATCAAATCCCTGCTACTAACCATAAGCTTAGGTGCTGTAATGACAACTTACGGATGTAGCAATACTGCCAAAGATACTACTGAAAATGCAGAAACTACAGATACCGAAACTTCACAGGCAAGCAATGCTAATGACAGTTCTAACGCCGATGTTGATTCTGAGTCTGATGTAACTGATCAAGAAGCATCAACTACCGAAGTGAGTGATGACGTTTCCGAAGATTCTACAGGTGACAAAGCCGATCCCCAGGCTATCTACCAGCAGTTTTTAGATAATGAACTTGAATTTAACGGACAGCTTTTTTCAGATAGGTACACTTATCTTAAAGAAGACTTCGAGCTGACTCCTGCCGGATATTACTATGACGTTGATGAAGACGGTGAAGATGAGCTTCTTATCTCAACCTTTTATTATGGCTTCGATATATATGATGTCAGAGATGGTGAACTCGTCCTTCTTGATTACGGAGATGGAACTGCTGATGCATGTTCAGTCTTTACCGGTGAAGGCCACACCTATGTAGCCCATAGCGACTTCCTCCATGCCGGAAGACAGGTTCTTACCCTTATAAGATATGATGAAAATGGTGATGTAGTTGAGCTTATCTCACTTTCTGCCTTCTATGAAGATTCTGAAAGTGATACTTATGATGAAAACGCTCAGTTCTCATATAATGATACTGCTATAACTATGGCAGAATACGAAGAATATATGAATTTGTACCAGGCAGCCCCTGTTGAAGATATGAGAGCCGCAGAAATAGATGAATCTTTATTTGAATGAGGCTGCTGAATGTTATTGCCATAGAACGCCATAGACGTATAACAGGTTCATCTGCATATACGATGACCGGATGAAATATAAGCCCTGCGCTAATTGCTATTGTCAGTATCTTTGTCAAAAAACTCTTTTTCATCTTCCAACCACCTCGCAATTATTGAAACCCATATGTTTTGAAAAAATACACATAAAAAATACAGTGGAAATCCTTAGCAATTTCCACTGTATATACCAAAAGTTTAATCGTCCAGTAAAAGCTCTGATAAGACAGCATTACTGACTTCAAGACCTTTTTCTGTAAGTTTTATATAGCCATCATAAGTTTTTACAAGACCTTCCTTGGTCAGCTTATCAAGCGTATTTCCATACACCGCATCAATCGGTCTTCCAAATTTGCGTTCAAAATCCGAAACAGATACGCCTTCATCCATTCTAAGCCCCAGGAACATAGTTTCTTCCATGCAGGCTTTGATGCTTAGCTTATCATGCTCTAGCAATGGCCTTGTACTGTATTTGGATGATATTTTTATTTCAGCAGCATCGGTATTATCTGTATCATCATTATCTGTATCAGTATTATCCGTATCATCTGAGGGAAGATAACATATATCTATACCCTCCCAATATTTACAATAGATATTAATATCATCTGTATTGGTAAAGCGCTCATCATCTACCATACCTGCAGCTCCAATGCCAAATCCCAGATAATCCGCCCTCTTCCAGTATGCCTTGTTGTGATAACATTCGTAGTCACCATCATCTCTTGCATAGTTAGACACTTCGTATCTGTGATATCCGTTTTGGGTAAGAATATCTATTGTTTCTTCGTACATCTTGCGCTCTTCTTCTTCCGTGGGGAGAGGCTTTACCAAACGCACTTTACCAATTTCTTTTCCCTCTGCTTCTTTATCATCCTCACAAGGGTTCTTTAGTACAACGCCTTCTTTAACAAGCTCATCTTCTATGTCATACCGATCTCTATCTATTACGTCCTTATACTTGTCATAAAAAGGCGTACCCTCTTCAATGATAAGGCTATAGGCTGATATATGCTCAGGTCTAAGCTCTATGATCCCTTTAAGGGTATCTGTATAAGACCTAACGCTCTGCCCGGGGAGAGCACTCATAAGGTCAACGTTTATATTATCAAAACCTGCTTCTCTGGCAGCACTAAAAGTCTCATAGAAGGTCTTTGCATCATGTATCCTTCCAAGTTCCTTTAGTTCGTCATCATTTAGAGACTGGCAACCGATGCTGAGCCTGTTTATCCCTGCTTTTTTATATACAGAAAAGCTTTCAGGCGTGGCAGTACCTGGATTCATCTCCATAGTGATCTCTGCGTCTACAGCCACGTCATAGTTTCTTCTTACAGTATCAAGGATCTTTACTATCCATTTAGGATCTACCGATGACGGTGTGCCTCCTCCAAGGAATATACTTTTTATATATGGTGCATATCCCTTGTCTTGCAGCCATGCTGCGCCTCTTTCTATCTCCTTTATAAGAGCTTCCAGATATCTTGTCTGAACATCTATAGCCGCAGGAAAAGACAGAAAGTCACAATAATTGCACTTCCTGACGCAAAAAGGTATATGTATATAAATTGAAATATTTTTATTATTATCAGTATTTAGATCTTGCTTTATATTATCGTCCATATCTAACCTCATGCCGTGAGCATAGCGAGCGGCTAATGGTTCATAATCAAAAGGATCAAAAGATCATAAATCCCATGACCCTTTGATCCTACTTTATCATTTGGACTCGTCAAGTTTAAGAACATTAAGGAATGCATTCTGAGGTATCTCTACACTACCAACCTGACGCATCTTCTTTTTACCTTCCTTCTGTTTCTCAAGGAGTTTACGCTTACGGGAGATATCACCACCATAACACTTGGCAAGTACGTCTTTACGCATAGCCTTGACTGTCTCTCTTGCGATGACTTTGCCGCCAACTGCAGCCTGGATCGGAATCTCGAACAGGTGCCTCGGGATCTCTTCTTTTAGCTTCTCGCACATCTTACGGCCTCTTTCATAAGCGCCGTCCTTGTGTACGATAAAACTTAAAGCATCAACAGTTTCTTTGTTTATAAGAATATCAAGCTTAACAAGTGTTGATGGCTCATATCCTTTGATCTCATAGTCAAAAGATGCATAGCCTCGTGATCTTGACTTAAGTGCATCAAAGAAGTCGTAGATGATCTCGTTAAGTGGCAGCTCATATTTAAGGATCGCTCTTGTCTGCTCTACATAATCTGTTGAAAGGTACTTACCTCTTCTCTCCTGACACAGCTGCATGATAGATCCTATATACTCGGTTGTCACCATGATCTCACCATTTACAATAGGTTCCTCGATATGATCTATCTCAGAAGGATCAGGGAGGTTTGAAGGATTGGTCAGGTCAAAAGATGTACCGTCTGTCTTATATATCTTGTATACAACGCTGGGTGCTGTTGTTACAAGGTCAAGGTCATATTCTCTTTCAAGTCTCTCTTGAATAACCTCAAGATGAAGAAGTCCTAGGAATCCGCATCTAAAGCCAAATCCAAGAGCCTGTGATGTCTCCGGTTCATAGAACAAAGATGCATCGTTGAGCTGGAGCTTCTCAAGAGCATCACGAAGTTCAGGATATCTCGCAGAATCAGCCGGATAGATACCACAGTAAACCATAGGCATAACCTGTTTGTATCCCGGAAGAGCCTCATCACATGGCGTATCAGCTGATGTGACTGTATCACCAACTCGTGTGTCCTGAATATTCTTGATAGATGCTGTAAAATATCCTACCATACCTGCAGAGAGTTCTTCACAGGGAATGAACTGTCCGGGTCCAAAGTAACCTACTTCTACAACTTCTTCTACGGCACCTGTCTGCATGAACTTAACTTTCATGCCTTTTTTCAAAGTACCATCCTTGATCCTTACAAATACGATAACGCCTCTGTAGGAATCATATACAGAGTCGAATATAAGAGACTTAAGGGCAGCATCAGGATCTCCTGAAGGAGCAGGGATCTTATGAACTACTGCTTCAAGGACGTCATCTATACCAATACCGTTCTTGGCAGAGATAAGGGGTGCATCCTGAGCTTCGATACCTATAATATCCTCTATCTCATCCTTAACTTCCTGAGGCTGGGCACTGGGCAGATCGATCTTATTGATAACAGGGAATACATCAAGATCATGATCAAGTGCAAGATACACATTGGCAAGAGTCTGAGCCTCTACGCCCTGAGTAGCATCTACTACCAGTACAGCGCCGTCACAAGCAGCAAGTGATCTGCTGACTTCGTAGCCGAAGTCTACGTGACCTGGTGTATCTATCATGTTGAAGATGTACTCTTCTCCATCATTTGCCTTATATACCATACGTACAGCCTGGCTCTTTATAGTGATGCCACGCTCTCTTTCGATATCCATATTATCAAGTACCTGGGCGCTCATCTCTCTTTGAGTCAGTACTCCGGTTCTTTCTATAAGACGATCTGCAAGAGTGGATTTACCATGGTCGATATGTGCCACTATACAGAAATTTCTGATTTTGCTTTGATCTATTGCAGACATTTAGTTCCTCACTTCATGTATAAGATTAATATCGCAGGTTTGCAACTAATGCGGTGCATTCGATATGCCTTAAATAAAGGAGCAGTCAGGGCAATCACTCGCACTAAATCTATAAATTTTAGTTGTAAATCCTAATAGCTACGTTATAATATATCATGGATATAGCAAAATTTCCATGCAAAATCCTCAATTTACTTGACATTAGGCTCAAATTAATCTAAACTATATCCCGTATGTGAGCATTCGCTGTCCGTGTCCGGTCTGGATGTTCATCTCTATAAATAAAACAATAATTGAATTATATTATTCGGAGGTAATTATGGCTAATATCAAATCCGCCAAGAAGAGAGTTATCACAAGCGCAAAGCGTGCAGAACGTAATCAGGCTGTTAAGTCTGCTGTTAAGACAGAGATCAAGAAGGTAAGAGCTGCTATCGAAGCTGGCAATAAGGAAGAGGCTGCTAAGGCTCTTGTTAATGCTACATCTGCTATCGACAAGGCTGAGTCTAAGGGCGTATTCAAGAAGAACACAGCTTCTCGTAAAGTTTCTCGTCTTGCTCAGGCTGTTAACAAGATGAACTAATAGCTTTATAGATATTGAATTTCAAAAGACTCAATCATCCCCTCTGATGATTGAGTCTTTTTTCTTCTAAATGTTTGACATACCACATCTATCAGCAAGTTGCTGTCGAGAAAGATTTTGATCTTTTCTGACATTTTTAACCTTTATTCACGTTGAGGATTTAATTATCCTCACATAAAAAGTAAGACCTTCGGTTAATGCCGAAGGTCTTACTTTTTATGTGAATATCAAATTGTTCTGGCCCATGTGATCCCGTAGACAGATTCCATAAGCTTACGGATCTCGTTCATCATAACATTGCAGGCAGAATTCTCATCACCAAAGTGCATGAGACCGATCTTCTGCTTCTTATCTTTGAAGAACACATCCCATCCGTCAGAAACCTGTTCTATACAGATGCGGTTCTTGTGTTCTCCGCCAATCTTATAAAGCTTCTCAGGTACAAGATGTTCCTTAAAAAACTCTTTCAGTTCGTTTGTTGTCATACTCTGCTCCCTCCTACGACTATGAATTATCACACCAATATTATGGCGATACATTTTGTAAAATTAATTCGTATGAAAATTTTTGATTACTTTTTGATGTAGTTTTCATTACTACATATAATATATCACCATACTAGATGCTTGTCTAGTGTGCTAACTCGTTCATATTTGATCAAATTACGCAGTATATAAATTCATGTACAAATAATTTGATTAAATATAAATGAGCCAGTACACTATTCCTCTACAAGTCCCCAAATAACGATTTCCGGTATTATGACAATGGATGAACATATCCATTCTCATCCACCTCAACATCTATGGATATCGACTCTATATAGGTATAGATACGTTCTTTTTCTTCAGGAGTATCAGCAGCTGTTGTGACCCATCCGGACTGCGTTCCGGGGATGATCTGCACTTCCACGCTCTCAATAGTGTTGCCTATTCCGGATATCTCAACTTCAAGGAGCATTGTATCAAGGGTCTTCTCATTGAACCAGTAATTGCCAAGAGAATAGGCTACAAGCGCACCGTTATAGTATTCCATACCCTGAAGGCAATGAGAATGCGCGCCTATTATCACATCTGCGCCTGCATCGATATACTGACGGGCAGTTGATGTCTGAGCCTTCTCTAAAGTTGTAGAGTACTCTGTCCCCCAGTGAGGAAGCGCTATTACAAAATCTGCATTCTCAGATGCTTCCTGAATCTCAGCTATAAACTTCTCCGGATCATAGCAGCGAAGGATTCCGGGAGTAGTCGCAGTTGCTTCCGGCGTCATCTTATTCTTCTCAGCTCTTGATGCAGCTACGTATGCTATCGTAAGATCTCCAAGCTGCATATATACAGGACTTGATGCTTCGTCTATATTGCGGCCTGCCCCCACATACGGGATACCTGCATTATCAAGTGTCACAAGTGTATCAAGGAAAGCCTCTTCTCCGTAGTCATATACATGATTATTGGCAAGACCCACTATATCTACTCCCAGCTGACTTAGTATACTAACATTATCAGGATCCGCCCTAAAGGTATATGCCTTACCGGGCATGGGCGTTCCACCATATGAATAGGTGAACTCGTTATTGATCCACATGATATCTGCAGCGTTCATCTCATTTATAAAGTCTTCATCAATGCAGTTATAGATGTTGTCGCCATGGTTATGATAATAGACCATATTGGACCAGGTATCATCGAAGTTTATATCTCCTGCAAAGCAAAGGGTATAGCTAAAAGACTGTTGTACCTCATCATCAGCCATAGGCAAAGCTTCAGGCAATTCGCTATTTGCACTATTAGCATCATCTGTACTATTTGTAACATCCACAATATCAGATTTAGAAGCACCACTACTTATTGCAGATAATTCTTTAGGTGTAGTCCCACAAGCTGTAAGCAGCAGTAAACCTGCAAGTACGCAAGATGCTGCTCTTCTTGTAATTTCATTTTTTCTCATCATTTTATTCTTTCTTATCATTTTACTTTTATATAAAGGCTTAAGTTCAATTCATCGTATCCCCCGCTACAATACTAATTACTAATTATTATTATAACAAGAATACCGACCTTCAAACTACTTCATTTATCTTTCAGTTATTAAATTCATTAGCCTGACATTTGAAGTTTTTATTATCAATCTTTCCACCAAAAAAGACTCCATCCCCTTGGAGCTGTGATCACAAGGGGAGCGGAGTCTTTTTATGTAAATGGGTGTCTTTAATTTTTATACTACAAGATCAATCAGATAATATCGGCTGTGTAAAGTCTACAACAGGATTGGAAGGCTCTGTTGTAGGAACTACGGATACAGCCTTAAGTACAGGTCCTTCTCCGTTGTATTCCTTAACAAACTCTTTGCCAACTTCTGCGGTAACTTCTACCCAGTCCTTCTCATTAAGCTCATCAGTCTTGTCATAATCACAGGCAAAACCAAGGAACTGCATATCCTGTGCACAGCAGTTCATAGACAGACGGCCTGGCACGAATCTTCCCTTAGGAAGATCCTTAGGCTTAGCTACAAGGGCTTTAAATCTGACTTTCTTGCCTTTATAACGATCTGCATGTTCAAGTGCATCAAGATAGAACATCCCATAACCGTAGTTATTAAGTTCTATCGGATCTGCCTTAAGATCAAATGGAAGATCTTCATCAAGAGTTACATCAACTTCGCCGTTTCTGTCCTCAAATATAACTTCAGCCTGCTGATTGACTGCCTTAACATTTCTCTTAAATGCAGGGAGCTTTTCATTGAAGCCGTCACATCTGTTAAAGAGGATCATATCGCTCTTTCTGATCTGCTCTACGAGCATGGACTTCATGTTAGTATAGTACATCTCAAATGTAGAACAGTTGATCATAGTGATCTGCTGCTCAATATTCCAGTTCTTGGGAAGATGGATAGCTCTGGGATCCCACATTCCGTTGAACTCGATAAGAACACGCTCAGGATTATACTTGTTTTCAAAGCTCTGAAGCTTGGCAACAGTAAAATCCGACTCATCTTCTACTACAACTTTTACAGAATTGGTGGACTTAAGGAGTTTCTCCTCATAGTCATTCTCGCCCTCTTCACATACGACGATAAGAGTAAGACCATTACTGCGAAAATAAGGCTGCGCAATAGTATAACGGAAGAAATCCGTCTTACCGCTATCCAAAAAGCCATTGATGATATATACGGGTTTCATTTTAACTTTCCCTTTCATTCCAAACACGCGAACTACCTCGCTATAATAATATTTGAATCATTCCATAGAATAGAAATCTTCTTAAGGCTTCTATAAGCCTGACATTCCTTATCCTCTTCTGCGGAAAAGATCCTCAAGAGCATCTTCCTTAAGGCCAGAACCGATGACTACAATCTTGCCTGTTACATCAGCATGACCTTCACGGATCTGTGTCTCATCAGGAACATAATCAAACTCGATCCACTTGCCATCAGCATCTTCAACCATACCTTTAGAACGAAGTACTACGCCATACTTCTCATCATCGGAAAGCTTATCAAGCATTGTCTCGATGTCTGCTTTTGAGTACTTAACAGGAGTTTCAAGAGCCCAGCTCTGGAATACCTCGTCAGCATCGTGTCCGCCGTGGTGGTGATGATGGTGATGATGGTGGTGTGCATCACTGTGATGAACCACAACGCCCTCTTCATCAGCCTCTGCTTCATGATGGTGGTGATGATGTTCATGCTCATCTTCATCATCGTCATCATGGTGATGGTGATGATGTTCGTGCTCGTCTTCATCATCATCGTCATCGTGGTGATGGTGGTGATGCTCGTGCTCGTCTTCATCATCGTCGTCGTGATGATGGTGGTGATGCTCATGCTCATCTTCATCATCGTCGTCATCGTGGTGATGGTGGTGATGCTCGTGCTCGTCTTCATCATCGTCGTCATCATGCTGTCTCATCATCTCTTCAAGGAGCTCTTTTTCCAGGTCATGATTACCTTCGAATGTATCAAGGATCTCCTTGCCATCAAGTTCTGAAAGAGGAGTTGTGATGATAGTAGCCTTCTTGTTAAGAGTACGGATAAGCTCTACAACCTCTTCGATCTTGGCATCATCAGCCTTATCTGTACGTGTGAGGATGATAGTGCCAGCGCTTTCAATCTGGTTAGTGAAGAACTCACCAAAATTCTTGATATAAACCTTAGCTTTAGTAACATCTACAACTGTTACAGCGCTGTTGAGTATCATATCAGGGAACTTCTCAGTAACATTCTTAATAGCTTCAGCAACATCAGAAAGCTTACCAACTCCTGAAGGCTCGATAAGGATGCGCTCAGGTGAGTACTTATTCATGATCTCTGTAAGATTAGTATCGAAGTCACCAACAAGTGAGCAGCAGATACAACCTGCGTTCATCTCGCGGATCTCGATTCCTGTCTGCTGAAGGAATCCGCCATCTACGCCAACTTCACCAAACTCATTCTCTATAAGAACTGTCTTAGTGCCTGAAAGAGCTTCTGCAAGGAGCTTCTTGATAAGAGTTGTCTTACCTGCTCCAAGGAAACCGGAGATAATGTCTACCTTTGTCATAATATATTCAACCTTCTTTCTGAATTATAATTTACTAGGTTCTTCCCGCTTGGGAGATTTAAGTAATAAGTTGTTCACATTGTAATTGCAAATCTTTTGCAACAACACCAATTTTATTCCTCATGTTAGCCATAGTCAATAAGCTTAAGCTTAAAAAAATCTAAACAAAGCCTTTATTTTATTGTACATAATTATCGCTACAAGCAATAAAAACACACAAAGATCATTGGATGATTACGATGATCTTTGTGTGTTATATTTTCACAAAATTTGAACCCTTTATTTAAATACAGCAGCCTTGGCTCTTTCAGGATATGGATGCGGCATTTCTGTAAGCTTATGAAGATTAGCTCTGTACTTACGCTGGATCTTATCAAGGATCTCGCCTTCAGGCTCTTCTCCATCAAGGATATAGCTGTCAAGCGCAGCGTAGGTGAATCCAAGATTATCCTCGTCTGTCTTACCACACAGGCCGTCAGAAGGAGCTTTCCTTATAAGAGTCTCAGGAACTCCGAATTCTTTGCACAAGATAAGTCCCATCTCTATGACTTCCCTCACTGCAAAAGCATGAAGTATGCTAAAGTCTCCGGCATGATCACCGAACTTGGTAGAATATCCTACATAATTCTCAGAAAGATTGCAGGTATTGGTAACAAGTCCGCCACTTGGAAGGCTCTGAGCCACTGCATATAAGGTTGTCATACGAACCCTTGGATCAATATTGGTAAGAGTATCCCTTGTAGGCTCCACACCTGCAGCTTTGAGACCTTCTATCATCCCGTCAACAGCTGCTTTTATATTGACTGTATAGTTCGTAACTCCAAGACACTTACATACCATCTCAGAATCATCAATATCAGGCTGCTGACCTTTAGGCATCTTAACAGCTACTACTCTGTCCTTGCCAAGAGCTTTTACAAGAAGCATTGCACATACAGTAGAATCTTTGCCTCCGGATATGCCTATTACAGCCTTCTTGTCCTTGAATGGTTCAAAGTAGTCTCTGATCCAGCTTACGATATGATTAATTGCTTCTGCCGGTTCTATTTTCATTACAGTTGTACTCATTGATATTCCTCCATGCCGGTTACTCATCGACTTTATGCGTTAATTCTTTTTTTGTTTTATTAAACGTACCTTCAGAAATCCGCACTAGCTCCGGATTTCGTAAAACGATGATTGTATAAATTGATCATTCATGATCCATACGCCACTTGATGCTGCGCTTTAAGTAGTCAACATATTCAGGATTCTTGCACATGCCCTTGCCGTCTACATCAGATAGCTTAGCTACATCCTGACCATTGCAGAATGTTGTCTTCATAACGATGTTAAGGGCCGGAACATTGGTATCATTAGCAATATATGTACCTATTCCAAATGCAACTTTGGCCTTGCCTTTAAAGTGATCTGCAATAGCAGCAGCCTTTTCAAAATTAAGACTGTCTGAGAAAAGAAGTGTCTTGGTCATAGGATCAATATCAAGAGCCTTGTAATGCTCTATCATCTTCTCACCCCATTCAATAGGATCTGCAGAATCATGCCTTACGCCACTGAAAAGTGTTGCATATGTAAGCTGGAAATCTCTAAGGAAGCAGTCTGTTGTGATAGTATCTGTAAGAGCTATACCATTGAGCACTCCGTACTCCCTAACCCAGGCATCAAGTGCATACCAGTTAGAATATGCAGGATTGTGCTTGTGATTGCCCTGGCCTGTGCACATGATCCACTCATGAGCCATTGTTCCTACAGGTGTGATACCAAACTTCATTGCAAGATATACATTTGATGTACCTATAAAATTACTCTTACACTGTGTATCTTTTCCATCATGAAGGTGAGAGAACTTCTCAACAGCAAGCTCCTGAGCCTGTCTTGAAAGTCTTCTTCTAAGACCAAATTCAGAGAATGTCCCAAGATTGTAACGATTTGAGCGAACATCCTCAAACTTCTTATCAAGTCTTTCTTTGAAAGATTCAAGAAGATCATCATAGTCATACTGCATACGGAAGTATACTTCATTGACGATTGCAAGTGTAGGAATCTCATACATTGAAGTATTGAGCCAGGTTCCGCTTGTTTCGATGCCAAGACCGCACTCAGCATCAGTTGTGATGGTAAAGTCCTCGAATCTTGGCTGCCATAATCTAAGGAAATCTACATAAGAATCCTGGATCCACTTGATGCTTCTAAGATATTCAAGCTCATCCTCGTTAAATCTAAGATCACAGTACAAACGAAGCTGCCTTTTGATCTCTTCTACCATTTCATCTGTAAAATGCACATCCTTGTTTCTGCACTTAAAAGTCCATGTTGTAGTATAACTTGGGAACTGGTGATAGATTGCCTGTCCCATGCTGAATTTGTAAAGATCTGTTTCCAATAAACTTGTGATTATCTGTTCTAACATACCATTTTCTCCTTTTTTGGTAACCCATTATTATGAGGTAGGTGCCAAAAGTTCCTTTTGACACCATATAACTACCGGATTGTTATGTATAACTACTTATCTCCAAGGTTCCTGTCCCTTGTTAAGGATGTGAATCTGACAAGCTTCCATTGCTTTGATCGCTGTATCATGACTTTCAGGAGTTACACCTGCGCTGCAGGCTGCATCTACATATATAGGAAGATTGGGATTAAATGCCTTGACCAAAAGTGCATTGCTGATAACACATATATCTGTGCACAGTCCGCAGAGTTCTACGCTCTCTATAGTCTTGTCCCTTGAACACATCTCAGCGATTCTCTGGCCCAGCTGTACACTTCCGAAGGTCTCCTTGTTGAGCCTTATAGCATTGGATGTGTAGTTGCCAAAAGCAGATGCGATATTCCATCCATAAGAATCCTCTATGCAGTGTGGTACCGGAAGGTTAGCGCCCTCTTCCGAATTCATATATGTATCATCATAGTGAGTATCTCTTGTAAAAATAACCTCATCCCCGTCCTCGTACGCTTTTGCGACTTTCTTGACACAGCCATCTACAATCTTGGGAGCTTCCTTACTTCCAAGTGCCCCATCAATGAAATCGTTCTGCATGTCTACAATAACTATAATCTTCTTCCCGCCATTCTTACTCATATTTCCATCCTCCTTTAAACTTCTCATTAGTATATATCGCTCACAAAGCTTTCATGCCTTGAGTAAATACTATTTGTTTATTTTTAACCTCATGTCACGAGCAAAGCGAGTGACTAATGGTTCGACATTGGCTTAGCTCGCGACACCAATTCGGGTTTGAAAGTGGAACACTTTCAAACTTTATTCTTCTAGTGTGCTGACTCGTTCATATTTGATTAAATATAAATGAGCCAGTACACTATTCTATAATCCATTTAATACACTACAGAGTCATCTGACTTTGCAATACAGCTGCGCTGCCCTTGCAGAATACTTATTACTTGTCTTGCCTGTAGGTACGACTATCCCTGTATCCACATACTTCTTAATGAACTCTCGCCTGAAATTGGCTGTATCTAGTGACTTGAACAGCACTGCCTCATGTATACTCTTAAGTTCGTGTATAGTAAAAGACTTATCATCCTGCAGCAGTGAAAATGCATCCTGTGTATATTCAATCCTACCTGCAAGTCTTTCAAGCGCAGTCTTTATTATTGTAGCATGGTCGAATGCAAGTTGTTCCTCTGATATGTAAAAATAATCTCTGACAAGATAAAGTTTCTCAGTACCTTTGTCATCGCACTCTTTCCTAACTTCAAATACAGCTGCATCTGCTTCCTTGTCTCCTGCAACAACTTCAAGGCTCTTATTGGGAACGAAAGCCATATAAGAAATCGATATTACTCTCATCCTTGGATCCCTGTCTACATCTCCAAAAGATCCAAACTGTACAATCGGAAAGCCGTTAGCCCCGGTCTCTTCATAAAGCTTACTTGCTGCAGACTGGTCTATGGACTCATCCATGTTTATAAAACCTCCCGGAAGCGCCCAGTGATCTTTGTATGGATAAGTGCCTCTTTTTATCAGAAGTATACAAAGCTTCTTGTCCTCAGACATTGTGAAGACTACTATATCTGTTGTGATCGACGGCTTCTTATATTTGTCCGGGTTATATTTTTTTAAAAATTCCTCTTCTTCTATCGATTCCGGCTTGTACATCAGTTCTCCTTCGATATTTCATATGGTCGTTTTGACTATATTCAATATAGTCTATTTGACCATATGATGCAAGAGTGAATATTGTACAAAAAAGAGGAGCATTGCCTGTTTATTATATAGTCATTTTGACTATTTAAATTGTCAATATGACTTTTTGAACTAAAATCAGCTAATATAAACCATGCGAAATTACAGGACGTAATTAAAGCATGTCCAGAAATGCATGGCTTCAGCATAAAGGCAGCAACTGCGCAAAAAAGCCACGCCGCCTCGAACGAAGTAGGTATCATCCGTTCTTAGCGCGTGGCTTTATATCTTTAGACAAAAGAAAAATCAGATCATCCCTCAAATACCGGATGGAAAGCATCCATGCACTTTACAGTTCCCTCTCTTGCTTCCTTAGGGCAGCAAAGTGCAAGATATCTGTCGCCTTCAATCTGATGAACTTCCGGTCCAAGATCAGGAAGAAGACATGTGATAGAATGGCCTCCAAAGTTATTGACCATCTCATACATGATTCCATAGCGGTATCCAAGTGTGAGCACTTCACTTGCTTTGGTCTGATAGCTGTAAGCAAGAAGTGAGAAAGTGATGAAATATCCCTCATATAACTTAAGAAGAGCCCATTTGATAAGCTCAGGATTAGAATCGATCATTCTCTCTTCATCATATTTATGAGAATAGAAGTCACAGATTCTCTCGTGTCTGTATGAAGGCTTGCCATTGGTCCAGCTTGTAACAAAATCGCACTGAAGCTCGCAATAAAAGCCTCTCATAGAGTAGTCCTTAGCTCTTTTCTTTAATTCTTCATAAGCACGCTCCATAGCTGCAAAAGCTCTTGGATTCTTAACGGCAACCTTGTCCCAGTTATCACGAACATAAGCCATCTTAAGATTATTATCAAGGATCATACCAAGATTATATAAAGCAGGGAAGTTGTACTTGCCATGAGTACGGATATACTTGGCAACCATACGGATGTAGGTTCCGGACTCCATAGATCTGACGCTCTGCATAACAGATACGAGATCAAAGATACTTCCTGTCATTTGTGCAACGCTCTCCTTGGTCTCTGTGCAGTTCATCTCCTGCAGGATAAGGTTGGCAACATTATTATTTTTAACAAAAAAATCAGCCATTTTATCCGCGTCATTTTTGCGTATAACTTTAAATGATTCTGTAAGATTCATGGAAATAGTTCCTCCCTGAAAATATCTGTAATTCCTATAAATAATGCATTTGCAGATCCCCATCCGCATTTTAACGCATCTTTTACAATATAAAGTAAAATACAGGTCTATGCAACGATAATTCTGTAGAAATATTCCCGATTTTTATCAGATAAAGTTAGGAATAATTCTAAAACGAAAATCGTGGTTTCTTTTTGGGACGCCACGATATCATGATTATAATCATATTACTAGTTATATTGAATTATGCACAATTTATAAAACGTGTTTTTATACATTATTGCCAAATATCACTTTTGAACGTGCTACATTCTTCTTTAAAAATAATGGTTAAATACCTAGATTCTTATAAAATAACCCGTCACAGCTATAGTAAACGACTTTAGAAAATGCCTTATGCCAATTATCTAATACCAATTATCTAAGGCCAGTTATCTAAGGCTGGCATTTAATTACTGGCATTTGATTATTTGCATTTGATAACTGGCAAAGTGCATATTCTTAAGTCGTTACTATAAGTGACGGGTTAACTCATAGTCTTTATTATATTAGTTCTTGAATGAATGAACAGGTGCAGGTATCCTACCGCCTCTGTTTACAAATGCACTGCAATCGAACTGATTAACGGGCATTATAGGAGCATGTCCTAAAAGTCCGCCAAATTCTACACTGTCACCGACTTTCTTGCCAATGCAAGGGATAAGTCTTACTGCTGTAGTCTTCTGATTGATCATACCGATAGCCATCTCATCCGCAATGATACCTGCAATAGTTGTAGCCTTAGTATCTCCGGGGATTGCGATCATATCAAGGCCTACAGAGCATACACAGGTCATGGCTTCAAGCTTCTCAATAGTAAGAGCACCGGCTTCTACAGCATCGATCATACCCTGATCTTCACTTACAGGGATGAAAGCACCTGAAAGACCGCCTACATAAGAAGATGCCATTACGCCGCCTTTTTTGACCTGATCGTTAAGAAGTGCAAGTGCTGCTGTTGTTCCGGGAGCACCGGCGTGCTCAAGGCCTATCTCGCACAGGATATCCGCTACAGAATCTCCAATAGCAGGAGTCGGTGCAAGAGACAGATCTACGATTCCAAACGGGACGCCGAGTCTCTTGGAAGCTTCTCTTGCTACAAGCTGACCTACTCTTGTAACCTTGAATGCAGTCTTCTTGATGGTCTCACACAGTACTTCAAAATTCTCTCCGCGAACCTTGGAAAGAGCTGTCTTAACAACGCCGGGGCCTGATACACCAACATTGATGATCCTGTCTGCTTCTGTTACGCCATGGAAAGCGCCTGCCATAAACGGATTGTCATCAGGAGCATTACAGAATACTACAAGCTTGGCACATCCATTGACTTCAATATGCTCAGAAGCCTTGGCTGTCTCAAGGACCATCTCTCCCATAAGGCGGACAGCATCCATATTGATACCTGTCTTGGTCGAACCAACATTGACAGAGCTGCAGATAAGCTCAGTCTGTGAGAGAGCCTGTGGGATAGACCTTATAAGAAGCTCGTCAGCCTTGGTCATGCCCTTACTTACAAGTGCAGAATAACCGCCGATGAAGTTAACTCCTACTTCATGTGCTACCTTATCAAGAGTCTTAGCAATCTTTACAAAATCCTCTGAAGTCTTGCAGGCAGCTCCGCCTATGATAGCTATAGGTGTTACGGATATTCTCTTATTGACGATCGGAATTCCAAACTCCTTGGAGATCTGCTCACCGGTAGCAACAAGATCCTTGGCACTATTGTAGATCTTGTCATGGATCTTCTCGCAGAGCTTATCAAGATCAGAGTCTATACAATCGAGAAGGCTTATGCCCATGGTTATAGTACGGACATCAAGGTTCTCTTTTTCTATCATGTCATTAGTTTCAGAAACTTCTCTAATATTAATCATGTGCGTCCTTTCTCATATGGCGGGGATGTATTTCTAAGTGCCTGATTACAGGAAGTAATTAGTACTTGTCCAGAAGTGCATGGATGCACTTCTAAGTACCAAGATTACAGGATGTAATCAGTACATGTATAGAAGTGCACGGATGCACTTCTAAGTACCTGATTACAGGATGTAATCAGCACTTGCCTAGAAATACATGGATGTATTTCTAAGTGCCTTATATCCTATGCATTGAATCAAATATATCTTCGCGCTGCATTTTGATCACAACGCCCATCTCATCTCCGACCTTGGAAAGTTCTTCTTCGATTTTTCCAAACTCAGCATCAAGACCTGTTACATCAACGATCATCATCATATTAAAATACCCCGACACGATCGTCTGTGAGATATCGAGAATGTTGACCTTCTCAGAAGCCAGATAAGTACATACTCTGGCGATAATGCCCACGGTATCTTTGCCGACTACAGTTATAATTGCTCTTTTCATGACTGCTTCTCCTTTATATTACATATATAAATATGCTGTTTTAGGTTTTCAATACTCTCGTTTTATTACTCGCAGAATTCTCTGTTTTTTAACTTGTTTAGATCATTCAGAGCCATACTTTTACAAATGTTTTGCCAAAGTATAATTACTATCGTATCAGATCTCGATCACCTGAGAGACTTCACTTCTCTTAGCAACGTAAAGCGGTATATCGCTGCTATGATATGGATTGTCTCCCATATCTATCGCAAGTCTTACTGTCTCATATGCCAGTTCCGGAAGATTATTCTTGTCAGAAAGATGACCAAGAACTATACCTTTCATATGATCATTAAGTAGCTTGCATAAAAGCTCTCCTGACATATCATTGGACAGATGGCCCTGATTTCCTGCGATTCTCATCTTGAGCTGATATGGATAAGGTCCTGTCTGAAGCATCCTCACATCATGATTGGCTTCAAGCAGCAGTGCATCCATGTCCTGAAGACATCCTACTATATAGTCATCGTAGGAGCCAAGGTCTGTAGCTACAGCACATTTTCTTCCTTCGCATGCAATCCTGAATCCTACAGGTTCTCTTGCATCATGTGAAATTTTCATTGGATTTATTGTTATATCGCCCAGAATAACGGGCTCGTCGCTTCTTATTACGTGGAACTCTTTATCTAACATCTCGCCGTTCTTGTCGGCTTCTCTTATTCCCTGAATAGTTCCCTGTGTTGCATACACCGGAATGTCATACTTCTTCAAGATAAGACGAAGAGCCGCGATATGATCTGAATGTTCGTGAGTTATGAATATACCATTTATATCAGGAAGATCCACATCAAGACTATTAAGACCATCTATGATCCTCTTCCTGCTGCATCCTGCATCTATCAGAATATGAGTACCAGCAGACCCTATATAAGTACTGTTCCCGCTACTGCCGGATGACAGGCTTACAAATCTCATTCTTTCTCTTCCCCTATCTTCTATTTTTGTTATTATCAGATTAACCCTCCTAACAGAATACATCATCTTGCATAAGAATTCATCATCAAACTTTACCAAATAAAAAAAAGAGGCAGCCCCTAAATTAGTTATTAAGGCTACCTCTACGTTATCGCATTACATATTATTTTTTCCAATACACTTCGATATTGTCTCCCTCAGCGATTGGCTGCATATAGTTGGGAGAGCTGCCGTTGAGCATAGTCACGATGCCCCTTCCCTGCGGTTTACTAAGGTCAAAATCGATATAATCAAACACATCTACAAAGATATAATTAGCCTTGTTATGAAGAGTCACCGGAGATCCATTGACTATAACATGAAGGTCATGAGCCAGAATATTCTTGACAGGCGTTATATCATCAACCTCTTTATCCATGGCACTTTGGTCAAAGTCCTTGTCTTCTGCGATCGCAGCTTCGCCGGCATTTTCAAAGGCTTCTTCATTCTCCTGTTCCATGGCTACCACGTCAGCATCCGGAATATCCTTATAGTAGTCCATGATCGCATCTTCTCTTAGCTTGAACTCAACCTTGAAATTCTCATATACAGGAGTATCAGGGCCTGCCTCTTCATTATTGATCATGATAAGAGTATCAGGTGTTATCTCGATATCCAGAAGTTTTGCAATCTGCTCTGCTGTATCATAATCAAGTATCTTAACATCATCACCGGGTTTTATCTTGTAGTAAGAAGTCTGAGGCTGACCATCAACAGTAGCAAATCGTGAAGCCATGACTTCTTTGCCATCAACGTTGACCTTAAATGTAGACTTGAACTCATTAAGTGCGCCGATCTCCATTTGCCCCGGGTCGCCGGCTGTAGAGGGCTTAACCTCTATGATATCATTGGCCTTTATCTTACTGTGGATATCTGCAGGCTTGCCATTGAGCATGATAACTGCAGATTCTCCGGGATGTCCGGGTACCGACTTCTCTTCACCGTTGAGTGTGAATTTAAGAGCCTGACCTCTCTTTGGGAAAAGATCTTCATTCGGAAATGCAGCCTGCATGGCAGCATCAACGATCTGAAGCTTGCCATTGTCATAGATCTTGGTCTGAGCGCCGTTAAATGAAACAAATACAAAGTTGTTGGTATCTTCATAGTAGCTCATGCAGATACCCAAGGGTGTAACCATAAGCGAGTCCCTTGACACGTCACCTGCATTAAGAAACTGGAAATCTTTCATGACCTCTTCGCCCCTTAGAGCGACTCTTTCTTCCGAGATCTCCATATCCCTTGCTATAGCCTGTGTATATCCTTTAACGCAGCCGCCACCTCCAACTACGAATACTGCGCTTACAGGCTTGTCACCATTAAGGCGCTTTATTTCTTTGGTCACATCATCTGCCATCTTGTCAACAAGAGGCTTGATAGCAGTATCAACTTCGTCCTTACTTATAGTCTTTTCAAGACCCATGATATCAGTATATGTAACAGTGTCATGGGTTGATGCGTCTATCTTGATCTTGTCTGCTGTATTAAAATCAACCAGGCAGTGATGAGCGATAGCTTCTGTAAGATGATCGCCTGCTGTAGGGATCATGCCATATGCTGTTATAGTACCGCCATCTGTTACGCATATATCTGATGTTCCGGCACCCACATCTATAAGAGCCAGATTCAATAGTCTGAACTTCTCAGGTATAGCAACCATGATAGCTGCAATAGGCTCCAGCGTCAGATTAGCTACAGAAAGCTCTGCCCTCTCACACGCCTTATAAAGGCCATCTACAACATCATCCGGAAGGAAAGTTGCGATAAGTTCTACTTTGACCTTACCGCCGTTATGGCCTTCAAGATTACCGATCTGATAATCATTCAGATAATAATGAAGAACAGAATAGCCTACCAGATAGAACTTAAGATCAGACTCATTGTTTTTGATAAACTCCTGATAAGCCTGTTCCACAGCCTTAGAATCAAGGTTATAGATATCCTCATCTGTAATGGATCTGGTATCATCAAGAACCTCTTCATAAGAAGTCTCAACTGTTCTAAGAACTCGTCCCGCTGCAGCGATACATACATCTGTAAGATGTATATCTGTCTCAGACTCAAGTTCATTTTTTATAGTTCTGATCGTCGCACCGACCTTGCCTATGTCATGAATCTGTCCATCCAGCATAGCTCTAGTCTCATGCCCTCTTGATTTCTGGGCGATGACAAAGAACTTACCATCCTTCATATATCCGACAGTTCCGACTACATTCCTCGTACCTATATCAAGGCCGAATACTACGTTTTGATCTTTCTGTTCAAGACTTTGTGGCATGTTCTAGTCCTCCTGCAGACTATGGCACATCAGTTCAAAGGAAGATGACTACAATCATCCTTATAATACAATTCGTATATATTCAAATAATCATGGAACTTAAATAACCCTACGCTTTTATATCGGAGAGAATCAGCAAAAGATTAACTACTATCTAAAAAAAATCCCACACAGATACTAAATCCATGTAGGAAAGTCTAAGCGGTGCAATATCTTCAAGTATGATGTTAGTATATTTAATTCAAACTTCGCACTTGCCAAACATACGCCACCCTTTAAGGCAGCGCCGATGCGGATGGTTTATAATGCATTTTCATATCTTGAAGGTGTTATAATTCAGGGCATGATATCTGAATTTTTATATTCTAGGGTCTGAAACTCGCTTCGCTCAGACATGCAGACCCTAAGAAGAATATAAAAATCCATCTCTCATGCTCCTGAATTTTATAACACCTTCAAAAGATATGAAAATGCATTATAAACCATCCGCATCGGCGCTGCCTCAAAGGGTGGCGTATGTTTGGCAAGTGCGAAGTTTCAGTATTTAATCTATACTTCCAGATGCTTTCTTATCTGTCCGATAGCATGATCAAGGTCATTACTATTATCAACAACAAAATCACAGTTTTGCCTGAACACTTCTTCTGAAAGCTGCGCTTTTAAGATGCCATCTATCTTCTCGTCAGAGTAGCCTCTTGCCTTTTTAAGGCGCTGTCGTCTTACTTCTTCACTTGCAAAGATATACCACATCTCATCAACTATATCTTTGTATCCATTCTCTATTAATAGAGCTGCTTCTATAAAAAGATAATCAATTTCGCCCAAGGCTCTTTCTTGGTCGATTATATCAGCGATATATTTATTGGTTGCAGGATGAAGGATATCATTTACCTTTTGTAACAAAGTATCATCTTTAAATATAGCTGCTGCCATTTTCTTCTTGTCTATCTCGCCGTAGCTGCCGTCAGCATTTACTTCCAGGATGCCATCCCCAAGCAGGTCCACAAGGGCATCATAGGCCGGCATTCCTTTTTTCTTAACATCATTGGCAACATTGTCAGAGAAGATAACTTTGCAGTTACATATCTCCATAACCCTGGTAAGGAGGGCGCTTTTGCCTGCGCCAACTCCCCCGGTTACACCTATAATTTTCATAAATAACCTCATGTCGCGAGCAAAGTAAGTGACTAATGGTTCAAATTGATGGAGCTCGCGTCATCAATTCAGATTTGAAAATGGAACATTTTCAAACCTAATGCTTCTATTAATGATCTATTTTAAAATACGAAAAATACAATTATTTAGCTTCAAACCAGTCAGATCCTACACTGCACTCTGCAATAAGCGGTACCTTAAGGTCTGCTGCCTTCTGCATTTCTTCTGTAAGAAGACTCTTAACAACATCAACTTCATCAGGTGCTGTCTCTATAAGAAGTTCATCATGAATCTGAAGTATAAGCCTTGACTTAAGGTTCTCTTTTCTTAGTCTCATGAATACTCTTATCATAGCTACCTTCATGATATCTGCAGCTGTTCCCTGAATAGGCGCATTCATGGCAACGCGCTCACCGAACTGCCTGCGCATGAAGTTGGATTCCCTAAGTTCAGGTATAGGCCTTCTCCTTCCAAAGGTCGTGATACTATATCCATGATCCTTGGCATATGCAACAGAAGCTTCCTGATAAGCCTTAACTCCAGGGTATGTCTTGAAATACTCTTCCATATATCCCTTGGCTTCTTCGCGGCTTATACCAAGATCATTGGCAAGACCGAACACACTGATGCCGTATACGATTCCAAAGTTAACCGCCTTGGCATTACGTCTCTGAGTGTCAGTAACCTCTTCAAAAGGAGTATGGAATACCTTGGAAGCTGTTGCTCTGTGTATATCCTTGCCTGATCTGTAATCTTCAAGAAGTCCCTCATCAGCGCACATATCTGCAAGGATTCTAAGCTCTACCTGGCTGTAATCGGCATCTGCAAATACGTACCCGTCCTTGGGAACGAATACCTTACGAATAGCTCGTCCCAGTTCTGTACGCATAGGAATATTCTGAAGGTTAGGCTCAGAAGATGAGATTCTTCCTGTTGCAGTTATCGTCTGATTGAATACTGTATGGATCCTGTTGTCGGATTCGATATAGTCTGCAAGACCGTCTGCATAGGTACTCTTAAGCTTGGTAAGCGCTCTGTATTCAAGGATATCCTTGACAAAAGGGTGCTCCGGTGCAAGCTTATCAAGTACGTCAGCTGATGTAGAATATCCGGTCTTGGTCTTCTTGCCGCCTTCATATCCAAGCTTTTCAAAAAGTATAACTCCAAGCTGCTTGGGAGAATTAATATTGAACTCTTCTCCTGCCTCTTTATAAATATTGCGCTCAAGCTCAGCTATTCTTCCTGTGAGCTGATCTCCATACTCTTTAAGAGCATCGCGTCTGCAGATAATACCTTCTTTTTCCATAGAATATAAGACAAAAGAAAGCGGCATCTCAATATCATTCATAAGATCAAGCATCTTGGCATTCGCAAGCTTCTTCTCAATAATCGGCGCTGCGAGTAGTGATGTATTGGCAATTTCTGCAGCATACTCAACGATCTGTTTAAGAGCATCTTCCGGAAGGATCTGAGGCTCCAGAGCCTTCTTAGACTTCTTGGAAGACTTCTTGGCAGAATCATCATCAGCAGGCATAGGAATTCCAAGATCCAGTGTCATCTGCTGTGGAACCTCTATAAGTTCTTTAAGGCTGCTCTTACCAAAGCGCTCCTTATAGCTTCTCATCATCCTTCCAAGATGCTCTCCTGCTATATCTTCAGGAGTGTAGTCATCCTTTAAGGGATTAAGAAGGTAAGCGCCTATAAGTATATCAAAATCACCTTTTTCCTTCTTATGGTCAATTTCATATGGGGTAAAAAGATGGTAGGTATTCTTAATATCAAAAGTTGTAAGTCTGCAATCCTTGGACAGATCTTCAAGAACCTTACCTACGTATTCTAAAGTAAACTTCTCTGTATGCCTTAAGAAATATGCTTTGCCATTCTCGTAGGATATGCCAAGACCGATGAAATCATCAGGATCTTTGGAATCTTCTATGACGCTATAGCCTATAAATCTGTCATTATTACCTGCAGCATACTCTTTTGCTTTTCTTATAATATCTTCTGCTTCGTCAAATGAAGTAACTGATATAGCTTCTATCTGCTGCGGAACCTGTTTAAGGAGATTTATAATAATCTCATCCTGATTATCACCAGCTTCTTCTATATTACCGGTAGATGAAGACTTAGTATTTAAATTACTTGTATCAGCAACAGCCCCTGCAGATGCCTTATCAACAGATACTCCGTCCAAAGCTGCACCCTTAATAGCCTCTCCATTTGAAGCGATTCCATTAGGATCAGCTGCATTAGATGCTGCATTGGAAGCTGCATTAAAAGCTGCATCAACAGCATTCGTATTACCCGATTCTCCAACACTTGCAAAAGCCTTATCAACAACTTCCTGAGAGAACTTGGATAAGAGTCTCTTAAAGCCAAGTCTCTTATACTCTTTGTATGCATTTTCATTTAAATAGTTAACACGTTTTGCACTGTCCCATGGAAGTTCAAAGTCTGCATCCGTCTTGATAAGAGCCAGAGTATATGAAAGGTCGCAGCTTTCTTTATTGGCCTTAAGTGACTCTCTTATAGCATTCTTGGTGATCTCTTCTACATGCTCATAGATACCTGCTATAGAGCCATAAGTCTGCATGAGTTCCTTGGCAGTCTTAGGTCCAACTTTAGGAACTCCGGGGATATTATCAGATGAATCTCCCATAAGAGCCTTAAGTTCTACGAACTTCTCGGGAGTTACGCCCCATTCATCTATAACTTCCTGGGTGTGATACCTCTCTACAGTTGTCTGTCCGCCCTTAGTCTTAGGGTTAGCTATAAGGATATTGTCACTTGCTATCTGTAGAAGGTCTCTATCTCCTGATACAAGCGTTACGATCATACCCTGAGATTCTGCTCTTTTTGCAAGTGTTCCAAGGATATCATCTGCTTCAAGTCCCGGCTCTTCATAACGCCTTACGCCCATAGTATCAAGAACCTCTTTAAGAAGCGGCACCTGCTCATGGAGCTCTGCCGGCATAGGCTTACGGGTTCCCTTATACTCTTTGAATATATTATGTCTGAATGTAGGCGCACTTGTATCAAAGGCAACAACTACGTAGTCAGGATTCTCCTCATCAAGAAGTTTGAAGAAAATATTTAAAAAGCCAATAACCGCATTGGTATGAAGACCTTCGGAATTGGTCAGATCAGGCATACCATAAAAGGCCCTGTTAAGAATACTGTGTCCATCGACAAGTAAAAGTTTTGATGCCATATTAGTCCTCTTTCTATAAATATTACCGGAAGTTATATCCGATGATGAACAAGGTTGACGACGTGTTCACCTTTGATCTTAAATCAGCAAGTCGGAATGCTTATTCATCATGATCTTGCAATAATTCTGTGAATCTGCTTTGTATCTAACATTGTACCATAAAAATCTTTGACTTTTATACACAACGGTAACTCTTTATATAGTTTAATTGCTGGGATGACTAATACATGCTATAATACTTGTCTATGCCCAAAGGGGGCAATAGATTAGTAATAATAAGTTTTAGGAGGAGTAACATGCCAAAGTTTGAAAAAGTTTTTAACATGGACAAGGAGAAAAATGCTGCTGCCGTTTATAAAGCTCTCGAAAATGGCCGTGGCAAGGAGCTTCTAAGTTCATTCCTTGCAGAAGCACTAGGGGCCGGCGTTATGCATCTTGCAAAAGCCAATGTCGTGATCACTGCTAATTATGTCTGTCACTATGGAGACTTTAAAAAGTCCTTAGTAATCCTTCCGATCAAGGACATCACCAATGTCTACAGCTCCAATTGTTTTTACGGATCTTATGATTACAGCTTTAAGGCTGTAGCTGTTGAAACTGTAATGGGTGAAACATTCTATTTTTCAAAGTGCTCAAAGCAACAGAATGTAGCTGACTACAATACAGAGCTCGACACTCTGGCAAAGCGTTGCCGCATGAATGAAGGAAGTCTTATAGCTTAAGGAGAGAATATAAATGGTTATAATATATGGTTCAAAAAAGAAACTCAAATTAGATAAAGATCTTGGCAGATGTATATGCCCCAACTGTCACCACCAAGTAGAGCGTACGCTTGCAAGAGAAAAGACTTATGTAACTCTTTTTTATATCCCGGTACTGGGATGGACATCAAAGAAGTTCATACTCTGCCCATGCTGCGGAGATTCAGAAGTGCTTACTGGTTCCAAGTATAAAGAACTTAAGAATGCCTGATCGTATCTAAAAAACAAGAACCGGGTGCTGTAGATTTAATGATCACAGCTTGCCGGTTCTTTTTGTATAACCATTCATCGCTTCACATTATCGTATTGTTTCTTTAGATACTCTCTCAATCTGGGCAGCGGCTTCTTCAGGAGTTATTTTTCCTGTCGCAAGCTCTTTTAGTGCATCACATACAGCAAGACTCAGGTCTTCATACTTGATTCCTCTTGGCCCTGCAACATTGTTTTTTCCGTTTTCTACGATCACATCAAGATTCTTTTTTCCATCTTCACCAAGTCCCTGTACACTTAGTTCTAAATCTGCACGGGATGGCATATATTCCAGGTACTGATTGACCAAAAGATCCTGTCCTTCGTTTACTAGATAGTCCATAAAGCGAAAAGCTGCTTCCTTCTGTCTGGACTCCGGATTCAGGCAGAGGATCACATCCGGGTTTGCTGTCACAGGTGCTATTTTTCCATCGTCATTCCAATCAATAAGGAAAACATCATGGTCTGCACCCTCTTTATCAAAAACAGTCCTCGTTTTCTCATCGCTTACTGTGTACATGTTCATGGCCCAGGACCCGTTGGTGATCATGGGGATACTGCCCTCACGCTGGAACATGTCATTAACAGTATCGTAGATTGGCATTTTAACTGCTTTGTCCTGGAACACTCCGCTATCAAAGCAGTCCTGCCATATCTTAAAGGACTCTATTATAGGCTCTGACTCAAAGCTTGCCTCGCCTTCTATTGCATCATACAAGGCATCTTTGTCGCAATCCGCTGCAATTGACATCCACATATCAAGATTCATCCAGGAATCCTTGGCCCCGATTGAGAGTGGCATCTGTCCATTCTCGCGAAGTATCTGACAGGTTTTCTTCATTTCACGAAAGCTCTCCGGAACTTCGCATCCATACTGCCTTAGCATATTCACATCTGCCCACATATATCCCGCATAAGTCTGGCCAAGCGGAAGTCCATAAATCCTGCCATCGGAATCACTTACACGATCAAGACATGAATCAAGGAATTTATCCTGCCAGTCCTCTCCCCATTCTCTTTCACAAAAAGGAGTCAGATCTTCCTCGAAAATCCTGAAGGTATCAAAGGCAGAGCCTGCGCTTATTCCATATACGTCAGGGCCATCACCATCTATCAGTTCTACTCGCATATGTTCCTGATATGCAACTGATTTCGTAAAGACATATTTTACATGTATATCCGGATTTTCTTTTTCAAAAGAATCAATGATCTTGTATATAGGGCTATCCGGCCCATAATCTGCCGGATTCCAGGTCTGAAAGGTTATGGTCGTTTTCCCTTCCTGCTCTTTGGGTTCACAGCCGGAAAGAGCAGTTAAGCAAATGATCATAGTCAAAATACACAGAGCACTTCTTTTCATAAACGCTTTCCTCGCATCATCCTATTAACATGCGTACTTTAAACATATCGTTCCCAGCAATATATCTGATCTCGCTCCCTGTCTTTTTAGCAAAGTCAAGGACACTTCTGGTTCCGATTCCATGGTCATCCTCAGAGGCAACGGGGTGACCATCTTCATCAAGTTTTACTATCCCTTGGCAGGAATTTGATATCTCCAACAGAAGCTGCTGCTTATATTTGGCAGTAACTTCGATAAAACGCTCTGCTTCAGGTACCTTGTCGCATGCATGGATCGCATTCTCAAGCAAGTTGCTTATGGCAATAGCCAGTTGCATCTCATCAACGCCAACATTATGAGGAATATTCGTAGATACTTTTACCCTTATGTTATTTCTCTCTGCAATGGCTACATAATGCATAAGCGCTGCATTGACAGTAGTATTTTCGCAAAAGCTCCTGCTTCCCCGCGGCTCCTGAGACATACGTTCCTCAAGGCATTTTTTTGCCTCATCCACTTTCCCATCCTGTAAAAGAGATAAGATAAGTGCTTCAAAATGTCTCCTGTCATGGCGCATTGCCCTGTCCTGACTAAGGATCTCTTCTGTGGCATTCAGACGTTCTTTCATGCTGTTTGTGGCCATTTCCAAAATAGCCGCATCAGATTTTAACTGATACTCTCTCTGCTTAAGTACAGTTGAGTCAACCAGTGCATAAAGCTTTCCGATAACTTCTCCATCTGCCGAAAGCTCTTTTTCCTCAGGTGTATAATACTTATCGCCGATCTCAATGGTGTCGCCTCTTATGATTGCCTCTCTCAAGGTATTCACAACACTCATTGGTTCTCTGGTAATATCCGGATAAAGCTCTTTTGCATGTTCATTGTAGTACTGCAGCTTGTCGTCACAGTCAAGGGCAATAACTCCCTCTGATAACCTGTCCACAATATAATCTCTGGCCATATCTATTACGCCCAGAAGGTTATATCTGAATATGGCAATGAACATTGAAATAGTGATCGCAACATTTCCAAATACAGAAATATCAAAATAGTATGTGGCGAAGAATACATGCGCAATCTGGCATAGATAGAGTATTGCCGCAACAAGAAAGCCTCCGACAATGATAAAGACGCGTCTCCTGGCAATTTTACCCTTGTGGTCTTTTATAGATCTGAACAATATTACTAAAACGATGATAATAGCAACGGTCTGATACTGCATAAATGCCTTATGTACAATACCGTTTCTATGCAAAAGAACCGGAAACATACCGGTCTTGTCGTACCATATCTTGGAGTAAAACAGATCATGCTCCTGGAATGTAAAAATGATTGCATAGACAAACACATCAATTATAAGTAAAGATCTCACCAGGAGCTTGGGAATCAAAATGTGACACAGCTCAGCAGAGGCCATAATAAGGGAAAATACGATAAACACTCTTCCTATATATGAGAACTTCAGGGCCGCAATATAGCCATCTTCAGTTTTTGAAAGAAGTTCCAGAAGATAACCGGTATTACTGATCAGCATTGTGATGCAGTTCAAAAACAGATATGCATGAAGCTTATTTTTGAGCTTTCTAAAAACAATAATCCCCTCAAAAAGCATAGCAAATATGCTAAGTATTATCGCTGCTAAAAGAAATTCCCTCATAGTCATTTCTGCATCCTTTGTCCAAAAGTCTCTCTTAATTATACATGACTTTTCCCTTTACTAGCACAACAGTGCCAATATTCCGTATGATGCAAGTCCCAGGCTTGCCGCACAGCAGCTTGGTGCATCAATAAAGGAATCCGCAGGAGTACATAGGTACTGCAAACATCGCTAAAATTTCCCCTCCAATACTTTATAAAGCCTTCTGTACAAGTGGCTCTGACTGATGCTCACCTGCCAGATTATTAAGCCAGCGCTCTTTCTTCAGCCAGAAATGGAATATAAGAGTCCTTACAATGTCCAGAAGCTTTACGCAAAGGTACATCTGTACCGGCCCGATATCGGTATATCTTGCAAGCAGGAAAAGCATAGGAAGCATGACCGCTATTGTTATTCCGGCATCTGCATATGCGCCCATCTTCGTGTCGCCGCCGGATCTTGCGATGGCCTGCTGTGCGTTTACGAGTACCCATACAGGCATAAAGAATGCCATAAGTATTACCATACTCCTTGAAATTGCAATGGCGCTTGGACTTAGCTTTCCAAACACAACAGGAATGATAAGTGTTGTAGCAAATCCGACAAAAGTCATGGCAACACCAAATACGATAGCTCCTGATAAAAGCCATGTTTTCTCTCTGCGGGCTTTTTCAAGATTTCCCTCTCCCAGGGTCTTTCCGATTATTACTGTAGTTGCAGAGTAAATTCCTCCAAATGCTACAAAGAAAAGATTAGCTATGGCAAAGCTTGATGCCATTCCCGAAACCACATCTGCTCCGCCTCTTCCATTATAAATTGCCGTAGTCAAAGTTTCAGAAAGAACCCAGGTCATCTCGCAGAAAAGCATCAGAGCGCCTTTCTTTAGTATTTCCTTAAACAATCTTCCATCTACCATGAAATCTCTGTCAAAGCGAATTGCAAAATCAGGTCTGCTTCTGAAATAGATAACCAAAAATATAATAAACTCTAATGATCTCGCTATTACAGTAGCATAAGCAGCTCCCCGAACGCCCAATGCCGGAAATCCAAGATTTCCATAGATAAGAAGATAATTGAATACAGTATTTGTAAGAGTTGCTATTACTGTCACGGCAAGTGGTATTTTGACCTGCCCCATATCCCTGAGTGAACTTGCGATACTTACAGAGATTGTCATGGGAATTCCCACAACAGACATGATTCGTATATATTTTACTGCCTCATCAAGAATAAGCGGAGCCTGTGTATTACCAATAACCATAAGTGACAGTATTTCTCTTGGGTAGATAAGACACACCATAAGATATGGAATGAGCGCTACAAGTCCCGCAAGTAGTTTAAAAATAAACGCCTGTTGCATTCCGCCACGGTCTTTAGCACCAAAAAACTGCGTGAGGAATATTCCTCCGGTCATGCAGATTGTGTTAGTAAAGACCATAAACACAAAAAGCACCTGACCTGCAATATTTACACCAGACATTGATATATCACCAAGTCCTGAAACCATAAAATTATCAATAAGCGACACCATGCTCTGTATAAGCTGCTGAAGCATTATAGGTACTGCTATCGCCAGTACGTTTTTATAAAATTTTCCATCTCCAAAAATCGTATTCTTTTCTCTCATTATACTAATATCTCCTTGAATTAAATCCTTGTACCCATCATCTCCTGATCATCAATTTAACACCAAATAAAAAACAGGCCCTTTAGTTCACTTAATTGGACCTGTTTTACACTGATATTCAAATCAAGGTTCATTGCGCCGTCAGCTAATCCTTCTTCCAGAAAAAAGAATAATGATGTTTCTTCCTAAAGCCAAGCCTCTCATAGAATTCCATATCAGAAATGACGTAAGCTCTTTTAGCTCCAAGCTTTTTTGCTCTGCCCAGTGCTTCAAAGATAACAGCCTTCGCAACACCTTTTCCTCGATATGAGGGAATAGTGCAGACTGGCTCAACATAAGCATAGTCAGTTCCTGCCATATACCATAGCAGACAACACGCCACCATTTCTCCCTTTTCATTCACCGCAGCAACACCCAGATTCTTGTTAAAGTGTTTTCTGATTCTTGGAACAATTTCTTCTTCACGCTCAAATTCAGCTTTGTCCTCGCCATGGTCAAATCCTTGCCAAAAGAGCCACTGAAGTTCATAAGCATTTTCCACCGGATCCGGGCAAAAGAACCTTATGCCACTTGGAAGCTGTGCCCTGAGATCATCGTCCAGGCTTTTCTCCATAATGGTCTCCTGCTGATCCACAATTGTAAATCCAAGATGCTTTACAATCTCTGCTTCATCAGTATTTTCATCGCAGATAGCCAGTCCAAACCCGGAATCATCCTTTAGTTCTTTGCATGCATATTCCACAGCCGAAGAATATAGATCATTATACTCCGGAAGCACTCCGCAAAAGCCCTCGCCAAAATACATATCGTAAATTGCAGCACCAACAATTTTGTCATTCACTGTCCAAAGACCAATGGAATTCTTTAAGCTCTTATCAAATTCCGGATGCTCAATCATCCATTCAAGCCTTGCCCAGTTCCAGTTAATGTGACTATCATCGTTTTTATTTAATGCAATTAGAAAATCACACAATGCTTCATACTCGTCATCTGTGTAGTTCTTGAATTTTATATCAGTTCTCATTTTTAACCTCATGTCACGAGCCAAGCGAGTGACTAATGGTTCAAATTGGTGGAGCTCGTGACACCAATTTGGTTTTGAAAATGGAACATTTTCAAACTTTGATCCTCTCCTCAAATAGCTAATACTTCTTTTTCCCAATAATATATTTATCATAGAACAAAAAACAGCTCCAAATTTACACTCATTTGGAGCTGTTTTACACTGAAATTCAAATCCAGAGTCTTACTCAGTATATCTATATTTTTTCATGATCTGACCGGAGATTATACAGATGGCTGTTCCTGTCACACCAAGAATGAACATCATCATTGCGGCGCCTGAACCCTTACCGCTTCCGAAAAGAAAAGTCCAGAACGGATCATTACTTTTCAATGCCATAAACGGTTCGCAGATCTTGTCTACAAAGAGCCCGCCAAGGAAAAGTCCGATTGGAATAGTAAAGAACTGCAGAGTATTTCTGCAAGCATATACTCTTCCCTGAAGCTCTATTGGAATGACATTGCGCATTATTACATTCTGGTTGGCTGCCATGAGTGGAACAAACACCCATCCTATTATCTGGCCTATGCACCATAAAACAGAGCTTCTTGCAAAGGCCAGTAAAAAGTTCTCTATCCCCAGCGCAAAAAGCATCGTGAGATATATGACTCTTACCCTGTCCTTGGGCTTTGGCAGGATCATTGGAAGGAAACTTCCTGCTACCATGGCCAGTCCTGAGCATGCTGTTACGATCCCGTAAACATTGTTACCTTTTTGAGGTATAACAAGGGCCGGAAGTACAGCATCAAAGGCTGAAGCAGTGAGGTTAACCCCCGCCATAAACAGTATTACAGTAAGTATGAGCGGAGTTTCTTTTAGGAACTTTAGCCCCTCTTTAGCCAGTTTGATCACGTTTTTGTCCTTACTTGTTCCGTCCTTGATCTCAGTTAGTTTTATAAAGAACAATAATGCCACAAATGCCATGGCAAAAGACAGAAGATCTACCGCAATAACCGTATCAAGGCCTGCCAGTCCATAAAGTGCTGCAGCTATCAGCGGATTGCCAATTGAAATAAGCGAACGGGACAATTGCTGAAAGCCACTGGTCTTCTATCGAATTTATCTGTTATTGCACTTCCAAGCTGTGATAAGCTCTGTGTGATCCAGATTATGTAAAAATCTCTTAATTCCTTTATTCTGTTTTTCATTGTTTTTTATCCTCCATACAAATATTTTTATCTGCATGGAGCATATACACTGCAATTGATCATGTCCTTCCTCCTTCTTGTTATTTTAAACGAATATCATTCTTTTGACATCACATTCTTTTTCCAACATATCAGCGCAATAATCACTATGTATATTGCTGACAGTACAACATAAAACCAGATATCAACCTGTAAGAAACAATACAGGAAATTAAAGCAAAAGTGTATTACTATGCCATAGATCAGATTGTCATTCTTTTCCATGAAAAGATTCATGATAAAGCAAAGTCCCGTCATTACGATGACGTTGGACAGAACGTATGGTATCATCTGGATTCCCATATAATCTGAATCCACAAACCACAGTATGGTATGCCAGAATGCCCATATAACTCCCTGTATCACCGATGCTGTAAAAAAGCTGTATTTTGCATTAAGGTATGGGCGAAGATAACCTCTCCAGCCTGACTCTTCTCCTGTTGGCCCCGTTGTGATTGAGAATAAAAATGACGCCCAGAACGGGTAGGATCCAAGATTCCAGTACTCACCAAATGCCTTCCCCTGGAGCAATGATAAGATCATTACCGTAACGATAGTCGCACCAAGAGTTATAATAGCTGCAACGATCAGCGTTACTATGTTTACCTTTCCACCAAAAGCTTTTTTGTAAAAGTCAGCAATCCTACGGTCAAGACAAAAATACTTAAAGCCTATAAGCAGCACAATCGTAGGTGCCCACGCGCAGATATTAGATAAAATCCTCATTACAACCGGAGGGCAGTGAAATACCATGCTTGCTGTCCCGCATAATCCCAGCACCATGAGCCAAAACACAAAATAGCTTAATCCTATGTACCATTTTACACGTTTTTCCATATGATTGTTATGTCTCCTTCCGATCATCACTTTATCACCAAACAAAAAACAGCCCCGAGATTACACTCATTTAGGGCTGTTTTTCACTTATTTCTATCGACGGTCCAATTAGTATGGTGTGATCATACATTCCATCTGAAGATCATATGGCTCATCTTCCACACAGGAAGGAATAGGGTCAGAACTGAGGCGGAAACCCATAGCGGAGTAGAAGTTTATCGTTTCCTCAGATGAACAACAGGATGCATACAAGGCATGCGCTCCTCTCTTTAGGGCTTCATGTCTGGCAGCTTCAAGCAAAGATCTGCCAATTCCGCGACGACGGTAATCCGTAGACACATGGAAGCTATCTATGATGAGTCGCCCTTTATTTAGCTGAGGGATCAGCATAAGCTCTCCAACCACACATTTTTCCTCAAACGCACAGTATGTCACATATTTCCCACTGAGAATATCATCAGCTTTTTGCAGGCGGCGTGCAAGATCCCAATCCTCTGTGAAGGGATTGTAAACCAATATCATTTTCCCTTCATGCACACGGTATACATTCTTCACTTCCTGATATCGCTGAAAGCCTTTCAGTGAATCGCGTGTGAAGTTATGTTTGTCAACAAGCATAATTTCCATATAATATTATTCCTTCCATTCAGATCTCAATAAATCCTTATTCTATCTGTTTCCATCTTAATTCTCCAATTGTTAATCAAAAATCTGTCCGGGAAGCTTTAATTTTTCCTTTGGTGGGAATGCCTTGTCAAACTCTTCGACATCTGAGTCTTCAACATAGTATCCCTTAGGCGTCTGATACACTCCTGTGATACCATCAAGATATCCCGGAATCAGCTCTCTGCACAGGAAAAATGACGCATCTGCGACTTCCGGAAGATCATGATATCTGATTCCAAACTTGCTTGCATAGTCAAATCCGCAGTGACTGTAGAATCCGATATTTCCTTCAAAAAGAACTGCTCCAAATCCCATCTCTGTAGCCTTTTCAAGGGAATAATCCAAGATAGCCTTACCATAGCCTTTTCTCTTTAATTCCGGTGTGATTCCTATAGGTCCCATGGTAAGCACATCTATAGTTCTTCCATCATCTGCCTCAATAACAGTTTTCATGAACATGTTCTGCCCGATCAGCTTCCCATCCTGTTCCATAACAAAGTCAAGCTCAGAGATAAATGCCGGATCATCTCTGAGCACATGAATTACATAGTGCTCACTGCACCCGGGACGATAAACGTTCCAAAATGACTCTCTTACTAAGTTTTCAACGTCTCTATAATCTTTCTTTTCTTCTAATCTAATTGTGTAATTACTCATATTTTTCCCTCAATTTCTTATCCTTATGCTTTTTCCCGTCTATAAAATAACATTCCCTTTATGGTCGTCAAAATAAAGGCAACAGATGTGGCATAAGCAGCCCTTGTGATTGCCAGAACAAGTACAGTTATTACACTTATCCCCATAGACAATGCTATCATTACCCGTTTTGGTCTTTCGAGGTTAAAACGGTTTAAGATCACTATGACCATTCCTATCGCCACAAGTGTTAAAAACAGCACCCAGTAAATCACCTTGATACTGGCTGAAACATCGCAGTATTCTAGCATGCTCACAGCAAAAACCGTTCCATCTGCCGTATGCGGAAACAACGGAAGGAATATCAGTCCGCACACCATAAGATCAACCAGTCCCAAAAGATAATCCAATACTCTGTGAATATTTGCCCTGTTCTCTTTTTCTGCAATAGTTACAAGTTTTTCACTTGAAAGAAGCTCGTCTATTGAAACAGAGAAATACTTAGATATCTCTTTTAACGAATCTATACTAGGATAACCTCTTCCAGACTCCCACTTTGAAATAGCTGTTCTAGAGACAAACAAATCCTCTGCAAGTTCCTCCTGCGTCATTCCTTTGCCGTTTCTCAGTTCCAATAGCTTTTCGCCAAATTCCATAAAAGATATCTCCTTTTTAGGATTCACTTATGCATGATAGAACGAAACCCTTGTACAAATAATACAAGCCAATGCTTAACAGTACTGAGCCTATGATATCCGTAAACCAATGGACTCCGGATAACAGCCTTCCCACAACCATAAAAAGCGAAAATAAAACTGCTAAGACGTTAATAATCTTCTTTGCCTGATCATTATTCAGCCTCCGGGAAGTCTGCTCAATCAGTGTCGGCATAACACTAAGTACAAGTAACGTAGTAGATGAAGGATATGATGCCTCCATAACACCTTCTATAGGAATTGGCCTGTAGTTTATAGGTATCATCTCAAAAATCAGATATGCAAAAATGACAATAATATAATAGATGCCAAGAATTAAGATATCCTTATCCACTTTGAGCAGGCTCTTTCTGCTTATTAGTTGTATAAAGCCAACACATCCAAATATCATACATATAATTATTGGTACCAGCCCAAGCCAATCAGTGATTGTATAAAGGGTCATATTGACTCCGGTCAATGCATGAAATTCGATATTAAAATCAGCAAATCCTATGTCTGTTCCATTCTGCCCAACCGGCTGAACATCGATTGTCATAATAAGCACTGTCCATAAAACAAACATTGCGATCAAGATGCAGCCAATTAGTAAACTCTTCTTTTTTGTTTTCATTTTTGGATCCTCTCTTTTAAAAAATATTTCCTTCCGGCTTCTTCAAAGTAGCAAAGGTCATGAAAAAATAAAAGAATCGTTCAGTAACATTGGCGATACGCTTCGTGTCATCCGCATGGATACTGCTTTAGCCTCTGAACATTTATATGTAGTAGTGACCATACTTTATCATAGCAAAAGAAAACAGACTCAAATCACACTGATTTAGGTCTGTTTTTCACTGATTTAATAGAATTTATAATAATTCAATTCTGATCAAACTGTACTGGCCCTTTTTTATAACTAATATCAGTGTCCTACATGTTTTGAATAAAACACAAACTCCTTATCGCGCTTTATTTCTTTATAGCCAAGCTTAGTATAAAAACTATTTGTCCTGACATTCCAAATAGGAGTATCCAGTGTATACTCTCTTACTTCTGGAAACATATTCTCCACTTCCTGCATGATAAAGAGCCCATACCCTTTTCGAAAATGCTCCGGTGCAACGAATATCCTGCCAACGTTTAAAACGTCTTTTTCCAAAAAAAGGATTGCTCCGCCAACAATGAGTCCATCATCTGTCAATTTATACAGATACCCCTGCCGCGCCATTTTCGTATGAAATTGTAATGACATATATCCGGGAGGTCCTCCCGGTGATTCCGCACCGATCAGTACATCACTGTCAAATGCGCGCTTCGATATTCCATTCAATGAAAGCGCATCAGAAGTACTTGCCTTTAATAACTGTAAACTCATATAGACTCCTTAACTGACCAACATTCTGACTTTGAAGGTCTTTTCTTCAGCTATATATCTTATCTCGCTATCAGTTTTATTTATGAAATTCAGAACACTTCTGGTTCCTATTCCATGATCTTCCCTATCGTGATTGCTATCGATAAAATATCTACCAGTATCATCATCTCGGAATTCCACTTCAATTTGAAAGTTCCTTCATATAAAGACTTTGTTATGATACAGCCACCCATTATTCGCAATACATACATATTGTTCCATTTGATAACTTAAATCCGTTTTTTTCGTAAAACTTAGCCGCTGGTGCATACTCGCTTGTATAAAGAACAATGCCTGCAAGTCCTTTTTCTTTACTGTAATTTTTGACCGCATTTAATAGTTGTTTACCTATTCCATGCCCTTGTCGTTCGGGAAGTACCGCCATCTCATTAATGTATATCTCTTCTTTGCTTCCGGAAATTTTACAAAGTGCGAATATACAACCTAACACTTCATCATTTTCTTCATAAACATATCCAACAAATCTTTTCTGTTCAAAAAAATCGCGAAGATATTCTGTTGCATTTTCTGCATTCCAATCTATTCCCCAATGTTCCATGGGGAATGCTTTTGCATAAATCATGCCACATTGTGCTAAGTCAATGTTCTTCATAACTCTAATCATTTTGTTGTCCCACCATCAAGTTCTAATTTGTCTTAGCCTATCATCAAAAATTCTATATTACCATTGCTGAATAGTTTTCATATTGCTGAAAACCAAATTTTTCATAAAATGGTATTGTTTTCGGGTCTGGAGGCATTACTTTTATATATAATTTGATCAGCTATCAATCACTCATCCTTAGTGTCCTTTAAGCTCCCATCAGAAGCCATATGAATGAACGTCTCTTCATCTGCATGATTGCATCCAATCATTCAAAAAGCGAATTTGCTCGTCCGTATGAACCCAATGCTCTCCGCCCTCCATAACAGTAAGCGTTGCATTAATCCTATTAGCAAATTTTGTTATAGTATCCAAATCCTGCAAATTATCAAGGCTACCATATAAAACGTCTGTCGGCACATTCCATTTCACAGGATTCGATCTTACATACTGCAAATATTCCCAAGACAAATCATCACCAAAATCTACAGGAATAATTTTCTTTTCCTGAAGTTCTGTTTCTGTTGTGCCAGCCCAGGCAATCATGTTTAAAATCAGTTTTTCCATATCAACTATTGGAGATACAAAATATGCATGACTAATGTATTCATCACAATTTGCAACCATGGAAAAGTATGCACCTATGCTATTGGCGATTAATGTAATACTCTCATAGCAATTTGCCATTTCCTCTATTTTCGCTTTAAATTCTTTCTTTGCATCCCATGGATTATCAGACTTGTAGTCAAACCCATAAAACTCATGCTCTGAGAAAAATTTATGGTAGTTTTCAATTTCATTTGCATTTCCACCCTTGCCATGAACATAAATCACAAGGGATTTCTTATTCTCATTCATTGTAGTCTCTCCTTAATTTTCCACATTCTTTTACAAACTCGATCACATCATTCTTTTTATTTATTTTCTCAATTATTGATTCGTCTAATAAAGCCAATAAGTCTTCAAACTGAATCTGTGAAAGACTTCTTATTTCTTTAAGTTTCTCGGTGTCTTTCAGCTTTCTTGCAGCTTCACTCTTTGGATATCCCTGTCCAAATGGCTCAGAGAAGAGAGCTTCTATTGTCTTTTCAAAGTTATCTTCGCCTGCCCAGGTATAGTCTTCGCCTAGCGGAAGTGAAATAGCATTACCATTGTTGATCTGTGCAAACAGATAAGAGTCCTTTGGCGTAGGCGCATATCCACATATCACTCCAGGCATACTGTTGCACGCCAGCATCATTCCCTGTCCGGATGAACAACCGGTAACAACAAAGTCAACTGCGCCGCTTGCAAGTAATATACCAACAAGAACCGAAACATCTATATAGGAGTACTTTTCCTGCTCATCTAAAGTACAGCCAAAGTTTATGACTTCAGCATCTTTAGGGGCATATTTTTTGACAGTATTAAAAATAAGCTCATTTTTTTCAGCCTGAGAGCTCGCTTGAATTATTCCTATTCTCATTGCAACATTCTTCAGCATCTGCACATCGAGTCCCCCCTAAACCAATGTATACCCGGCATTTGTTAATGCGGTAAGCGCCTTTGAATAATTTTCCTCTTTTACCAAAATGTAGTCTGTATTGTATGTAGATACAGCAAATATCCCAATTCCATTATCTGCAAGGATTCCTGATAGCTTAGAAAGAATACCTACAAGTGAGAAATCCAGTACACCCTGTATTCTAAATCCCTTCCAGCCATCATCACGTTCAACTATATTCTCAGGAACTTCCTCTGTTTTACACACCAGGGATATTTCCTCATCAGTCTTACCGATAAAATAGAATTCCTTGCTAATGTCGATGTCATCAATCGACTTCAGCTTACATATGGTCAGCTTATGACTTAACTCTTTGATCTCCATACTTACATTCTCCTTGTAACGATCCATGCGCAATATTTACAGAAGACTAAAAGCCATGTCATACATTTCTCTGGCATCATTGGTATTTCTTATATAGTTTGGCTCATCCGGCTCATATCTGACGTATTTTTCAACTTCTTCAATAAGGGCCAGGTAACAAACTGCCAATGCATATCTAACTTCAGTCTCTTCAGAAAGAGCCATCCTTTCTGTCGCAGTCTCGTTGTAAATATCCAGCTCTTTCTGTTTGGCTGAAAGTGGTGCTTTTTGTCCTGCACCCAGAGTAATAAAATCAGCTACCGGATCACCCCAAAAGCCTCGCTCAGGATCAATCCAGCAGATCTTGCCATCATGATAAAGGACATTACTGTCCCAAAGATCAAAATTCACCATTCGGCAAGGTACACTCTTAAGGAGCTCTGCATGTTTATCAATATATGAAATAAACTTCTCCCCATCAGGGGTCTCGTATCCAAGAGCCTTACAATCCTTAACAAGATTACCTGCCATGGACTTTAGCGCATCATACCATGTATCGTGAAGTCCGGATTGTATGTAGCCAAATCTGTCATTTTTGATCCTGTGTATCTTGGCAAGCATTTCTATTTTCTGCCTCTGAACTTTTTCATATTCATTATCCGAGAAGTTTACTGCCCACAAGGGCACTCCTTCCATCATCTGCATGATGAAGCAGTTACTCTTTACGATGCTTTTGGAAAAATCAGACACATATACTTCCGGGCAAAGAATATCTGTGTTCTCATGCATCATCCTATACCAGAACACTTCTGATTCCATCATGTTTTTCTCATATGAAAGAACCGTCGCGTCTTCCGGAGGTGCTATCTTGAGGGCAAAACTCTTTCCGTCATCAAGCATTACCTTATATGCAGAATTGAACTCTCCATTACCAAGTGGTGCTATATCTGACACATTCCCAAGTTTATGGAATGCGAAAAGCTCCTTTATTTCTTCTAGGGTTGCTTCATATTTCGTTTTACTCTTGATCATTATTCAGCCCTTTCTCTTTTCTAATCAATTATTTTATTTGGCCATTTACAGATTCCCACCTCAAGAGCTCTTTCTTCCTTCAGATGAAAATCTGCATATTTACAGTACCAGCAGCCCTTTAGACTTGGAATTGCATCCTCTCTTGGAGTATATGCAGGACAGATATCCTCCGGCCATACACTTCCATCTCTCTTGGGAACATCATAATTGTTTGTTTTGTTATCTATCATTAGCAACTCTCCTTACAATGAAGTTCTGCTCTCGGCATTTAAGCCTCGCCAGAACAAGGTAGTACACTAAGCTCGAAAAAAGCTCGCTAAGTGATTACCTTTTACAGCCTATAATCCATGTAGCTATCCATAACTTCAGAATATCTGCTCTTTGTAACAGGTATCTGTTCCCCACCTCGAAGCGTAATATCTATCTTAGTCAATTTATCAATTGCTGCTATGTTCACAGCTATAGATTCATGGCATCTTACAAAATCTTTGCCGGAATGATTCTCTGAAAGATATTCTGCAAATCCTATCCTTAAGGTTGGTGTTGATATGATTTCGCCATTATCCATGTGATATGAAACCACATGGTTGCGATATTCTATATAAAGTATGTCGCTAAGATGCAGTGTCTGCATACCACCCTTGATCTTTATGCAAACGCTTTTATCACTATCAATGTCCACGCGAGAGATAGCCAGATCAAGAGTTGAAAAGAACTTTTCTTTCTCTATTGGCTTCAAAATATAATTTATGGGATTTACATCAAAAGACTCCAATGCATATGAGCTTTCAGAAGTTGCAAAAATAATCTGAGCATCGGGCTGATTCCACCGAAGTTCTCTGGCAGCCTGTATTCCTGTAACCATTGGCATAACTATATCCAAAATGTAAATATGAGGTCTATAATGCTCGCACTCCTCTATAAGTGTGTCCGGATGATCAAACACTTTGACCTGCGCTTTTATTGATTTTTTCTTCAAATAATCCTGAAGAAGAACATGTACCTTTTCCCGATCAGACTTGTCATCGTCACATATAGCTATACGTAATTCAGAATTCTCAATAAAGTCCTTGTTTTCCATAAATCCCCCTGTCATAGCGTGAATATCTTTTACTACAACACATTATATCAAAGTCCTGAGCTTTATTTACCCTCAAGTCTACGCTTGGCATCAGGATTATTACTGATTATTTCAGAAAGCTTGGAACATGATGTCATTTCAGTGCAGTCTCCGCAAGTAACAACCTTCATGCCCAATGCACATTGCCTGATCTGACACAAAGACTGGCAAAAAGGCGTCTTCACTCCTGTAAGCCTGCAGCCTACGCAATTTATCATTTCGGGGGTTATCTCTACTCCATTAAGCTTGGACCATTCTTTCGCTACTTTTGCTCTTAGATCGTTGTCATCATTAACTGTTGCTATACGCGCTTCACACTGTTCACAGTCAAGTCCGCAAAATGCGATATAATCTGTCATGGTTAATCTCCTTTTCCATATATGTTTTGCACTTACTTTATGCAATTTAATGAAGCAAATCAGTCAAAACTCTTTCCAAATTTCCCAAGTAGCAAAAAAGTCCCCAGAACTGCATTGAAAGTCACTGCTGAAAAGGTGCTGAATCTCTCAAATAACCCGAATACTGCCTTTGGCATAATTCCTGTTCCGATAGGTCCTAGAAGCATCGCTGCAAGACATACGCATGACCAGATAAAAAGAGATTTCATCCCCTCTTTCTTTGCTCCGATCATTGATAGTATCAGCGCTGCCAGAGAAAATATCACCACAAGAGCAGTTACTATAAGGTGCATCACATTCTGAGGGTGACTACTGTCAGCATCTGCCACCCAAGGAAAAAGTTTATAACCAACATCCGAAATCCATTCCATAGCAGCAAAGAAATATATTCCAAATCTCAAGAGCTTAGTCTTAAGATTCCGGGATGCCACGCAAACGGCCATAACAGAAACCAGTCCGCACGGTCCATACAAGGCATTCAGCCGTCCGGCAAGCTCTGCAGACGGAGCTCCGGCAGCACTTAATTCACTAACCGCCATGCTGAGCCAGTCATATCCCGGATAGACAAGGGGCGAAAACACGACCATAGCCGTATATGATAGCAGACTGATTATTCCGCATATACCAAGCTTTGTTAATTTCATAATGTGTCTCCTGTTCTGGGTTTTGTCTTAAGAGTCTTTTCTCTGTCTTCCAATCTAAACTCATCCGAATATTCAGCTCCATCCATTAGCTGTTCAAGCTTGGTGGTACTGATTCCACATTTTGTCAGCGCTTCAATGACATATTTAAACTCATATTCTTTATCCTGCATGTCGAATCCATAGAATCGTATATCCTGTCCTTTCCATCACTATATCCTCCATTTCAAAAATACATTACCACAGCAAAAAACAGACCCTATCAGTTACACTGATAAAGGTCTGTTTTACACTTAATTTTCGTTGCGAATCATGCATGCGTTATAGCTTGCATCATGTATTCTTCATTGTAATTTTCCTCAAAGAACTTTCCTTGTACGAAGAATGTAGTATCTTCCTCATGAAGCTCGCTTTTTTCAAAACCATCGGTGTCCTTCGGAGTAAAGCAAAGAACAGCTTTCTTTACCTGAGATCCAAATGCCCTGATCACCTCATCTACTGCCCCATTCCCGATGATGGTATGTAAGATAAGTGTATCGTCCTCCATTTCAGCAACAGCATAACTGCTACACTCCTCAATATAGAACATGTTTTCCGTCATAAACTGTGACAGATAGAACATATATAGTCCGGGATTTCCTACCATATACAACTGTGCGTTCTGATTATTTGTATCGAGTATCTTAGCCGCCCTGTCAAAATCAGTCTTATTCGTCAGCGGAATATTTTGGACTTTGCATTTACCGGATATGGTCACTTCTTTTGAATACTGATATTCTTTTGCTTCTTTAAATCCAAATTTCGGATAAAACTCAAGTACAGAATCATTGGCGAAAAGGTAAATTCCATCAGCTTTTCCGTCATAGTCTTTTATAACCTCTTTCATCAAAGCTCCGGCATACCCTTTTCCTCTGTGGTCAATGTCCGTCATGATTGTTCCAAGCTGTATCAGCTTTACAATTTTACCCTTATAATTCATATTACAGGCGTTTACTGAAACATTTGATACAACATCTCCATCTATCACCACAGAATATGGAATGTAGTTGTCCTGCCAAAATCCGTTCTGGTACCAGTTCTCGAAATTAAGCCCAAAGGTCTTTTCAGCCAGTCTGTTGAATGATGCTCTAAGCGCATCATTATTTCTGTAATTCTTTTCTATACAATAATTCATAATTTCATTCTCTCTGAATATTATTCAGGGACGAGAGCTAATAAGCTTCGTGATACCACCCTAATTCACTCATATCTCGCGATATGGATTATTTCGCGCCGCGAGCTACAAAAGTGCCATATTCCTTCTGCAGGTTGATGGCGCCGTCTTCTTCATGAAGTTTCAGCATCTTAAGAATCTCATCTCTTTCCATAGTGCCGATGCTGTGAAGAGCCTTGAGACTCTGAAGGTAATCTGCAAGGTCATCAATATTAGTTACATGGAGTGAATCCTCGTAGCGGCGCACTTCTATATCGGCAAATTCTCTGCCCAGAACTTCGCCTCCGTTCTGGAGGGTGAAGAGGTGGTTAGGATCATAGCTTTCGCCGAAAAGTCCAAACCACTCAGCAATGATGTCGTTGAAATTGTGCTCGCCGTATGTAGCACTGTAGAAGATGCCGTCGTTTTTAAGGACTCTTCGTATCTCGCTGACAGCTTTATTTATGTCAGGCACGTGATAGAGCATCATGTTGGCGATTACTATATCAAAAGAATTATCTTCAAAAGGTATATTCTGGACGTCGATCTGTTTGTATTCTACGTTATCACGCTCTCCAACGTTATTTTTGGCAGTATCGAGCATGCCTTCTGAAAAGTCAGAAAGGACAAGCTTATCGCACTTTGCAATGAGGTCGTCATGTCCGGTCCACATGCTGCCTGTGCCGGTGCCAAGTTCTAGAACTTTCATGCCTTCTTTTATCTCATAATTTGATACAAGCCAGGGGCCAAAGCCCATCTTGTTGGTTGAATACATATTGTGGAAGTTTAATCTGATATCAAGGCTTTTGGATGATGCGTACTGAGCTTTTACTGCGTCGCGGTCGTTGCTGCTTCCCATTTTCATACTAATAATCTCCTTATGTCTATTCATTATCGCTAATGTCACTCAGATGACAATCATAAGTCTAATGTATGCCCCAAGGGCAAAGTCAAATATTAATTTTATCTATACACTCGTTAACTATCGCCTCAACATCCGCGCCTACTACATCGAGTCCAACAGCCTGAATCTTCTCGCAATCTTTTATTCCATAAAAATTCTGGGCGAGAGCTTTTATATAGCCATATCCAAATTCTTCCGGAACATATGCACCGCCTGCTGTTGTGACATAGTAGAGCTTATCAGCTTTGCAAAGAGGCTTGGGGTAGCCTTCGTCTGTGTATTCGAAGGTTATACCAAGTACGTTGATATGCTCGATGTACTGTTTAAGTGATGCTGGGAATGATAAGTCATAATATGGTGCGGCAATTACGATCTTATCTGCCTTTGCGAAGTTCTTGGCAAGGTCGAAATACTCGTCTGTGAAGTCGCCTCTTGCTATGCAATCATCTCTATAAGCAAGAAATTTTTCATCTGTCTTAGGTAAAGAGATGTCTTCAAGTTTTACTTCTAAAACTTCGCCATCCAGCTTTTCAAGAAGATTATCAGCAATTCTTTTGGTCCTTGAATTTTCTTTTACGCAAGCGTTAATAAGTAGAATCATTATGCACCTCCGTCAGCAAAAACATATATACATCATCGATTTTCTAATATACATTTTATGAATATTATTAAAGCCGTTAGAAACATTGATATCGCCCATACAGCACTTAATGTTCCAACTAACGTAGTCTTTCCAAATCCCTCGAAGATTGTAGAAAGAAGTGAATATATTCCTGTATTAGATGATGAATTCACAGATCTGCTTATTTCATAAAACTGAATATTATGGTTCAATGCCCTTTGCATTTGAACTAACCGGAACATAAAGAATACTTTCTTCCCCGGCAGGTGTTTGGCATTTAATTCTGCCGTCCTGAAAATAAGCTGCCCCTCCTTTGGCTATCTCAAATCCTTCTCTGTCCAGACATACCGAATTTACAAGACATACATCATGGCCAAAACGCACAGACTGTTCAGCATAATTATTTGGGAATACTATATCGATATATCTTTGATGATACTATATCCGAACACTGAAAAAAAGAGACTTTCTGAAGAATAATCCTCAGAAAGCCTCTACTTTTCTTAATCTTTTTAAATTACTACTGCTTTGGCTTTTCCTTCTTCTCAGTCTTGCTATACATAAAGATATCAACAGCTTTACCTTTTTTGTAAGAAGAATCATTCATGTATCTTGCGGCAGCTCTGCTCTTTTGAACATTGCTCATACCGCCTTTTAAAATGGATACATAAATAAATCCAATGATGGCTGATATCACAAGATCGATAACAGCTCCTTTTATTGTTATGCCACTTTTTCCAAATAAGAGGATCAAAAGAAGTATTATGGCAAAAGAAACTGCGATGCCGATAACGAATCTAAGCCAGTAAAGACCTTTATCTACAGGAAGGCTTCCAACCATTTCTCCTGTCTGTCCGTTTATTCCGAAGGTGTAAGAGGTGCCTTCATATTTGGTGGTCATCATCCATACAGGTAGCATGGCATATTCAGCTTTGGCATCAGTCAGATTTATATTTTCTGCTTTGGCATCAACTGTATCATAACCTGATACCTGCTCGCGCATCTTATCTCTGAAGGTGTTTTTTACACGCTCATTAGCCCTTGGTCTGGCATCGTTCTCGGCAATGTCATATCTGTCTGCAAGGTAGCCGCTAAAATAGGCAGCATCATACTTCACAGCTTTAGTCATGTCAAAAGGCTCTAAAGATTCCATAACGGTGGCATCCATCTTGCTTGAAGCATCAACCGGGATTTTCTCAAAGGTCATCTCTCCGCTTCTTCTGACTCTGTAGAAATCCTTCTTCTCATATGTGTATCTGGCATCTTCTCTAGTTGATTTCTTCACACCTTCAAAAGTCACAGTACCATCTGCCTTGCAGCTGTAAAGCCAAAAGGGAACATAAAGTCCTGTGATATTTTCGATCCTGTTACCTGATGTAAATGATTTTGGCAGTAGCTTTTTGCCTTTGACAAAGTCCTTAAGCTTTCCTTTGGCACTTTCCTTATCAACAGAAAAAGGCACAACATAATCCGGCTTATAAAGTCCTGAGAAAGACTCAGGTATTATCGCCTGATTGCCGCAATATGGGCATTCTGTAGCTGCTGTGTTATCATCAGCCACCATCTCGGCGCTACATGATGGACAGCGGTAGCCTTTTACTTTACCATTTTCATCCTGTATAAGGAGCTGCTCTGTTGTAGTCCAGGTCATGCTTGATGATGCAGCGTCCTGCTCCTCAGCTTCCTGAGCTGCCTTGGCCTGCTCTATGGAAAAACTGGCATCGCAGTATTCGCAGGTCATCTCTTCAGTCTTGCCGCTAAAAGTAAGCTTTGCGCCACAACATGGACATTTAAAATTAAGTACATCTCCCATAGTCATACTCCCTTCGTTATTCTATCTTCAAGATGGATAATGAGTCTACCCTTACCCATAGCATCCTGATGCTGACCCTTTTGTAAAAGCTCTTCAAGAACACCTGCACAGGATGTACATATCTGTCTTGACGTTCTGTTCTTATCAAGATCTGCCACTCCTTTATTCTGTCATATTTTTTCAAAAAAATAAATATGTACTAATGTACATATTTTATCTTGTTTTCGTATACTTTTGTTTTTGTATCATTTTGGGAAAACAGGTATATAATTTTACATAAACCGATTTGTGAAGAGAACATCTAGGATTAAATCCATGTGAACATTCTATGCATTTTGATTGTGACTATTTTGTCCGAGATATACTTATCAATGTTTTCTATACCATCTATGGTTACAAGATTGCTATAAGTTCAGTCATCCATTGCTTCGAACGATTCCGGATAATATTCTGGATTGATGAACTCCAGAAGGATCTGTAACAGACTATCATGTATCTCACTTTGGGATATGAGGTTAACTTCTATTACTTCTCCCATATTACTTTGTCGTTCCTTTCATCGGTTACGATATGTTCTATACCGTTATGCTCTGACTGAAGGTAATCTTTCATGAATGTGGGAAAAGACTTGTATTTATCAAGGTCAGCTATAGGCAGCCAGTGCATCTTCTCTTCAACTCCCTGAGTTGTGCTGTGACTGTTGAGTTCCTTGGTTCCGCGAGGCTTCATAAGAAAATAAAAAGCAAGCTCATGGCAGTCAAGGCCCTTCAAAGCACCTTGGTTTTCATCAAAGAAATTCTCGTGAATGATCGCAAGGTGATCTATCTCATAATGGACGCCTGTTTCTTCAAATACTTCTCTCTTAACAGCATCCTCTGCTGTCTCGCCCATGTGAACTGCACCGCCGATTGAGTAGTAGTAATCGTCTATTGAATTACCTGCAAAAAGAACAGAGTCCCCCTCTACGATTATGGCTGCTGCCCTGTATCTGAACCATTTGTTGTCATTAGTAAATCCGCAGTTGTATTCTTTTTTCATACTTTATATCCTTTCAGTAATTACGCAGTTGTCTTACTAGGCTTCCGAGGCTTTGGTGTAAGAAGAGACGTTTTTCCTATATCGGGAAGAACGTCATATAACGACTTGTAATTCTGAATAGTTATTTTTTTAAGTTTCATTTTGCTCATTTAAATATGCTCCTTTCAGAGAAAAATACCTTATCTAAATCCGAATTAAGTATAACGCTTTTCTCAAATAATGCCATATCTAATTTTTGCATTATTCAATGTTTTAGCACATTCACACGTTTTTAAATGTATCTAAAATGGCATTTTTACCTTTATCTAAATAGATATTTAAATATCTGTTTATCTCCAAAAAGTCATCATCTAATTTACAAGAATACTAAAAAACTTACAGATCTGAATGTTTTAACCCAATCTGGAAGTTTATAATAATATTTTCTATCTACACATCTTAGTAACTATTTTAGCCTGAAACTCCGCATCAATCCCGATCTTTTCAAATAATTCCTGAACTGTACCATGACTTTCTTCGATAAGTTCGAAGAATCTGTACATATTGTTCTCGTTAGGTATGACGATGTTCATGTCGATATCAGGAAAGTTTTCGTGAATCATCTTGAATCGCTCTTCGTTATTGAGCTTAGTTCTCATATAGTCATAGACGATATCACTTTTCCTGACTCCGCACAGCCATAATAAAAGTGCTGAAGTTACGCCTGATCTGTCTTTTCCGGCGCTGCAGTTGAACATTACATTTGTTTTGGCATTTGCGATAGTCTTAAATACCTTTGCAAGATTCTCTGAATGAGCGATCTTGTAGTAGCTATCCGGCACAGCCTCTACACTTTCCGGGATACCGCTTCCTTCTTCGATTGGGATATCATGATAATCAAAGCCTTCCAGATTCGCAAGGCCGTGAGGTTTGCGTTCCTTTTCTTCGCTGTTCCTCATATCGATAATGGTGGTGATGCCATTGTCTTTCAGGAACTTAATATCTTTTTCCGAAGGGTAATTGGCAACGTCACTTCTTATCACACGGCCATACTTCGTGAGTCTGTCTGTGCCATCGATCCTGTAGCCGCCAAGGTCTCTTGTGTTAAGGGTAGTCTCGAGAAGTGAATAAGGCATATTATCCCAAGATGTGTCGTAACAAGTTATTAATCCCTTACCTTCTTTGAGAGCAGCAAGTTCTTTTTCACTTGATGCCATTTCAACTAGTTCCTCCTTACACCTTTCTATAAAAATGGTATGACTTTTTAAGAATTAACCAAAAGCCATCGTGTTAAACCCTTCGTTGTCTAACAACATCTATCGTTTTGGTCACGCCTCTATCTTTTTTTACAAAGTCAGAAAGGTATGGAATGCAAAACATGACTTTACCGCGCTCTGCAGCAGCAATAATACCGTGATCAATAAGATACGCCCTGTTTCTGCTAAGTTTACTTTGAGATACTCCCAAAGCTTTAGCTATTTCAGACGTTGAGCTAAGACGATCATCCCTCATGCACAAAGACATTTTTATCAGGTATTGTTTCTCATTTTCCGGAAGCTCTTCAAAAAGAGGAACAAGTGCTCTCTGTTCATATGCAAATAGCGCATTCTTCTCAGCTTCCAACAGCTCATCTTCAGTTACAGTATGCTTTTTATCCGGGTTATGATTATTGACCTGCAAGATCAGGTGATAACCAAGAAGTTGCATAATATATGGGTGTCCAAAACTGCTCTCGTTAATTCTATTCAAAAAGGTATTATCTATCTGTAGTCCTTTGATACCGGAGAACACTTTTTTAAGAGCATCTTCAGCTTCATCCCAGGTAAATAATCCGATTTCTTCATGTGATGCGCGTCTAAGATACGTACAGCCTTCATGCCTCGTAATATTTCCATATGCGTAAGGAAGGCCTGCAACCGCAAGCATGATATCATATCCTTTTCGTGAAGCCATCTGAAAGGCATTACAAAGAGATGAGACATCTTCAATTGGAACCTTTTGAATTTCATCCACTGTAACAAGTAAACCTTGTTTGGACTTAGCACATGCATCCAGAAGAATAGGCTGAAGAAGTTCTCTGCCAATACGCTTAGTTTTATAGACAGATCCTCCGCTGATTCCACCGCCAATTCCAAGCACGCTGACACTAGCCTGAGGACTAATAGTATTGGTCACCTCATCGTACCCGCTTAATTCATGCATCAGTTGCTCAATAGTATCTTCCGGACCAAGATCTATGACTCTTCTGTTTTTCTTACTAGCTCTTATAGATAATTGCTCTAATAAAGCAGTCTTACCACAACCTCGTGTTCCAGTTATAAATATCGCTCGCTCATCGCTTCCAGAATCGACCATGGCAAGGTCAAAAAGACCCAGGATTCTGTCTCGACCAAAAAACACATCCGGTTTGCCACCAAAAATAGGTGAAAATGGATTAGAAAACATGATAATACTTCCTTTCCATAAGTGTAATTGACAATCAATTATTATCTATATTTAATTTTATGCTTTTATGCAATTATGTCAAATATGTCAATATATCTGTTTTATGAATTTTATGTACTTGTAACCTTTTTATACACTTTATGTTAAGATGATGTTTTTATGTAATCAGATGAGTTTTATACATCAATGATAATTTCATGTATTATGCTAAGCAAATTGAAAATCCAACACTCTAATCCCTTATTTCTTTTGCTCAATCTCTAAAGTAACATCTTTGATCTCCAGAATTGAATACCCGTCAAAACAGCTATACCATGCAGCTTGTTGTTATTAAAAATTATTACCGTTCCATCCCCAGTAATGGGTTGTTGAATACTTGACATACTATTGCTCGCATAACTCCGTATTGCTTAACTCTTTTTTGAGCTGTGATTTCTTAATCTTTACTCCCCTCATGAGCACCCCCCATATTTGCACTCTTTATCTGATCAGGATATCTTCCAGCTTTCTTTCGGGAACATAATGTATATCATTTTCATCTCTGTAATACTTAGTACTGCCGTCGTCACTGGTATCTACAAGAACTACTTTTTCATCAGGCTTTCCAATAGCTATGATAAGCTGCGGTGACATTGTTTCGGGAAGTGACAACGCCTTATTAAGTTCTTCCTTGTCAAAATTGCCAAGCATACATCCTCCAAGGCCTTTTTCAACAGCGCCAAGTAGCATGGTCTGTGCAGCAATACCAATATCCATCTTTGCAGTTTCTTCGTTCTTGCAGATATCCTTGTCTACGCAGACTACGATGTAGGCATTTGGATATTTTCCTTCATGGGGCAAAGTAATATTTGTCAGCATCTTGGCCCATCTGGTTAAGGAATTAAGAGCATCTATTTCACTACTATCAGTAACGATCCTATATTTCAGCGGCTGAAGATTTGCTCCTGATGCAGTGATTCTTGCCATATTTATAAGGTCTTTGAGATCTTCTTCAGATATAGTGAAACCTTCCTTATAGCCTCTGTAACTTCTGTTTTCTTTTACCAAGTCATAAAGCATTGCTTTTCCTCCCATATAGTGTTATGCAGATACCAAACTGCTAAGTGCCTCAAAAAGCTCTGGCTGCTCATCTTTCATTCGGATAGGTCTTCCTTCACGATTTAAAAATGCATGTGAAGATGTACCCTTGCATACAGTCTTCAAGTCCAAATTTGATTTTTACAGGATACTCTCTTTCTCATACTTTCTCAATAAGTTCCAGATACTCACTGTAATTCTTTTTGCCAGCTTTTCTTTGAAACCAGTCATTAACAAAATCACTACTAGCGCACACAGTATTATACATGGGTGCAAACTCCTTAAACATGTAGTTATGTTCGAGAAGCCTTATCTCATCAAGCTCCATTTCTACAGCTTTATCAACAAACTTCTGTATCCAGTCAAGTGTATAATCTCCATACTCTATATGATAAAATTCACGGATTTCTTCTTTTTCCATTATCTCCTATTGCTCCAATTCTTTGATGTCTTCCTCAGTTAGCACCTGGAGTTTTCTATAATTCCTATTCCCCTAATTTTTATTCTTTTGATAATGTCAGTATCATATCCGGAAGGACAACTGTACGCCCATAATCATACTGATTCTGCTGTTCTTCATTTCGTCCAACCAGTGCAGCTCCTGATGCAGAATTATCCGAGGCCACAAGCAGTGCTATACCAGGTTAGGGGTCTACAGATTTTTCATAAAAAATCTGTTCATGGTACTATGAACCACCTCTTTAGGACGCACTATCTCTTTATAACCTTTCTTTTCATAGATATGGATAGCGGCCTGAAGGTTATTATGAGTCTCCAAATATGAAGCTTTGTACCCTGCTTCTCGCATCTTGTCTTCAATGAAATCTATCATTTCGTAGCCAAGTCCGGAACCTTTTGCCGAACCTGTAAGATATAGTTTTTGTAGTTCAGCGGTATCTTTCATCGGTTCAAATCTATCATATCCTATTCCACCAATGACTTCACCTATATCATCTTCAATGACGTAGTACCTTCGCTCATCATTGCCATAATAATCACTAAGGTGGTCTAGTCCCTCATCGAAATATACCGTTCCGGGAATATCAAGATTAAACTGTTTTAAATTATTCCTGACAAGCGCTGCAACTGCGGCGTTATCAGACTCTGTTATTTATCTGTATTTAGGCATAGGCATATTCATTCCTTAATAGTTGATATCTGATCATATTTACCTCAACTCTTTTTTATATCGAATCGGTATATAAATACCTCTCGCTTTCCTTCTGCATACATTTCATTGTCTTCAGGTATGTCAGTTTTTTCAATAAATTTACCTCCGGCAAGTTCACATGTTCTTGAAGAAGCTGCATTAGTAGGATCACATGTGATGATCAGATAATCCAGATCATGTTTTCTTGCCTGTTTAAAAAGAAGTTCGCATGCTTTAGCTGCATAGTGATGTCCTCGATATGGCTCATCTATGCTGTATCCAATGTTTCCACCAATATAAGTCTTCTCATTATGACCGATGCGAAGATCGCACTTTCCAATCTTGGTTCCGTCTAAAAGGCATATATCAAAATAATATGTGGGAAGCCACTTTTTCTCAGGCTGTGCCTCACATGTCTTTTCAAGTTGTAAACATATTTCTTGGGTTTTCAAATCAGAAATGTCATAGAACATATCAGTCCTCCCGGAAGCTTTATTATGTGAAGCCTCACACTACTAAAGTCGCGTGAGGCTTCACGGCATCTTTTAAGTAAATAGGGTAGTCGATGGGAACGGTTCTGTGAATCACTTCAGTTTTTCAATCATACCGGCTAAAGCCAAAAAGCTTTCAGATTTGACTAAGGCAATTCCCTGTCCTTCATCTCCAAGGACAACCAGCTGGTCTCCGGGAGAGATATCAAACAGCTTTCTGGCTTTGGCGGGAATCACTATCTGGCCCTTATCTCCCACTGTTACAAGGCCAAAGAGGTGCTTGCCCTTAGGCGGAACAGCGAATCCCATATTGTCCTCAGGCTCGTAATTGGCAAGGTCATCTAAAGACACTCCGAAAATATCCGCAAGTTGCTTGCATTTATCAAGATCAGGAATGCTCTCTCCGGCTTCCCATTTGGCAACGGATTGCCTTGTGACTCCGAGCTTTTCTGCAACATCCTCCTGAGTCATCTGTGAAAACTTTCGCAACTGAACCAGATTATCCTTGAACATTGTTTATTTCTCCTCGTATATTATGTAATGGCAGGACTGCTCAAAAGTCCTGCCATATCGGTCGGAACCATTCCAAATCATGACTTCGTCATGATGGTTCCTCCTTTCTTAATTCCCAGCACTGCCCATCTGAAAAACGGTATCCGTGAAATGATGGCATACAGGCCATATCCGAAAAGAAATCCCGCTGCAAGACTTAAAATGTAGCATGCAGGCGCAGGCAAGAGCCCCGGCTTTGCAAATATAAGAGCAACAGTAGATATTCCAAGGTAATGGAATACGTATAGTCCGAAACTGTGAGCTGACATCCATTTGGTAAAAGAGCTGGCAGAGTCGCCAAAGCGTGCCATTTCGGCCAGCATTGCCAGCGATCCCACGTATGCATCAAGCGCATATAAGAAGCCTCTGTTGATCGGCTTGTCTGCATAATTATCGCCGAAATTCATAACTGCGAATACAACACATATAGCCACTGCTGCCACTATCAAAGGTACTGCTATCTTCTTCAGTTTTTCGATCACTTCATCATTTGAAAAAACGAAATAACCAAGCATAAAGAAAACAAAATAAAATGCGATTCTGTAAACAGAAACAATAGGAGTATTAAGAATCTGCGCTGCACCCCAGATTGGAAAAACAAACAGTGCGATCAGCCACAGAGGAGTTTTAGCACCGGCAGCCAATAGCTTTCCTTTTTCAATCTTTCTTATAACCACAAGTAACACGCAGTATATCCACAGAAGATGCATGTACCAGAGCACTCCGCTTCCGGAGGCAACCATTATCAGATAGATAACCGGTTTTGGAACTCCCGCTGACGCAAGTCCTTCAAATCCGCCTCCAAGCGACATGCTCACATACCCTTGAATGAATTGAAATACAAAAAGACCTATAGTCGATGGTACCAGTAGTTTTAAAGATCTGGACTTTATGAACTCCTTATCCGAATGTGAATCCAAAGACAGTCTGGCACTTATTCCGGAAACTACAAAAAGAACCGGCATAAACCACGGATATACAAGATACTGATATATGTCGTAATACTGAACCGAAAGATTTGTGATCTTTCCAAGACCGCCAAGAACACCCTCAGCGTTATACATGTAAAGCACATGATAGATCACAACGATAACGACAGTAGTCCAGCGAATGTTGTCCAAATAGTGTTTCCTCATACTAATCCCACCTTTGCAATTTATTTTAACATAATTTTATTGCTCTAATAAGTATGAGTCCACCAATCAAAATTAACATTTAAGAAGCATTTGTGTTAAGAATTGTTGCTTTAGTTTTCCTTCAGATTGTACCTCCATCAATAATCATCCATCTTTATTGCTCCTTCCAATTTCAATACCAAAGCCTTGACCTGTTTTTCGCTAATGAATAAAATAAATATCATGATATGCTTTTTAGGAATATCACATCATCCGTCTCTATCGAAAGGAGTTTTTATGGAAATCAGGAATCTCAAGTACTTTCTTGCAGTCGCAAGGGAAGAGAATATGTCAAAGGCCGCTGAGCAGCTTCATGTTTCCCAGCCTACTCTTTCAAAGACACTCAAGGCTCTGGAAGAAGAGCTCGGTAAAAAGCTGTTTGTCAGGCACAGCTTCAGTATTTCACTTACAGATGAGGGAATGCTTTTGCGCGATCGTGCTCAGGACCTTGTAGCCATGTCAGATAAGATAGAGCAGGAATTTAATACTCTGGATGATATTACCGGCGGCGATATTTATTTTGGACTGGCTGAGAGCTATCAGATTAGATATCTGGCCAGAGAGATTTATAAGTTAAAAGAAAAATACCCTAATTTCACTTATCACATAACCAGCGGAGATACTGAGCAGGTTACAGAGAAGCTAGACAAGGGCATTCTTGATTTTGCTGTGCTGTGCGAAACACCTGACAGCAATAAATATGAATTTGTAAAATTCCCTCAAGCCGATGTATGGGGCGCAATAATATCTGCATCACATCCGCTCTCCAAGAATAAAACCATCAGAGTTTCCGATCTTGTGGGACAACCTCTTTTTGTATCTGAGCAAAGCTGGAATAACGAGATCAAAGCCTGGGCAAAAGACAGATTCTCTGAGCTTAAGCTTGAAGGATCATTTAGGTTATCCTACAACGGTAGCGTATTTGCAAGAGAAAACCTTGGTATACTTCTCACCTTTAAAGATCTGATCAACACGGAAAAAAGTGACCTGGTTTTCAGGCCACTCTCTCCAAAACTGACTTCCGATCTTTATCTTATATGGAACAAGTACCAGACTTTTACACCTATTGCAGAGAAATTCCTGGATCAGATCAAGAAGGCATTTGATTAGTATACGCGAAAGGCTTCCTCATCACCATAAATCCTGAAATCATTCAAAATCCTTGATCATAGACGCGTCTATTCCGAACTCTTCCGGAAGGAATCTCGGGCATACATTCTCTTTGGTAGCAATAACAGATGCTGCAAGTCTTGTTCCTATCTCGCAGGATTCTCTGAAACTCTTGCCATATGTAAGACCGATGGCTACACCTGCAAAGAAGGAATCTCCTGCGCCGGTAGTATCTGTAACTACAACCTGCCTGGACTTAACATATCCGGATTCACCGTCACAAGTAGCATATACAGAGCCCAGCTCTCCGAGAGTTATTACCATCTTCGGAATCTGAGAAGCCTTGAGCTTGCATACAAGGATCTCACGCAGCTGCTCCGGATCCATATCATCATATACATCAGAAAAGAATATTCCGGCTTCCTGCTGATTGCAGACAAAGCATGCACAGTTCTTCAGAAGATCTCGCCTTTCTACTGCTATAGTCATATTCGAAACTACAGCATATACCTTCTTGTCATACTTTTGTGCAAGAGCAAAAACTCTTTTAAGAATATCTTTTTCCATATCGAACTCAATGATGATACTGTCGGCATCTTTGAAGATCTCATCACCCTGTTCATCGAGGATTCTTGCGATCTCGCTTAGATCGGGACGCTTGGAAATCGATGCAACAACATCACCTGAGTTATCAAATATAGCAAGCCAGGAGCCAAGCCCGTCCTTGACTTTCCTGATATATTTGGTGTTGACCTTATGGTTTTTGAGCTTATCAACAACATCAATGCCGATACCTGTCTCGTCAACAAGTCCTACAAATGTGGGTCTTAACTCAACATTGGCTATATCCTCTGCTATGTTACGGCTTACTCCTCCATGTACCTGTACTACATTACCTACATTTCTCCCACCGGCAATATACTGCATGGAAGGATAGCCCTTAATATCAACAAAAACAGCGCCAATTACAACAATACCCATATTTACCTTAATTCCTTTCGTACCCTTAGGGGTTAAAACAAAATACGAAGCGTGAGCATAAAAAGTGCCACGGTTTCTGCCACTACTATTGCTCGCAGGATCCATGAAAATCTTTCGAGTCTGTAGAGCCTGTTCAGACGAGCATGCGCCTTTAAAAGCTTTTTGTCAAGTTCTCCAGCAAGGTTGAATTCATCGCCCATACTAAGGCTCTGAAGGCCCCTGCCTACCAGAAATTGTATAGTAAGCTCTTCTCTGCAATCAGGACAACTGTCGATATGCTCCAAGAACTCAGCAAGTTCCAGATTTTCAATAGATTCGTCAAAAAAAGAGGGAATACACCGCTCTGCTTCCTTGTGTGTCATAACTGTCTTCCTTCAGGTCATCATCAGGCAAAATAGGTAAATTCAAAACTATCTACAACTATCCTGATCTTATAGTATAAGACCGGATATAAGTTCTATCAGCTCCTATTCTCCATAGCGACAAGATTCTCAGCACCATGCATCTTTCTAAGCTTTGGTTTTTCTATCTTGCCTGTGGCATTACGTGGTATTTCTTCGAAGAAAATGGTTTTAGGTCTCTTATATCTTGGAAGACCCATGCAATACTCATTGATTTCTTCTTCTGTACATATCATACCATCTTTTACTTCAATTATGGCAGCAGTTTTTTCTCCAAGTCTTGGATCAGGAATTCCGATAACTGCTACATCCTTGACTTTATCGAAAGTTCTTATGAAATTCTCAATCTGAACAGGATAAATATTCTCTCCGCCACTGACTATTACATCCTTCTTGCGATCTACAAGAAAATAAAATCCGTCCTCATCCTGCATAGCCATATCACCCGTATAGAGCCAGCCATCTTTTAAGATCTTGGCAGACTCTTCCGGATTGTTATAATAACAGGTCATAACGCCGGGGCCTTTGACGCACAGTTCTCCGACATCGCCCTTTTCAACTTCTTCATCATCTTCATCAACTATCTTGCACTCCCAGCGATATCCAGGTATGCCGATAGCGCCAACCTTATCGACGTTCTCAACTCCAAGGTGTACGCATCCGGGGCCGGTAGATTCAGAAAGGCCGTAATTAGTATCATACTGATGATCAGGAAAATATTCAAGCCATCTTTTGATAAGTGATGGCGGAACAGGCTGTGCTCCGATATGCATAAGCCTCCACTGTTCAAGATCATAATCATCAAGGCTAAGTCTGCCACTGTCAAGAGCATCCAGAATATCCTGTGCCCACGGAACCAGCAGCCATACGATCGTACACTTCTCGCTAGATACTGCAGATAATATAACTTCTGGCGTAGCACCTTTTAAAAGCACAGCTCTGCTGCCTGCAAACAAGCTTCCCATCCAGTGGAACTTGGCTCCTGTATGATATAGAGGAGGTATACATAAAAAGACATCGTCTCTTCCCGTTCCATGGTGCCTTGCTTCCATCTCTGCTGCCTGCGACAGACTCAGATGCTTATGAAGGATTGCCTTCGGGAATCCTGTTGTTCCTGATGAAAAATAGATCGCAGCAAAGTCATCATCTGTAAGAGGAAGATGCGGCGACTTAGAAGAACAGTCGGCAACAAGCTCTCTATAACTCTCTGCAAAACTCGGACAATTATCACCTACATAGAAAAGAAGACGTCCCTTGGAAAGACGCTCTGCATATGACTCTATACGGCCTATGAATTCAGGTCCGAATACTATAATGTCAACTTCTGCAAGCTCTGTACAATACAAGATTTCTTCTGCATCGTATCTGAAATTGAAAGGGACTGCTATAGCACCTGTTTTTAACACGCCAAAATAAACAGGAAGCCACTCAAGACAGTTATACATTATGATAGCAACTTTATCATTTTTCTTAATGCCCCTACTAAGAAGCAGATTAGCAAATCTATTGGCCTTCTCATCAAAGACCTTCCATGTGATCTGTCTTCTGTAAGGCTCAAACCTTGTTGGCTCTATAAGATCATACTCTTTCCAGGATATACGTCTGGTATCGGCCATCTCCGGATTAAGCTCTACAAGAGCGATCTCGTCCGGATATAATTTTGCATTTCTTTCAAGAAGTTCTGTAACTGGCATAGCCTGTGGTCCCCCTTTGACCTCATAATATTTGATGATGCGTGAAAAACATATATGAAGAAGATTCTTTTGAAAAAAAAGATTTTCTTTTTCGCTTTAACGCTTCAACGTATTATATTTAAAGTATCACATATACGGTCAAACGTCAATGTCCGTTTGCTTTCTCTATACTTGAAAAGTATTGACTATGTATGTATAATATATGTATGGAAGAATTAAGTTTTGAATGGGACGAGAACAAAAACGAAATAAACAAGAAAAAACACGGCGTTTCTTTTGAAGAAGCCAAGACTGTATTCTATGATACATATGCCCTTTGCGAATTTGATGACAACCACTCCGATACCGAAGAACGTTTTAGGATTCTCGGAGTCAGTAAACGTGGTAATGTTCTTATAGTTGTTCATTGTATCAGAAGTAAGAATACAATCAGAATTATATCTTCACGTAATGAAACCACTAGAGAACGCGAAGGCTATGAAAGGAGTCGATACATATGAAAAAGATAGATGATGATGATGAATTTTTAGAAAAAGAGTTCGACTTTAGCAAAGCAGTAAGAAATCCATATGCAAAAAGATTGCATAAAAAAATCACTATGAACATAGATGTAGATGCTCTTGATTATTTTAAAACACAATCTTCTGCATCCGGAATCCCCTATCAGACATTGATCAATCTGTATCTTGTCGATTGTGCTACATCTAATAAAAAATTGGAATTAACCTGGAAGTAATATCTACGTAACGTGTTCAAAGCGGTCTGCCAAGGCAGACCGCTTTGAGTTATAGTAAACGAAATCTTATCATTATCCATATGCAATATTTTATACTTCGCCAAAGCCATTTATAATCTCTACGCATCACAGCACACTTCCTATCTGCAGGCTGGTAGAGGATTACATATCTTCTCCTATAGGGCTTCCAGGGAGAGTCCAGGGGAGTGACTATACTTGTACTCCTATATGTGGGAAGAAGCCAGCCATTTATCGATATCATCTTCCATATACCGGATTCATACTTTTTATGGTCATAGTATTCCCTTAGCTGATCCGGTGTTATCACTTCATTGTATCTGTCCGCAAGCTTCTCAAGTTCAAGTCTATGCCTGTCACTTATATTAAGATCACATATAGACTTAAAAGGCACAATAGTTTTATAAATCTCAGATACCTCTTTATGCAGAGCTTCAATATCTGTATCCCTCAGCCACTGTATACCTTTCATATAGTCTATGACCGCCTTATAGATAAGCTCGATATCACCAGGCGCCGTACCTGTCCCTCTCATGCTCGGTTCCAGTCATCCACAGTGCCGCAGCATTCTCATAGCTTCTCATATCAACAAGAGGATGCTCATTAACTATCCTGAAATTCTCAAACCATTCTCCTGCCGCGTGCTGTATATATCTATAATCTCCACGAAAAAGAGCTCCGCCTACAGATATCATTGCATATTCTTTTTTCAAAAAAGAAAGAAAACCATAAAGCCTTGTAAAAAGATCCGGATCAAAAACAGCATCATCATCCATCATTAGAAGGTGAGTCAGTGACAGCTCTTCTCTCCTATTCATAGCTTCTATCATGCCACGGCTAAATCCTCCGGCACCGCCGGTATTATCATTAGGAATAACTTCTATATTATTGGTAGATGCTACAAGATCCGTAAACTCCTTACAATCTCCAAGAGACTTGCCATTATCTATGATAAAGACATGAATATGCCCGGAAGCCTCGGGAGTATCAGACTCCGTCATAGAACTGTTATTGTCTTTAAAGCCGGGCTCTATACCCAAAACATCGGAAGCTTCTGCCCTATCACCTTCTATCCATCTTATTAAAGACTTCATGTTACGAAGGACATACTGCTCGCGCTTGTAAGTACATATGTTAAGGCCAAGATTTACCGGATTACACATCTGACTACTACGCCCTTCATAAAAGCCCTCAACATATGTTATGTCTGAGTGCAAAGTTTTTTCCAAGCATCGCCTAAGCCTGAACCAGAACACTCCCTTGTCATACTGCGTATATGGGTATGCAAAGCGTCCTTCTATGATACCGCTTCCGGCGTCCATGTCCTTCTTTAGATCTATGCTCCTTATCACTTCCCTGTCATGCATAAGCTCCAGCACATCGTAGCCCGAACATTCAAGGACCAGTTCAAGCGAATCTATGAATGTATACTTTTTATGTTTTTCTATATAGAAAAGGTTGAAATAGCCATCATACAGATCGAAGATGTCATCTTGATGAAAATACAGCTCCGGTTCATTACATATATCCGTTGATGGATGCAGAATAGTCTGAAGATTCATGGCAAACCTCTAATTTTTTCACTATACCCCTTATTACCGCAAGCAAAGAAAGTGACTGATAGTTCAAATTCGTGTAACTTGCGACACCAATTTAGTTTTTAAAACAGGGCATTTTCAAACTTTACTCGCAGTGCAAAATGCTGTTCAGTATATATCAAGATAAATTGTAGGATCAAAGTATTCTTTGAAGTGTACTCTGCATTACATGAAGCATATATAACCCAAATGGGCTCTTCATCCTTGCAACAAATACTACAGCTTTAAGCCTTGGCTCAAGTACTTTAATATCAATATTATCAAAAGCTTCTGCATACTCTTTTATATCCATAGTATTTCTTGCAAGCTGTAACTGATGCTTTAGATCATAAGGGCTCATTGGACTAAAAAAGCATAACCTGCATAGTATTGCAAAAGACTTGATAACACGTGCATAGTAAGCAATGTATAAAGCTTGATAATCCATGCCTTCACATTCTGATCTATCTATATGATCATATTCCGTACTATCTTTATTATCATTTTCTGCCTTGAAATCAGATTTATACTTAATATATTTTTCTTCCTCGAAATCAGCTCTATACTTATTATATTTTTCTGCCTTGAAATCAGATTCATCACAATTATCTGATTTCTCCACTAACTCATTATTATCATAACTTTTTCCGAAATCATGACTCTTTCCTCCGCTTTTTACACTTCTGATGTCCTCTCCTATCATCTTAAATACTTCAAGATCTTTTTTGATCCTATTCGGGTCATATTTATTAGTTATAGATTTTCTATTGAAACAGTAATGATAAAGTTTTTTATGAAGGTATGCGACTTTTGGAGAACATCCGAATGCAAGATAGTTGAATGTCATATCATCAAGTGTCTTAAGCTGCTCCGGAAAAATCAGATTATTGTCATTAAGAAAACTCTTTTTATAAAGCTTGTTCCAAGGGGCAGCTATTGCGATATCACTTTTATGGGTGGACTGATACTGATCTTTAATATGCAGATTAGGACTATAACGCAGCATATAAGGATATAGAATAGCGCATCTAAGATTCATGATATGATCCTGCTCTTCAATGATCATACTGTCATCTGCAAGGACAAGAGGCTCTTTTTCTCTGACAGCATCAAACATGACAATATCTGCATCCGTCGTCTCTGCGTACTCGTAAGAAGCCCTGCAGTAATCAGGTGATACATAATCATCCGGATCAACAAAAGCTATCCACTTACCTACAGCGCAGGAAAGACCTGCATTGCGAGCTGCTGCCGGGCCTTGATTGGACTGATGTATCACTTGAATGAAGATGCCGCCAATCTTATTAGCATTTGCCGCATAAGTTCTGCATATGGATAGCGAGTCATCTGTCGATCCGTCATCTACAAGGATGATCTCGATATCTGACAGCGTCTGCGACAAAAGGTGCTGCATGCACCTGTCAAGATAGGTTTTAGCATTATATACAGGAACTATTACAGATACCTTCACTCCCATATCGAACCTCAGTAATATTAGAAAATAACTCAGCCTTCCTGCTTAGACAGTGCAGCATCACCAAAGGCTTTGCTCTGCCTAAGCGGAAAGGTGTCAGGAAAAAATCCACGCACAGACAGCGCTGTTAAATTACTGTTTCCACCCAAAAGTCTCGATGGCTTTAGAAAGCGCTTCCGAATCTCCCCTTCGAACAAAATGGTGATTCTCATCCTCTATGAAGATCTCATGATTAGCCCTGGAATCTCCCAGGATCATCTTCTTGTTCATAGCTTCGTATATGAATGCCTTGCCAGGGATAGTGCGATCCTGTTTGCCATCGCCATCTGCAAAATGCCCTGCAAGACACAGATCCGCTCTCCGTATCCTTTTGGCAAGATCCACTTGAGAAAGCCAAGGCATTATATCTATACTCGAATATCTCTCAGCTATATGTTGTAAGGCACCATCAAGTCCTCCTATATAAGTCATCCGAATGTCCCTGCCTTCATACTTTCTTGCCAGAATCAGATAAGCTTCTATAACAACATCTATTCCCTGTAAAGGAAGCCCTGTACCAAAATATAGCACTTCAAAAGTTCTCTTGTCCTGAAGATATTCAGCTTCTTCTGTGGCCAGATACGTCTTCTCATCTTCAAGAGATGCCTTATAGATAGATGAATCTGCTTCTAAGTAAAAAGGTTCTATATCGCTACGTCTGTATCCAAGAATCTCTAATCCAAAGAAATCAGCATCAGCTTTGGTATCTGTCAGTACGTAATCTGCTTCTTCAAGTACTTTCCTGTCTAGAGATTCAAGATATCCGGATAAAGGATTGCCTGTACCTATGTACTTTCTGTCAAGTACTACAGTGTCATATAAAGATAAAAAGAAATCCGCAACAAACAAAGGACTACTCGTTCCGGCCTTTTTTCTGATAAACTTCCAGATAAGCTGCGGGAGGAATCCTACTATTATCACATCATAATAAGTAAGATCGATATGCCTTAGCCTACGCCTTAGATCGAATACTCTGGATATAGGACCAGCCTTCTCAGAAGATATCACAAGACTCTCCAAAGCGTATTCCAAAAGGACTCTTCTAAACTGGAGAGTCCTAATATAATCAGCATTCTTGACTGTAATATATATTACTTTACGTCCTCTTAGAATCTCTGTCAGGCGAGAAGGTATCATGTGCGCCTCATCAAAATCAATTATTATGCCTCTATCTATCTGAACAAATCATATGATTCACCTGTAATAGATCCTGCACTTTTCATGCTCATGTATATCAGCCTGCTTGACACCATCGTAGTACATCTTTCTGGTATGATACTGGGTATCCTGCAAGATCTTGCGGTTAGCCGTAATCGTATCTCCCAGTATTCCTATCATCTGACACATAGCGCCTATGATGATCAAGGTACATCCAAGTATCAGAGACTGTACATGTCCGGCTCCACCATATTTCGCAAACAGATATATGAATCTGATCCATACTATAAGCCCCGGAATAATCGGAAACAAAGACAGGAACTGGAAGAATTTTAAAGGTTTATAAATAAGATACGCTCTTAATATAGTGAGCATTGAAGTTCTGACATAACCCCACATAGTATGGGCAAGCCTTGATGGCCTTAGAGTTGGATTGACCCTTATGGGCACTGATACTATCGGAATCTTCTCTCTTCCCGCCTGCACTATTGTTTCCAGCGTATAGGTATAATCATTAACAACATTTAGTTTTAGAGCTGCTTCTCTGGAAAAAGCTCTAAAACCCGACGGAGCATCCGGAATCGTAGTCTTTGATGCCTGACGTACAGCCCAGGAGCCGAGGCGCTGCAATTTTTTCTTGAGAAAAGAAAAATTCTCATTCTCTTCGATTGGTCTTTCACCAATCACGATGTCAGCACGTCCTTCAAGGATTGGTTCTATGAGCCTTGCAATATCATCGCCGCAGTACTGATTGTCAGCATCGGTATTGACGATTATATCAGCACCATTTTCCAGACATACATCAAGCCCTGTCATGAAGCCCTTGGCAAGCCCCTTGTTTTGGGTGAAATTAACGATATAATCAACTCCCCAGTCTCTTGCAACCTGCGTAGTCTTATCAGAACTTCCGTCATTGATGATCAGGTATTCGATCTTATCAATGCCATCAAGCTCCTTGGGAAGGTCATCAAGAGTTGTGATAAGAGTATTCTGTTCATTGAAACATGGAATCTGAATTATCAGCTTCATATAGATGCCCTGGCTCCTACGATTTATCTTCTTTCGTTTTTTCTTCCTTTGTACTGCCTTGTTCAGATGTACTTTCATCAGCATTCTTACTACTAAAAGCAGTCATCACACTTACCCCTATCATGCACATGCACAAGACAACCAATACAGTTATCCATATGACTGTATTTCTTTTGGTTTTTCTTTTTTGTTCCAATGTGTCTTCAAGGATTTCATTATAGGCTTCCTGCTCTTTAAACTCTTCATGCAAAGCCTTATTACTTTCTTCTTTGGCTTTCTTTGCAGATGATGCAAGAGATGCCGCATTAGGGTTAACAGATACCCCTGTAGCAGAATCCGGCACATCAGTTCCATCTATGGCATATTTAGGGACATATTGCGTCGTATCCTTGAAATATATAACATAGAAATCACCATCCTCTCCTGTTACAAAAACAGTATCTCCAATATTAAGATCCCTTATCTTCTCAGAATCCATCGAAGGTTCCCTGTATGCGCTTGTCGGTGATACTATCATGTTAACTTCACCACTTATAGACGCATATGAATTTATATATAGAGATATAGGAGCAAGGAGCGAGTATACAGTCATCACTATCGATATAATCTTTTTTATCTTATAAATATATATATTCAAAACGAATTCCCCTCTTTTTTGGTATGTTTAAAGTAGTTCCAATTCTATAAGATGAGGCAGGTGTCAAAAGGAACTTTTGACACCTTATGTCTAACGGATTGTTTCGTTTCTAGGAAACAATCACATAAGACTATTCATTGAAATATAGTTTTAGATGTCCGTAGTATATAGCCGTATCATATTTGTCTCTAAGATCTGCATCGAGCGGCGTATCCGCATCCGTAATGATTATCGCATCGTGCGGAAATGCACTTATAAAAACGTCTTCTACCTCCGCATCAATTACATCAATAACCTTATCTCTTAGTCCGAACTGAACAACTTCTATATACGGGATGCCGCCTTTAAAGATATGTATTATCTGCCTGTCGGGATCTGCTTCTTCAAGTCTTTCAACTTTGTCTGTCAGCTGAACATCTGTATATACATAAGGCTGAATAGAATACATGAACTTGTTGCAAGTGACAACTGATAATGCCAATTGGATCACTATTAAACAGGCAAGCACCATGGATTCACCCGTTCTACGGGCTATCAAAACTATAAGACATACCACCCATGACAAGATCACACCGAATATAACTGCTCTTATAAGGAACGCCTTAGCATCTGTATCCTGATAAGACAACATATAACTAACACCCGCCATGGTAAATCCCTGAAGTTCGCTCATTCCGGTATTATTCCTACTGATAACGATCAGAATAGGAATCATTAGCAAAACGTCTGCCGCAGATATGATGCCTGTGATGATAACAGGGTGCTTGCCATAATACATGGCATATATACCGTATATAAGCAGCACCGGAATCAGCATATCTATATATCTACCATGAAGTAGCAGATCAAGCCTTGCATTATCAGGTGACGGAGAATCTATCAGGTATACAAGAGCAACACCTATCTGCAATAAAACTGCCAGAAACATATATATGCCAAAAAGTGCCCTGCTCTTTGAACCTCTTTTCCTAAGAGATTTTATGCTTTTTATAAATAGTGATGTAACAGCTGCTATTCCCCACAATCCCAGTCCATAGGAAGCAAGGCTTATATAAAGGACTTTGCCGGAGATATTTTCAAACATGTATTGCATACCCTGGGGAGTGAAAAGTTTTAATATCTTCGGTAATTGCCCGTTATAATCATTCCAATTGATAGTATCTTTAGAACTGAAAGTATAAACTTCCGATACTATATGACTTTTGATCACAAAGCTTACAGCAAAACAAAATGCTACAACTGCTATAAATATCAATATGCCCATTCTGATCTTGCGACTGCCGCAGCTAAAAGCCCATACCAGAAGCGTCACCATTATCGCTATAACAGTTCCTATCATTCTCATATGAACCAGATATGCATACATGGAACATGCTGCCAGAAGGAGTCCATTTATGATCCCGGGCTTTTTTAAAAACCTGTACATCAAAAAAGATACCAGCACGAACAAAAACAATATGAGGCTCTCTGACATAGTACTCTGCGAATACAAGGACCAGGCAGGATACATTACACAGGCCGCGCTAATTATCGCAGCGGCGCCCTCAGCCTTACTTTCACTCGCAATATTTCGTACAGAACAGATAAAAAAATATATAAGCCATACAGCTGCAATGCTCAAAGCAAAATTTATAAATATTGCTGCCCTGTATGCTGTTACTGCGTTTTTGAAAATATTAAAGATTATATATAAAATCAGGCTGTACCCATAAGAATAGTACGAACCAATAGATGTCACCTGCGACCAGTCATATCCGCTAAGTCTTGCAGCAGGTGACCAGTAGCCAAACTCATCCGGATAGGCCCAGAAACTGTAGATACCACCTAATCCGCCAAAACATATACACAGGATGATAATAGATATAAAAACAAGAAATCGTCTGGATTTTAGATTTGTTCTCAAGGACTTTCCCTTTCACGGAGCTTTTTTTGCATAATAATAAAACTCATATAGTACGCTGGATCAAAGTACCTCTTGAAACATATATATTCTATCAGTATTGCTAAAAAAATGCGGAGCAGCTTGCGATACTGCCCCGCGTTGTGCCTTATGTGATCAGATTACTACTATGAAATATGTGAAATGTCCGTTAGAAGGTGTGAAAGAAACAACTGTTCCATCAACAGTAGCATCAAGAACTGTTGTATCACCGCCATCAGCTACCTGGATAACCTTAACGGTTCCAGTAGGAGCTTCTTTAAGAACAGCCTTAGCTGTTCCGCCGTTCTTAAGTGTGATATCAGCATTAATAGCATCACCAACTACTGTTCCGCCGATAGCTGCTGCAGCTGCATTAGCTGAATCAAATGCCATAGGAGATTCTTTTGCAGTCTTAGAAAATACTGTCTGCTTATCGCCTGCGGTCTTACCATTTGCTGAGTTAAGGATGAAAGCCTTAATAGTCTTGGAATTCGTTACATCAACTGTTCCTGCTACATCACTCTTAAGGGTCTTGCCGGCAACAACTGCTGTTGTACTTGCAGCTGTCTTCTCAGCCATAGTCTTATTGAGCTTCTCTCCTGCTGACTCCTGCTCTGTCTGAGTAGACTGAGTAGACTGTGTTGTCTGCTGTGTTGTCTGCTGTGTTGTCTGCTCTGCTGTCTTGGTCTGCTGAGCAGTCTTAGTAGCAGCACTAGCCACCATAGGTACTACCATGATTGTTGCTGCCATGGATACAGCAAGGAATCTCTTTACGAACTTCATGTTCATATCGTCTTTTCTCCTTTCAACATTAAACGTTTAGGTTGGGGATAATATAAGCGATGCTTCATATTTACTTTCGCAATAAGCAAATATGATAACCGCATACTTATATTTTACGATATTTAAAATATTAATCAACCCTAATTTGATATTTAGAATATCATTTTACTGTTACATTTATATTTATCGGACGATATTGCAGAAAGTTAATTATATTATCATATAAATTACATTAGATATTCTTAATATCTTTGGGCTTTGTATTTTTCTATATCATGATAGAATTTTATTGTTTTATAAGTCCTCAACATCCCTATTTTTCAACAATTTGAATATTGTTCAGTCTACTTAGACTATAGTTAGACTGCTTGAGCACGTTAAGATTTTTTAGGCTTTATTTTTTATTACATTAAGCCATATCTTTTTTGACTTCTATTTTATTACACGAAGCCGTATCATTTTTTATATTATGGAGAGAATATGTCAGAAACCAGATTTTCAGTATACTTAAGGCTATTGAGAGAATCCCATGGACTCAAGCAGAAAGATATTGCTAATAAACTCGGGATTACCAGAGCCACTTATTCTCACTACGAGAACGCAAGATTAACTCCACCAGCTGATGCATTCTACAAAATCGGCAAGATATACAATGTACCGATCGAGAAGCTCATACGCCTATCTCTGATTCCTCTTGATCCTGATTCCGATCCGGATTTTGATCCGGAGATATTGTCATTGAATGACGATCTGTTTATGGATCCAAGCAATGAGAAAAGGCCTCCCAGTGATTATGTTGAAGTGATCCAAAAGATGTCAGATATGCATAACGATTTTCTGATGGCCATGAACAATACCTCTAAGAACTCCATGGTCAAGGAACTCAGAACTATCGACAAAGAACTCATATTCTACTATCACAGACTTCCTGAAGATATGCAGCAAGTAGTGATCGATCTGCTGCGCAATATTCTGGTAAGGTCTTCTGATACCTGAAATGAAAATTTATATATGAATCAAAAAACTCCTGATGAATGTAGTCTTGTACCTTACATCAGGAGTTTTTAAACACTCTATAGTAGTGATCTTTTAATTTTTTTACGTTTTCTTCCGGGCCATCTTTGTATAAATCATAGATACCATTTCAAATACAGTATTCTTTTATATATTCACCAAAGTACGGCAATGCAAGACCAATGTATGAATGTCTTGTATTAACTATTCCCCTTTTAATAAGTCTATCACGATAAACGGAATAATTGCCGACTTTTTCCATCATCTTCATTACTTCATCTCTCTTATACTCGGATTTATTTCTAATGAGAATTGCCAATTCTCTGTCGCCTTCTGACATTTCTTCCCAGATCTTCTCATATGCATATGCATACAGTTCTGACTTAAGTTGCCCTACGATATCCTCAAATTCTTCTTTATCTCCATTCCGAAAATACAAAACTCCAAGTTCCTGAAATGCATATGGATATCCTTTTGTGATTGCTGCAAGTTCTTTAGCTTTAGAAAGATCTACGTTAAGCTTATCCTTATACATTTCAGACATTTTTATATTGTTTAGAGGGACTGTCTTAATGGTTGTAGCCCTTCTAAAGAACGTGAGATTCTTAACATTACTCAGCTGTTCGATATTCTCATAAAGTCCGGTACATACAAGATATATTGAATATCCGGCTCTTAACCACTTACCATACTCTGATGCAAAGACTATCATATCAGGTGTCTTTGAAACTTCATCAATTCCAATAAGGATTTTCTTACCTTGAGAAGTTAGCTTTGCAAGCATATCATCAAGTTCTACGCCTATATCAAAAAACTCACTATTCTTTTCTTTCGTAACGCCTATACTGCCTCCGGCACCAAGAACACTTCCAGATACATTCATACTTACACTCTTGGGTTTATCTTTTATTATTTTTTCTTTATACATGAATGATGCTAGTTGCTTGAGCATATCTCTGGCAGGAGTCAGACGGCACACTATCCAGCCTTCTTTCTTCCAGTCATCTGAAGATAATTCTTCCTCTATCTTGGCAAGCAGTACAGTTTTACCAGAGCCTCTTACCCCTGTTATCTTGTATACAGACTCAGATGGATTATCGTATCTAAAATTATCGATTATCTCCATCTCCTGCTCTGTAGGTATATATGTGTAATTTGGCACTTTACTGAATGTAGTGGTAAAAGGGTTTTGCATGATATCCACTCCTTTTTGATCACTTGATTGATGATTTTATAGTTTTTTATACTTCATGATTGCTTTTATAGTTTTTTATACTTTATGATTTCTTTTATGGTTTTTTATACATTTTTATACTTGTACTAATATTTTATACTTTTTTATACTTTTTAACAAGTTGTTATCTGTTAACTTCCTATCTTTTTAACTCTCGTCGTCACTTCCGGTAAATCCCCTCAAAAAATCTCTTAATGCAGGGTTGATGATTTTTAATCCTCCTCATCAGCGTCCCCATTCATGAATTCTATGATCTCTTTCAGTGACTTTTTACTCTTCTCGAAAGCCTTCACCAGTTCCTTGCTCTCAAGTTCCCTGCGCTTTGTTATGAGCTTGTCCAGTTCTTTAAGCTCTGCTTCATATCTGTCTTTTGCCTTAAATACTGCCTCTTCCTGTTTCTTGATTCTATCGTCTAAACTTGTTCTTGCCATGATATCAGTCCTCCCTCTCTGCATTTGCCTTAACAATTACATTCTTTAGATCTTCTCCGAGTGCTCTTCCCAGCGTCTTTATGTCTGCTGCATTCATCCCGAATGCTTTCAGTATCGCTTTCTGGGTAGCACTTACTGCGTGATCTATCCTGTATGTATTGTCAGAGGACTTTATCATCTCTATCTTTTCAAGTTCCTTAAGTGCGGCTGGAACTGTCATGTAATTCTCTTTCTGTCCACTCTCCTTTACTTCATCCTTAAGGCATGTATATATCTTATTACGTATGATAAGAGCTATGAACTCTATGAAAAGCTTGGTCTCCAGAGATTCATTTCCATAAACCCTTTCTGCCCTTGCTCCCATATATGATTTATCTCCGCGGAACAGTTTTTCGGAAACATCCCTGCTCTTATACAGGTTTATTGCTTCTTCCGCTGTCATGGACTCTGATGTGATAAGTACAAAGTATCCACAGAGTGCAATCTCCCTGTCTATGACATCAGTGCGTTCGCGCCATGCAAGGAGTCGTTCATCTTCCTTGCCCTTATTGTAAATCTCAAGTTTAAAGTATTTCTCAATGTTTGGACTTGGGGGTATCTTCTTGCCCCTGTTCTTTTCAAGAAACTCGACTATCCTGTCTATCTTTCTCTCTACATTCTCGCGTTCTGCTGCATGTTTTCTGTCATTGTAGTATATGTGGAAATATCTGTCCTTTTCATCCGAAGGGAACAGTTGCATCTTAACTGTCATTCCATTGACTTTATAGGATCTTATGCTGTTTGCCCTGCTCTGCTCAAAACTGCCTCTATGTTTTAAAACAAGCTCACTCACAAGGTCCTTCATGCCCTTGACCATAATCACAAAGCCGTAGCCGTGGTGATCCATGTAGTGAATGTTTGCCTCACTAAAATATCCCCTGTCGAGGATGAATCCTATATTTTTATAGCCATAGCCTTCCACCTTTTCCAGCATGTACTGAAGCTGTGACACGTCATTGATGCTACCCGGATAGTCCTCATAGAAAAGGGGCTCATTGTTGTTCCTGTCATATGCTATCGCATAGTTGAAAATCGGCTTATCCTGCTTATCCTTTTCATGTCCGATCTCAGCAAGATCTATATCACCTGCCTGGCAGTGCTTATTGGTTGAATCATAAGAAACATAAATCTTTGATCTGTGATCCCGGTTCTTATTCCATTCATTAAGGAAAGCAATCCTTGCATCAGTCATGTCCTGGCCAAGGAAGTCTGAAATCTTTGAATCACTATAGACATGCATCCCTTTTGTAAAGAGAGGATGCTTATAAGCATAGTCAGGATAATACTGACCGGCATTGTTCTCAGTTAGAATGCTATATGCAGCAAGATCAAGAAACAGTCCGGCATCCTTGCCAACAATACGATTAACCATCTCGTCGATATGATAACTGGCAATGATCTTCCTGATTACAAAAAATGCTCCAACATTCAGGCAACTGCTGCGGCTGGTATCCCCTTCCAGTTCTTCAGGGATCTCTATATCCGGAAAGAACTTCATGCAGTTAGCATTAGGATACATCATGTCAAGGTGCTCATCATCACGTCTTCCGATGGATGTGGTCTTGGGGACGGAATACTTCTTGACAGGGTCATACTTTCTCTCATACGCATAGTACACGTAGGTAGTTCCCTTGATGTTTTTTATTGTGATACCGTTTTCCCCAGTCGGTATCTTCACAAGGAAATTCATATACATGGCAGCCTCCATAGAGATGTAATTACTTCTCTATTATCTTACCATGTTTCCCACTCAAAATCAAGTGAAATCCGCATAAAATCTGGTTTTTTCCAATTTCTCCACCTCTCAATTTGGCTGCCGAGAGTTAATTATCGCGGAAGTTCACA